>DAISHS010000111.1:0-11939 GCA_036822415.1 Chloroflexota bacterium
CTCGAACTTAATCATTTCAAGAAACGTGCGCAATCGCTTCACGTGCGTGTTCCTTTATCCCGCCCTCGCGACTGCTTGCGAAAGTCGCGTCACGAACGGTTTTGGGGCCAGTTCGGCCTCGCTGTAGATCCGATCGAAGGTGCGCACCAGGCGATAGCGGCTGTCGCGCTGCGCAGGGGTGAAGCCGGCCTGGCGAATCTGCGCGTGCAGATCGTAGACGGTCATGCGCGGGTTTTCTTCGGTGTAGGCGTTGGCCGCGCTGACGACATTTTCCTCCAGCATGGTGCTGCCAAAGTCGTTGGCGCCGGCGTAGAGCGCACGCCGCGCGGTTTCCAATCCCTGCGTCGGCCAGCTGGCCTGGAAGTTCTGAAAATTGTCCAGGTAGATGCGTGCGACAGCATTGGTGTGCAGATATTCGTCATAGTTCGCGCCGTATTTGGCCCGGTGACGGCTGCGCCCCAGGCTGTTGGTCGTGCTGAGCTGCGCCGTCCACATAATAAAAGCCGTGAAGCCGTTGCCGTGCGCGGCCAGGCTCTCGTCTTGCAGCTCGCGCAGATTGTTCAGCGAGTTGATGCGCTGCTGCAGCGTTTCTCCGAAGCCGATCACCATGGTGGCCGAGGTGGTCATGCCCAGGCGTTGGGCAATGCGCATCGCATGCAGCCACTCCGCCGTGCGGGTCTTCTTGGGCGTGATGCGCTTGCGCACCTCATCATCCAAAATTTCGCCGCCGCCGCCGGGCAGGCCGTCCAGCCCGGCCGCCTGCAGGCGTTGCAGAACCTCTTCCATCGTTATGCCCTCGATCCTGGCAATCGCCTCGATCTCCGACGGGCTGAAGCAGTCCAATTCGATTTCGGGATAAGTGGCCTTGAGCCAGCGCAGCATCTCTTCGTACCACGTGATGCGCAGGTCTGGGTTGTGGCCGCCCTGCATCAGGATGCGCGTGCCGCCCCAGGCGATCAGCTCTTCGACCTTGGCGCCGATCTCGGCTTTGGTGCGCACGTAGACTTCGGGATGCCCCGGCACGCGATAAAAAGAGCAGAACTGACAGTCGGTCGTGCACGCGTTGGTGTAGTTGATGTTGCGATCGACCAGGTAGGTCACCTGCCCCGGCGTGGTGCGCGCCAGCCGCAGCTGGTGCGCCACGGCCAGGGTGGCGTCGGGGTCGCCGTCCCGATACAAAATCAACCCTTCGTCTGGCGTCAGGCGCTCACCGTGCGCTGCTTTCTCTAAAATGGTATTTACATTCATTCTATCTATCCTTCATTGCTGTTCAGCCTGCGCGCGGCTGAAGGCGCTGCAACCCCGGCCAGGCCCGATCTGCGCTGGCTGATGTGATTGCAGCTGCCGGGCATTTTTCCTAGCCTCTGTTGCGGCGACCCAGGCGTCGCACGAGCGCCGCGGGCCGACTCAAGGGACTGCGCACGCTTTGGCCAGGCGCGGCCGCGCGCGCTGCTCCCGCCGTAAAGCCATACTCGCGCCAGCGCGCGCTGACCTGCTGCTTGATCGGCTCGCTCATTGTAATCAGCTCAGGCCAGGCGCGCGTGTAGCCTTCGCTGGCCCATTTGCGCGTGGCGTCGAGGCCGATCTTGCCGCCCAGCGCGAAGCGATAGCTGGCATGATCGAGCGCATCCACCGGCCCATCCTGCACGAGGATGTCGCGGCTCCAATCCACGTTGTTCAGCGCGTGGAACATCGCCTCGCTGACATTCTGCACGTCTACGTCCTCATCCACGATCACGATGCACTTGGTGAGCATCATCAAGCCCAGCCCCCACAGCCCATTGATGACCTTGCGCGCGTGGCCCGGGAAGCGCTTCTTGATGCTGACCAGGATCAGGTTGTGAAAAACCCCTTCGGCCGGCATGTTGACATCCACGATCTCGTTCAGGAACAGGCGCATGAGCGGCAGGAAGAGGCGCTCGGTGGCCTTACCCATCCAGTAATCTTCCATCGGCGGCAGCCCCACCAGCGTCGTGGGGTAGATGGGCTGGCGCCGCCGGGTGATCGCGGTGACATGCAGCACGGGGTAGTTGTCAACCGGCGTGTAATAGCCGGTGTGATCGCCAAATGGCCCTTCGGGCCGCTTTTCCATCGGATCCACATAGCCTTCGATCACAATTTCGGCCTCGGCCGGAACCTCCAGCGGCTGCGTCACACAGCGCACCAGTTCCACCGGCTTGCCGCGCAGCCAACCGGCCAGCAGGAATTCATCAATGTCAGGCGGCAGCGGCGCGGAACCGCTCCACATCACGGCCGGATCGCCGCCCAGGCTAATCGCCACCGGAATTCGGTCGACGCCGGCCTGCTGTGCCTTGCGCTCATGCTCGGCGCCGCCCTTGTGCAGCTGCCAGTGCATGCCCAGCGTGTGGCTGTCGTACACCTGGCAGCGGTACATCCCCACGTTGCGAATCCCCTTGAGCGGGTCGCGGCTGATGATGGTGGTCATCGTGATGAAACGCCCCCCATCCTGCGGCCAGCATTTCAAAATCGGAATGAGGTTGAGATCGGCGTCGCTGCCCAACAGCACGACCTCTTGCACCGGCGCCTTTTTGACGATGGCCGGCCCCAGGCCGATACTTTTTAGCGCGTCCCAATAATCGCCGGCGCGATTCATCATCTGACCCAGGCCCTTGGGCAGCTCTGGTTTGATGAGCGCCCCCAGGTTGGTAGTCAGATCATTGAGGTCATCCACGCCCAGGGCCAGCGCCATGCGCCGCGCTGACCCCAGCGCGTTGGTCAGCACCGGGATGTCATAGCCTTTGACGTTTTCGAACAACAACGCCTGATTCTGCGCCGCCGGCCCCTTGCATACACGATCGGTAATTTCTGTGATTTCTAATTCCGCGCTTACCGGCGCCGTGATGCGCCGTAATTCACCCAGTTCTTCCAGTTTGACAATAAACTCGCGTAAATCTTTGAACCCCATCGTTTCCTCGTCTTAGCTATAGCCAAATCTCTTTTGTCAGCATGTGATTGTACTTCACTGGCCGCGGTTCGTCAAAGGGCTTTTGACTCTGGTTCGATGGAAAAAGGGCTACGGATGAACCGCCCCATGTGCATGTCGGCAAAGATGGAAACGAGGCCAAATTCTGGATGAGTCCCAATCTGGATGAAGTCAGGCTGTTTGCGAATCAACTTCATGCAAAAGGGGAGCATTGGCGGGGCGAAGCATTCGGTTGGGATGCCGAGTACAGCCGAGAGCAGGCGCAACCAGCGCTGGACTCAAAAATGAGTTTTACGCCCGCTGATTTTTGTATCGGCGAAAGCGGTATCTGGTTCTTCTCGCTGATGTGGGAGCATGGTCGCTGGCAGCCGCCGGCTGAATTCCTGGATGAGCGCAGCCTGCTGCCGAAACCTTCCTGAAGGGGTGCATTTCAGTTTCGGGGTGTAGTCCACGCAGGTGGACTTTGCAATCGTTGCAGCGACTTGCAGTCGCCCGATCTGCCCCCAGTTTGAAATGCACCCTTCCTGAAGTCGCCGCGCGCCAGGGCGCCAGCCGGGACCAGTTCAAGGCGGATAGATGACAAAAACCTCAGCCGCCAGCTCACGGCCCAGGCTGATCTCGCTGTCACCAATGCGCAGCCGCAAGGGACCATTGAACGGCGCTACATCAACCACATGCACGACGGCTTGCGGAACCAGGCCGACGGCGGCCAGGTAGCGCAGATGGGCGGGATCGAGGTCGCGCACCCATTCGACGGTGAGCACATCGCCTGGCCGCGCCTCGGCCAGCGCCGCTTGCGAACGCTCGAGCACGGTCAGGTCACGGCTGGGGATGGGATGCCCGTGCGGGTCCATCGTCGGCTGCCCCAGCGCGGCGGCCATACGTTCTTCCAGGTCTTCGGAAATGACATGCTCCAGGCGGTCGGCCTCCGCGTGCACCTGGTCCCAGGGCATACCAAGCGCCTCGGCCAGGTAAAGCTCCAGGATGCGATGATGGCGCACCACCTCCAGGGCGATCTTTTCGCCGGCCGGCAGCAGTTCCACGCCGTGATAGGGCGTATGGCGCACCAGGTTCATCTCGGCCAACCGTTTGACCATGTTGGTCACAGAAGCAGCCGCGATTCCCAACCGGCGGGCAATGGCCGACGTGGTCACGCGCCCTTCGTCCTGTTGCACCAGGTAGATTGTCTTCAGGTAGTCTTCGATGGCATGACTGGCAACCGTTTCGCCGAGCATGGAGTTTCCCCTCATAAATTTAGACGCAACTAAATACTAGACACTCCACACTGATTTGTCAAATTGCCCGCTAAAGGGTGTAAGTCACACGTCCCGAGATGGATGAACCGATCCATCGGTGAGTCGAAGCCAGGCGCCAGGCCGGAAATCAACGCCGGTGCGCATCATTATGCAACGGGATTCGAACAGGTCAATCCTGATGTGGATCGTGTGATATGACTGGAAGTTGGCTGACATTGCCGCGCAGGGCCAACGTGTTATAGACAAGGAACATTCAACCTGCGTGTGACGCGGTCTTTGTGACCGTGATGGGTTGAGCGTCGAGGTAGATGATGACCGCCATGTCACTTCCAGCCAACAACCATTCCTTCAATTCAGCCGCGCCCGTGGGTGACTCGCGCCAGGGCATTGACTTGCCGGGCCTGCTCGATCTGCTGGCGCATGGGGCGATCAGCGGGCGCCAGGACATTCCCTGGGGTTCGAACTACACCTTCCTGGTGCAGATCGAGAAGGCGCCCTTCCGCACCCTGGCAATTTACAAGCCACAACGCGGCGAGGCCCCACTCTGGGATTTTCGCGCCGGCACGCTGTGCTATCGCGAGTACGTGGCCTATCTGGTCAGCGCCGCGCTCGACTGGTGGTTAGTCCCGCCCACGGTCCTGCGCGACGGCCCCTTTGGCCTCGGCATGGCGCAGCTTTACGTGGATGCTGACCCCAATGAATCTTACTTCGACCTGCGCGATGACCAGTTCGGCGATCAATTGATGCGCATTGCCGCCTTCGATGTCCTGACGAACAATGCCGACCGCAAAGGCGGGCATGTGTTGCGCGACCGGGGCACCAATCGCCTGTGGGCCATTGACCACGGCCTCACCTTTCACACCGAATATAAGCTGCGCACGGTGATTTGGGACTTCGCCGGCCAACCCTTGCCCGCCGACATCGTGCGCGACTGCGGTCAGCTCCTGAACCAGCTGCGCAAGGGCGAACCTCTCAGCGCAGAGCTGGGAAAGTTGGTAAGCCCAGGCGAGCTGAACGCCTTGCGCCGCCGCACCGAGGCGCTGATAGCCAACCCTGTCTTTCCCTCACAACATCCCGCTTACCACAACATCCCCTGGCCCCCGGTTTGATGCCGCGCCGCTGTCGCTGAACGAGCCGGGGTGACAGCCCGTATGCCTACGCAACGAACTGTTTGGTATACAGCTCGCGGTACAGCCCTTCCTGCGCCAGAAGCGCCGCATGGGTTCCCTCCTGAATGATGCGCCCATCCTGGAGCACGCAGATCAAATCGGCATGTTGGATCGTGCTCAGGCGATGGGCAATGACAAGCGCGGTGCGTCCTTGCAGCAGGCGCTCGATCGCTTCCTGGATCAAGGCTTCTGTCACGGTATCCACGCTGGCCGTGGCTTCATCCAGAATCAGGATGCGCGGATCGGCCAGGGCCGCACGCGCAATGCAAATCAGCTGGCGCTGGCCCAGCGACAGGTTTGCGCTGCCCTCCGAGACCTCAGTCTGATAACCGGCCGGCAGACTCATGATGAAATCGTGCATTCGCGCCAGCTGGGCGGCCGCCTGAATGGACGCCAGCGGCGCGTCAGGCCGCCCAAAAGCGATATTTTGGGCCAGCGTGCCGGGGAAAAGGAACGGGTCCTGGGGCACCAGGCCCATCTGGCGGCGCAGCGAACGTTGGGCCACCTCGCGCACATCTATGCCGTCAATCCGCACGGCCCCGGCCGTCACGTCATAGAAACGCGCCACCAGGTTGGCGATCGAGGATTTGCCTGCCCCGGTCGGCCCCACAAGCGCCACCGTCTGGCCTGGCTCGATGCGTAGACTCACATCGTGCAAGACCTCGACATCATCCCGGTAACCAAAATGAACATGATCGAGTTCGATGCGACCGCTGATGGCAGGCATCTCCACGGCATCCGGCCTGTCGGTCACCTGTGGGGCGGTGTCCAGAATCTCCAGGACGCGTTCGCCGCCGGCCATGGCCGCCTGTATGGTCGTGTAGAGCTGGCTTAGCTCCTGGATCGGCTCAAAAAAGCGCGTCACGTAGGCCAGGAAGGCAACGACTATCCCCAGGGTGAGACTGCCGCCAATGACCAGGGCGCCGCCAAAGAATAGGACCACGCAGGTTGCCAGCATACCCAGGAATTCCACGCTCGGCAGAAAAACAAACGAGAGAGACATCGCGGCAATGTACGCGTCGCGATTAAGCCGATTGACCCGGTCGAACTGTTCCTGGGTGGCGTTTTCCTGGGCAAAGGCCTGGATCACGCGCATGCCAGACAGGTTTTCCGCCAGGTCGCCGACCACCGCGGCAATGCCGCTGCGTGTCTGACGGAAGGCAACCTGAGCGCGCCGCGTGAAAAGGAGGGTCGCAAGCAGCATCAGCGGCAGTACGCTGAAGGCCAGCAGCGCCAGGCGCGGGCTGAGCGACACCATGATGACCACAATGCCCACCAGCAGCGCGCTGTCTCCCAGGAGCGTCACCAGGCCCTGCGAGAGCAGGTCGTTGATCACGTCCACGTCATTCATGACACGCGAAATCGTCACCCCCACAATGTGCGTGTCGTGATAAGCAAGCGGCAGGGCCTGCAGATGGCCGAAGAGCGCGCGGCGCAGGTTGGTAAGAACACGCAGCCCGGTCCAGGAAAGTAGCCAGCGCTGCCCGGCAGAGGTCAGATAAGCGCCGCCGAAGGTGGCGGCAATCAGCAGCGCGGTGCGGGTCAGGCCGGCGCGATCGCCCTGCGCGATATTCACATCAATGGCCGTTTTGATCAGAAAGGGCGCGGCCAGGCTCAAGAGCGAGGAGAGCAACATCAACAGCAGCGCGGCCGTCATTTGCGCCCCAAACGGACGCAAAAACGCCAGCAGGCGCCGGGCCACGCGGCGGTCAAAGGCGCGGCCCTCCGCCCGCTCGCCAAAGCGTTCGAGCGCCATGCCCGGCCCCATGCGCGGGCCAGAAGAGCCAATCGAAAAGCTCATCGCTTCACCGCCGTTTCGTCCTCAAGTCGGCCCGTCGTCGCCGCCTCAGCCGCCTTCTCCTGCGGCCTGAACTGGCGTTGGTAGATCGCCACATAAAGCGCGGACGCGCGCAGCAGCTCCTCGTGCGTTCCGCGCGCGGTGATGCGACCGCCGTCGAGGACCAGGATCTGGTCGGCCTGGCGTATCGTGCTCAGCCGCTGGGCAATGACAAACGAGGTGCGCCCGATCATCAAGCGCTGCAGGGCGAGCTGGATCAGTCGTTCGGTATCGGAGTCAACGCTGGCCGTGGCGTCGTCGAATATCAATACCTGCGGATCCTTGAGCAGCGCGCGGGCGATGGCGATACGCTGCTTCTGGCCGCCAGACAGCGTCACCCCTCGCTCGCCCACGCTGGTATCGTAGCCCTGCGGCATTTCCATGATAAAATCATGCGCCTGGGCGGCCTGGGCCGCGGCGACGATCTCTGCCTCGCTGGCGTCGGGCCGGCCAAAGGCGATATTTTCGCGAATGGTGCTGGCAAAGAGCGTGGTTTCTTGCAGCACAATGCCGATCTGATCGCGCAGCGAGTTGAGCTGCACGCTGCGGATGTCATGGCCGTCCACGGTGATGCGTCCAGCGGTCGGGTCATAGAAACGTGGGATCAGGTTGATGATGGACGACTTGCCGGAGCCGGTCGGCCCAAGCAAGGCGATCACCTGGCCGGGCTGCGCAGTAAAAGAGACATCGTTCAACACCTTGTGGCGTCCAAAGTAGCTGAAAGAGACATGCTCGAAACAGACCTGGCCGTGAATCGGCGGCAGCGCCGCGGCGTCGGCGGCATCGCTCACCTCGGATTGGGCGTCGAGGATGGCGAAAACCCGTTCTCCGCCGGCGGCCGCGGTCACCAGGGCTGGCAGGATCATGCCCAAGCGGCGCACGGGCTGGATCAGCAGCCCCATGTAGGTGGAAAAAGCGACCATCTCGCCCAGCGTCAGGCGCCCGTCCATTACCAGCGTGCCGCCATACCAGATGATGAAGATGGTTCCCAGGTTTGCGATCAGATCGAGGAAGGGCATGTTGAAGGCCTGCTGGCGGGCAGCCCAGGCCGAAAGCTCGAACCAGCGATCGTTTTCGACATCGAAACGGGCCACTTCGGCTGCTTCCTGGGCGAATGCCTTCACGACACGGGCGCCGCGCAGATTTTGCTCCAGGTAAGAGGTCAGCACGGCCAGCTGCTGTTGAACGGCCAGGGACAGCGGCCGAAAGCGGCGGCCAAAGCGTGTGGCCCAGTAAGCCAGCAGCGGCATCGTCCACAAAGCCAGAAGTGTCAGGTACGGGTTCATGAGGGCCTGAAAGACCATCGCGCCCAGGAGCAGGATCAAGCCCTCGGCCAGGCGCAAGAACGCGCGCCCGGTCACGAAGCGAATCCGATCCACATCCTGGATGGCGCGGGAGAGGAGCTGGCCCACCTGGGCGCGGTCGTGATAGGAGAAAGAAAGCGCCGTCAGCTTCCGATACAGGGCATTGCGCAGATCGTAGGCCACCCCCTGCGAGGCAATCTCAGTCCAACGGCCGGTCAGAAAGGCCAGGATGCCCCGGATGACCATCAGGCCGAGAAGCGCAAAGACCGCGCTGCGCAGTACAGCAAGCTCGCCGCCGCCAACCCCGCGGTCAATCGCGCGGCGGATGAGCTGGGGCGTCAACAGGGCCAGCGCGCTGGTGACGAGGAGGGCCAGGTACGCCGCGCCTGTCAGGCGCGTGTAAGGGCGCAGATAGCCAAGACAGCGCAGCAAGATGCGCAGCGCGCCCAGTGGTAGATCGGCCGCAGGCGAGACCTTCGCCGGCGTAGTCACCGCGCGCCTCAGGCCCGTGCGTCCGGCCGAGAACGCCGGTCAGGCCGGGCGCCGCCGGGGGCAAGCCGGGCCGGGCCTGTGGCTTGCGTCAATGCTGGTTTTGTCATGGCCGCATTATAGCACGCCGCGACCTGTTGACCAAAGGGTTGCCGTGCTCGCCGGGCTGCGGCGACGGCAATCGCGCGGGGCGCGCTGCGCCAGCGCTTGGCAAGACCGGCCGCAGACCGGGCAAAACTCTTGGCCGGCGCCGGTGTTTCATCTGAGTGCTGATCGCGGCTTCGCAGTTGAAACAACGGTTACGCAATAAGGCTTACAACCCAATTCGGTGATGTGTGGTATACTCTCTGGCTGGCCGCGCCAGACCGCGCGGCGCAGACGGTCTTTCGTGCGCACGTCACTGGCGACGTGCACGCTGTTTACAATGACAGCCGCAATCAACGATGATTTTCAAACAACCGAATGGCCAAGGGAGGTACCACCATGTTGGCGTTACAGCCAAACCAGTTCGTCACCCACGACTATGCTGGTGATTTAAGCAATGCCCAGTTGCTTGCCATGCTGGAAAGCATGGTGCTCTCGCGTAAACTCGACGAGCGCATGTGGGTGTTGAATCGCCAGGGCAAAGTCCCTTTTCACATCTCAGCGATGGGCCACGAGGCCTGTCAGGTCGGCATGGCTTTTGCCATGCGTCCAGGTTATGATTGGCTGCACCCGTATTACCGGGACATCGCCTTCAACCTGGCGCTGGGCGCGACCCCTGTTGATCTGATGCTGCCGCTTTTTGGCAAGGCCGAAGATCCGAGCAGCGGCGGGCGCCAAATGCCGGCGCATTTTGGCAACAGCAAACTGCGCATCGTCAGCGGCTCCAGCCCGGTGGCGACGCAAATTCCCCAAGCCGCCGGCATTGCCTTTGCGTCCAAGCTGCGCCATCTCGATGAAGTCGTGGTGACCTGCTTTGGCGAGGGCAGCACCAGCCAGGGTGATTTCCACGAAGGCCTGAATTGGGCCGGCATCCACAAGCTGGCGGTGATTTTCTTGTGCCAAAACAATCAGTATGCCATTTCAGTGCCTATGTCCAAGCAAATGGCGGTAGAAAACGTGGCCGATCGCGGCTATGCCTACGGGATGCCCGGCGTCATCTATGATGGCAATGACCTGCTCGAATCGTACAACGTCTCGGCCGAGGCCGTGGCCCGCGCGCGGCGCGGCGATGGCCCCAGTTTACTGGAAGCCAAGACCTACCGCCCGGTGCCCCATTCATCGGACGATGACGACCGTAGCTACCGCAGCCGTGAAGAGGTCGAAGAATGGAAGCGCAAAGATCCGATCCAGCGCTTTGAAAAGACCCTGCTGGCGCGTGGCGTGCTGGACGCGGCGCAGCGCGAGGAGATCATGGCCCGCGTGAGCGCCAGCGTGGACGCGGCTACCGAGTACTGCATGAACGCGGCCTATCCGAAACCGGAAGACGCGCTCTTCCCGGTCTTTGGCAAGATGTGAGGTGACCGATGACAATCAAAACCAACATTGAAGCTCTGCGCGATACCATGGCGGAAGAAATGCGCCGCGACTCGACAATCATCGTCACCGGCGAAGACGTTGGCCCGCGCGGCGGTGTTTTTCGCGCCACCCAGGGCTTATTCGATGAGTTTGGCCCTGACCGCGTCATTGATAGCCCACTCTCCGAGCTTTCCATCATCGCCGTGGGCATCGGCATGGCGCTGAACGGTCTGCGCCCCATTTGCGAGATTCAATTTGCCGATTTTATCTTTCCAGCGTTCAATCAAATTGTCAGTGAAGCCGCCCGCTTCCATTATCGCTCCAATGGTCAGTTTTCCGTGCCGATGCTGATGCGCGCGCCGTATGGCGGAGGGATCAGCGGCGGACTTTATCATTCGCAATCTATCGAGGCCTTTTTCTGTCACGTCCCTGGCCTGTACGTCGTAGCGCCCAGCACTCCCTATGACATCAAAGGCTTGTTGCGCGCCTCCTTGCGCTCACCCGATCCGGTGCTTTTCCTGGAACATAAGAAGGCCTATCGCCTGATCAAGGGCGAGGCGCCAGAGCGCGATTACGTGGTTCCGATTGGCAAGGCAGACATCAAACGCCCTGGTCGTGACCTGACGGTCATCAGCTATGGCCTGATGCTGCATGAAGCGCTGCGTGCGGCGGAGATGGTTGCGCCGGAAGGCATTGATGCCGAGGTGGTTGACCTGCGCACCCTGGCCCCGCTCGACAAGGAGACGATTCTTGGCTCTGTGAAGAAGACGAGCAAAGCCGTCATCGTGCACGAGGACAACAAAACCGGCGGCCTGGCTGGCGAGATCGCCGCCATCATTGCCGAAGAAGCCTTCGAGTACCTGGACGGCCCCATCGCACGGGTTTGCGCCCCCGATGTGCCCGGCGTGCCCTTCAGCCATCCCATGCAAGACTTCTTCATGCCTAACGCGGACAAGATTGCCGCGGCCATTCGTCAGTTGGCGGCTTACTGAGCGCTACGGGGAGAATCAAAGATGACAACCAAAATCTTGATGCCGCAGCTGGGCGAGAGCGTCGTCGAAGGCACGGTCAGCCGTTGGCGCGTGCAGGTGGGCGACCAGGTCAAGCAGTACGATGTGCTGCTGGAAGTGTCCACCGATAAAGTTGATACCGAAATTCCTTCGCCGGTGGCCGGTACGGTGCTGAGCATTGTCGCGGCCAACGGTGAAACGGTCAAGGCCGGCGCGCTGATCGCCTTGATCGGCGCGCCAGGCGAGGAGGTCGGCGCAGCGGGCGCGCCCACGGCTCGATCAGCCGGCCCGGCCGTGCAGCCAACGGCGCCAGCGCCGGCCGCGTCAGACGAACTACGGCGCCTGTCGCCCATTGTCGCCAAGATGGCGGCCGAGCATGGAATCAATGTGGCGCAAGTTGCCGGTACAGGGTTGGGCGGCCGTGTGACGA
>DAISHS010000112.1:0-11933 GCA_036822415.1 Chloroflexota bacterium
CGCACGATGTCTCTGCCTTCCCCTCTGCATCTCTTGCCGGCCGTTTTCCAGAACAAATACTTCAGCCTGGGCGAAAAGGCAACGCTGGCGAAGGCGTTGGCGCCGATTCTCTTTGGCGGTGAAAAATACTATGCGGCGCAGGATCGCTTGACCTATCAGGAGTGGCATCGCGGCGTTGGTATTGCCGACCGCATGTTGAGCAAGATGTTCCTGCCCATGACCCTGGCGCTCAAATTCCTCAAACCCGAAGACATCAGCGCCCGCGTCGTGCTCGATGTCAGCGGCCTTTTCCTGCGTCAGAACGATGCCAGCCACATGGGCTTTCTCAAGGGCGCGCCAGAAAAGCATTTGACCGGCCCGTTGACCGAGTATATCCAGGCCCGCGGCGCCCAGGTCTTGACCGGCGCCAGGGTCACCCACATTGAGACCCAAGCCGACGGCGCCATCAGCGGCGTGGAAGTCTCTTGGGACACGCCGCGCGGCGCTGGCGTGGCGGGCGAAACTGCCTTGAATCCAACCGCCTCGCGTTTCGAGGCCGATTATTACATCACCGCGCTGCCCATTCACAACCTGAAGAAGCTGATGCCCCCAACCTGGCAGCGCTATGACTACTTCAAGGGCCTGGCCCAATTGGAAGGCGTGCCGGTCATCACGGTGCACCTGTGGGCCGACCGCCAGATCAGTCAGATTGACAACATCCTTTTTTCGCCCGACGGCATCATTCCGGTCTACGCTGACCTGGGGAACACAACCCCTGACTACTACCACCAGGGTAAATCGCGTTTCCAGTTCGTGGTGGCGCCGGCGCATGATTTGATGCCGCTCAGCGATGCCGAGGTCGTGAACCTGGTGTGGGAAAACGTCAAGGCGCTTTTCCCGTCTGCGGCCGCAGAGGCAAACATCGAGAAATCTATCGTGGTGCGTGTGCCGCAGTCGGTTTACTGGCCCAAGCCAGGCACCGATCATCTGCGCCCAAGCCAGCAATCGCCGGTCAAGAACCTGGCTGTCGCCGGCGGCTACACCTTCCAGCGTTTCTATGACTCGATGGAAGGCGCCGTGCGCAGCGGCCATCGTGCGGCTGATGCCACCCTCGCGCGCATCGAGGGTAAACCGTTTACACCCCGTGCCTGAGCACCCCCTCGGCCTGTTCAGCTTGCAGCGTTGATTCAATTTGCGGAGGCGCTCATGACAACCCAGTCCCAATCCTTTGCTGCGCATGAGATGCGTGTGTTGACCGAGCCGTCATTGCCCACCAGCCGCATGGCGCTGGATGAGGCTTATGCCGTCAGCGGGCGGATCACGAAGGAGTACTCCAAGAGCTTCTACCTGAGCTCCCTTCTCCTGCCGCCCGCCAAGCGTCGGGCCATTCATGCCTTGTATGGCTTTTGTCGCGTCAGCGACAACATCGTGGATAACGGCGGCCCCCATGCGCAGGAAGAGCTGGCGCGCTGGCGCCATGCCGCCTTTCGTCCACTGCCTGAGCAGCAGGATCCGGTGTTGATGGCCTGGGCCGATGCGCGCGAGCGTTACCATGTGCCACGCCGCTATGCTGAAGAACTGTTGGACGGCATGGCCATGGACTTGACGCTGCGCACGTATCAGACATGGGAGGAATTGTCCCGTTACTGCTACTGCGTGGCCTCCACCGTCGGTTTGATGTCCATGCACATCACCGGCTTCCAAAATCCGGAAGCGTTCGGCTATGCCGTCAAACTGGGCATCGCCTTGCAGTTGACGAATATCCTGCGCGATGTGGGCGAAGATGCCAGCCGGGGGCGCGTTTATCTGCCGCTGGAAGACATCGAGCGTTTTGGCCTGACCTATGCCCATTTTTGTCACGGTCAGGTAGACGAGCGCTTTGTGCGCTTGCTGGACTTCCAGATCGCGCGCGCCGAGCGCCTCTATAGCGAAGCCTGGCCTGGGATTGGCCTCCTCAGCCCTGACAGCCGTCTGTCGGTAGCCACGGCGGCCACGGTTTATCGCGGCATCCTGACCAAGATCCGCCAAAACCGTTACGATGTCTTCAATCAGCGCGCGCACCTGGGGTTGGGCGCCAAGCTGGCGCATCTGCCGCGCGCCTGGTGGCATGTACGCCGAATTCGATGAACCGATCCATGCAACAGCAAAAGCGCTTACCAACGTCTCGACCGCGCCGGGGCTGGCTTGTCGTGGACATCCTGCTCGGCTTCATGGCCGCAGGGCCGATCCTGGCCCCGCTCTTTCGCGCCAGTAGACTGCCGCTGTTCACCCCCGTGGGTGAAGCCATCACCGCGCTTGGCTTCTGGATTTGCCCGCAGCCCGAAATGGCCTTTCAGCTGGCCGGCTATCCCTGGGCAGTTTGCTCACGCTGCTATACGGCGCTGCTGGGCATCATTGCCCTCCGGGTGGCCTACGCGCGCCGGGGAGCGACGTTCGTTTTCATGGAAAGGCGCTCATGGGCGCTGCGCCTGCTTCTGGCCGTTGTGACTTTCGGCCTTTGGCAATTGGACGTGCACGCCATGCACCACGGCTGGTGGAACGGCGGTCAGCCCACCATGATCCTGACCGGGCTGTGGCTTGGCCTGGGCGCGGGGATGGCTATCCTGGCCGCCCTGCATCGGCTGATCGAACCGTCGCCAGCCAGGGCCGCGGCCGACGCTGCGCTCTGAAGCGGGGGTGCATTTCAGTTTCGGGGTGTAGTCCACGCAGGTGGACTTTGCAATCATTGCAGCGACTTGCAGTCGCCCGATCTGCCCCCAGTTTGAAATGCACCCCTGAAGCGACCTGACCTTGCTTTCCCTGGCGCTCTGCGTTACAATCTAGCCCGTGACTCACAGGCCTTACAATTTATGACACTACCAACCATCACACCCGACCTGCCCGGTATTGGCGGGACGCTCAAACAAACGCCTGAGCATTTTGTCGTCGAAGAAATTCCCCTCTACGAGGCAAGCGGCGACGGCGACCACCTCTACGTCAACCTGACCCGCCGCGGCTGGAACACACGCGATGTGGTGACGGCCCTGGCGCGCATCTTTGGCTTGCACGCAGATGACATCGGTTTTGCCGGCTTGAAGGACCGCCAGGCGCTGACCACGCAGACCTTCTCGCTCTTGCGTGTACCCGCCGAAGATGCAGCAATACGCATCGGCGCCGAGCTGCCTTTCCAGGTCAACTGGGTGGGCCGTCACCGCAACAAACTGCGCACCGGGCATCTCCTGGGCAATCGCTTTGCCGTTTTCATCGCCGACGTAGCGCCGGACGCCTTGCCGCGGGCCGAAGCGGTTGCCGCCGCGTTGCGCACGCGCGGCCTTCCCAACTTCTTCGGCGTGCAACGTTTCGGCCAGGATGGCGACAACGCCCTGCGCGGGCGTGAAGCCTTGCTGGGCCGCGGCCCGCGCCAGCGTTGGTTACGCCGCTTTCTGATCTCAGCGTTTCAATCGGACCTTTTCAATCGCTACCTGGTGCAGCGTATCAATCTTGGCGCGTTCGATCATCTCTTGGCAGGCGACGTAGCCAAGAAGCATGGCACCGGCGGCTTGTTTGTGGTTGAAGACCTTGAGCGTGAGCAGCCGCGTTTTCAGGCCGGCGAAATTAGCTTCACCGGCCCGCTGTTTGGGGCCAAGATGAAAGCCGCCGCCGCCGAGGCCGCGGCTCTGGAAGCCGACATCTGGGCGCAGGCCGCTGTGCCGCTGCAGGCCTTCAAAAAGGCCGATGTGGACGGCGGCCGGCGCCTGGGCCGTTTGCTGCTCGAGCAAATCGAACTGGACGCGTCCGCTTTGCTGGCCGCCAACGGAGGCTTATGGTTGCGTTTCACCCTGCCGAAAGGCGCCTATGCCACCGTTGTCCTGCGCGAGTTTATGAAAAATGATGTCGTTCTCGGTGAAGAGGACGAGAGCGACGAGGCATGAAGGATTTATAACATGCGTTTACCACTGTTTCCACTGCATACGGTGATGTTTCCGGGCATGGCGATGCCCCTGCACATTTTTGAAGACCGGTACAAACTGATGGTGCGGCGCTGTTTGCGCGCGAATATCCCTATTGGGATTGTGCTGATTCAACAGGGCGTCGAAGCCAACGGCGAGGCGCTGCCGCACCCCATCGGCACCATGGCTTATATCACGGAGGTTGAACCGCTGACCGATGGTCGCATGAACATCACAGCCACCGGTTCGAGCCGCTTTCGCATCCAGGAGATTCTCAAAGAGGAACCCTATCTGGAGGCCGAGGTAGAAGCCTTTCCTTTACTGGCCGCCAATGAAGCCGAGGTCAAGCCGCTCATCAAGTACCTGCAGCCGCGCATCGCCTCTTATCTGGAAATGCTCAACCAGGATGAGAAGGTCAAGTTCGCGGCCAGTGATATGCCCGACGATCCTGTGGACCTGGCCTATCTGATTGCCATGGCCTTGCAATTGCCTTTGGATGACAAGCAAACTCTCCTGCAGACGCGCAGCGCGCACGACCTGTTGGCCCTTGAGCGCCGCATCCTGGGTCGGGAGCAGCTTTTGCTGCGTTTCATGGTGCAAACGGCCGACGCGCAGCGGCAGCTGATCGCTGGCCCCACGGGACATCTATTCCTAAATTAGCCTGCTGACCATACTTGCGACGTGATGTAAAGCAGTGTAAAATCCAAGCAGATTTGCATCGGGAAGCCAAAGGAGCCGTCGAAGGGGTGGTTGAGCAATTTGGCCTGCGTCATTACCTGCTTGTCCAGGGACTGGTGCCCAGCACAGAACGCCTGGACATGGTTCACGCGTTGACGCGTCCGCGTCATCCGGTGGCCGTTGCCATGATGGCGCCATTTCCCTGGCGCGGCATCGGCATTGCCACGTATGTACTGCACGAAGAGGGCGCGCGTGGCCCGTTACAGGGTTTTGCTCAGGTTCTGAAGCGGCCAGACCGCCCCGAAAGCGATATTCTGGCCCTGGCGCCAGCCCTGACCAGTGAGCGGCCAGCCGTAGACGAAATCTGGACACGCCTGCTGACGCTCATGGTGCAGGAGGGCGGCCACCACGGGGTGCAGCGCATCTTTGCCAATGTTCCGGCTGACGGGCGTGAGGCCGACGTGTTGCGTCAGGTTGGTTTTGTGCCGTATACGCAGGAAACTATTTTTCGCCTGGACGGGCCAAGCGCGGCGTTGGGTCAGGCCGCCCCCGACATTCGTCCGCTGCAAGATGCCGATGCCTGGGCCATGCAGCGCCTCTACCATGCCGCGACGCCCCCCGTGGTGCAGCAGGCCGAAGGCGCGGCCGAGAGCGAGAGCAGCGGTTTTTTGCCGGCCTGGTGGGAATCAGGCCTGCAGGCCCAGGGCTACGCGCTGAGCGGTGTGAACGGGTTGGCGGCCGCAGTGCAAATGGTCTCAGGCCCGGCCGGCCATTGGCTGCGCTTGTGGAGCCTGGACGGCGACAGGCAGACTGCAGGCCGCCTGTTGGATTGGTGCCTGGCTGCGTTAGGCCCGGCGCGCAAGGCGCGGCCCATCTACCTGGCGCTGCGCGACTATCAAAGTGAACTACGGACGATGCTGCAAGACCGCAATTTTCATCCTTACCTGCGCCGCACCCGGCTGGTCAAACACCTGGTCGTGCGGGTCAAGGAAATGGAACCGGCATTGATGCCTGTGCCGAGGCTGGTTAGCGGTATTTTTCCGATCTCTATTCGATCATTGCAGGATTAGTATTAACAAGGATGAGTCATTACAAAATTACAGATGATTTGAATGCGCTTCTGGCCGCGCTGCCGTCGCGTATTCAAGATGCCCTCCGCCAGCAAAACCGGAGCGACGAGCTGCTCGAAGTCGTTCTTGACCTGGGCCGTTTGCCTGAAGCGCGTTTCGTTGAATTTGAAGCCGTTTTGAGCGAACAAGAGATTACCCCGGCTGATCTGCAAGACGTGGTCGCGCGCATCGGTGAGTTCACCGAGGATAACCGCGCGGGTATCGAGCGCACCTTGCACCGCATCTCCTGTCTGCGCAACCGCCAGGGCCACATCATCGGCATGACCTGCCGCGTCGGTCGCGCCGTCTACGGCACGATTGACATCATCGAAGACATCATCCAATCAGACAAGAGCATCTTACTCTTGGGCCGTCCCGGTGTGGGCAAGACCACGCTCCTGCGCGAGTCCGCGCGTGTACTGGCCGACAAGAAGCGTGTGGTGATCGTTGATACGTCGAATGAAATCGGCGGCGATGGCGACATTCCCCATCCTTCGATTGGCCGTGCGCGCCGCATGCAGGTGCCAACCCCTTCCTTGCAGCATGAGGTAATGATCGAGGCGGTGGAAAATCACATGCCGGAAGTGATCATTATTGACGAAATTGGTCGCGAGCAAGAGGCCGTGGCCGCGCGCACGATTGCCGAACGCGGCGTGCAGCTGATTGGCACCGCGCATGGCGGCACGCTGGAGAACCTGCTGCTCAACCCCACCCTGTCGGACCTGGTCGGCGGCATCGAAAGCGTGACCCTGAGCGACGAAGAAGCGCGGCGCCGCGGCACGCAGAAATCGGTGCTGGAACGCCGCGCCCCGCCCACTTTTGATATCCTGGTCGAAATCCAGGATCGGCAGCGCCTGCTCATTCATCATGATGTGGCCGCGGCGGTGGACGCGCTCTTGCGCGCGCGCGCGCTGCCGGCCGAGCTGCGTTGGCGTGATGCCGACGGGACCGTGCGCATCGAAAAGACGCAAACCAGCGCCACGAGCAGCTCGTTGGTGCGCCAGTCGCAGTGGGCTTCCCGGGGCCGCCCTGGAGAGGATGACGATGATGAGGTGACGGCCTTTGGCAAGCCGGTGCTGGCGCCCATGCCGATGGCGCGCGCGGCCGAAAACGGCGCCAACCTGCGCACGCGCCGCGTCTATGCCTATGGCGTGGGCCAACAGCGCCTGCGCCAGGCTGCGCAAAATCTGCATGTCCCGGTGCAGATTGTGGAAGACCTGCGCGATGCCGATATGGTCATCACCCTGAAGAATTATTACCGCAAACAGCCGCAGCCCATTGCCGAAGCTGAGCGGCGGGGGATTGCTGTCTATGTCCTGCGTTCCAACACCGTGACGCAGATGGAGACCTGCCTGGCCGATGTTTTTGGGTTGCCGGCGGCGCCGGTGGATACTTTCGGCGTGGCGATTGAGGAGGCGCGCCAGGCCATTCAACATGTTTTGGGCGGGGCGCCCTCGGCTGATCTTTCGCCGCAGGCATCATTTGTGCGCCGGCAGCAGCACCAAATGGCCCGCGAAGCCAACCTTGTCTCCCATAGCTACGGACGCGAGCCGCAGCGCCGCGTGCGCATCTACCGAGAATAAGCGGTGAGCCTATTCATCACCTTCGAGGGGCCAGAGGGCAGCGGCAAGACCACGCAGATTCAGGGTTTGAGCGTCTGGCTGCGCCAGCAAGGCCAGGCCGTGCTGGCCACGCGTGAACCGGGCGGCACGCTGATTGGCGATCGCGTGCGCGCCATCCTGCTGGATGAGGCCCACCAGGAAATGCAGCCGCAGACGGAAATTCTTTTGTTTTCGGCCGCGCGCGCGCAGATCGTGGGGCAGGTCATCCGCCCGCACCTGGCTGGCGGCGGCATGGTCGTGTGCGATCGTTATGCCGATTCTACGCTTGCCTACCAGGGCTATGGGCGCCAGCTCGATTTGCCGACGCTACGCTTGATTACGGAATTTGCCACGGGCGGCCTGCGCCCTGATCTAACCTTCTGCCTCGATTTGCCCGTGGAGGTGGGATTGCGCCGCAAGCGCGCCGGCGCGGACGCGGAGTGGAATCGCATGGAGCAGGAAGCATTGGCCTTTCACGAGCGTGTGCGGCGCGGCTATCTGACCATGGCCCAGGCTGAGCCGGCGCGCTGGCGCGTGCTTGATGCGACCGTGCCGGCGGAGACGCTGCAGGCCGCCATACGCGGGCATGTGGCGGCGCGCCTGGGCTGGTCAGGGTAACGGTTGCCAGGAGGTACTTCGATGAAACTGTTGTTGGCGATTGTACAAAGCGATGATGCGCGCGGTCTGCTCGATCGCCTGGTGAGCCGGGGCTACAGCGCCACGGTCATCAGCACCACCGGCGGCTTCTTGCGCGAGGGCAACTCGACGATCATCCTGGGCGTCAACGACGATCGCCTGGATGAAGCCCTGGGCCTGATTCGAGAAGGCTCGCATACGCGTAAGCAGTATGTCAACCCGCTGCCGCCGGTGATGGAACCAGGCGAGCTGCACATCCCGATTCCGGTCGAAGTCGCGGTTGGCGGGGCCACGGTGTTCGTGTGCAGCGTCGAGCGTTTCGAAAAGTTCTAACGCGCGGCCAGATTGGATTGAATGTCTAGTCCATGACGCCAAAATCATCGCCCCCGCCCGCGCCGGCCAGATCAGGCATCGTCTTTTCAATCTCTTCTGGATTTTCGCCGGCTTCCAGGCGATCAACGACCTCGCGAAACTCATCGCCCAGGTCTTCGCCCATCTCGCCGCTCATCTTGCGCATCCAACGCGCCAGAGACTTGGGATCATTCTCATCCAGGTCGCCCAGGCTGCTCGGATCGGCCAGGTTGTCCATGCGGCTTTCTTCCGAGCGCAGAACGGCCACTTTGGAGATCAGACGGCTCAGCTGGGTGCTGCCGCAGCGTGGGCAGACCGGCTGACTTTCGGCCGCGGCAGACATGCTGCGCCACAGCAGGCTCACGCGGCGCTGGCATTGGTGGCAGCGATATTCGTAAATTGGCATTGTCAACTCGTTTGCATCAGGTTTTGGACAGTCGGTGAGATTATAATCACAGTCGCTAAGCTGTCAACTCAATCCGCGTAGCGGCAATTACCGATAGCCGACGCCATCCAGGCCACGGCTCTATCCGCGGCGAACGGGGGCGCAGGGGCCATTGCTGGCCGCTGGCGCGAACGCACATCGAGAGGAATAGCACAAGGGAAACTATGGTAAGCGATGAACTGACGGAGTGGTACCAGGGTTTGCAGCGGCCGCGGCCGACGATGGTCATTATCAGCGGGCCATCGGGCGTGGGCAAGGATGCCACGCTCGACGCCATGAAGCGCATGGGAACGACGTTTGATTTTGTCGTCACCGCCACGACGCGGCCGCGCCGTGAGCATGAAGTAGAGGGCGTAGATTACTATTTCGTCTCCATGGCCGATTTTGCCGAAATGATCAACAACGACGAACTGCTGGAATACGCCATCGTTTACGGCGACTACAAGGGCATTCCCAAGCGGCACGTGCGCGAGGCGCTGGCCAGCGGTCGTGACGTGGTGATGCGCATTGATGTGCAGGGCGCGGCCACCATTCGCCGCCTGGTGCCAGGCGCGATCACCGTGTTTATGACTGCGCCATCCGAAGAAGCCCTGGTGCAGCGCTTGCAGCGGCGCAAGACAGAATCAGAGGATCAGCTCAAATTGCGCATTGCGACTGCGCGCAAGGAGCTGCAGCGCGTGCAGGAATTTGACTACGTCGTGGTCAACCAGGAGGATCACCTGGATGACACCGCGCAGCAGATCATGGCGATCATTGCCGCCGAAAAGTGCCGCGTCCATTGGAAACCGGTTGAGATCTAAACATGACATTCCCATCAGCAGATGCGCCGCCGCCCGCGGCCGACGACATGGCGCCGGCAACGCTGCGCATTTCTTTGCCGATGCACCAACCGCTCTGGAGCTACATCTTGATCGGCGCCATCGTGGCCATCTGGCTGGCCCTGGAGGTCATTGGCATGGCGGTGTATGGCGTGCGCAATGCGACTGAAAATGGGCAGTTCATGCTCATTTATGGCGCCAAGTACAACGATCTCATCAGCGCCGGGGAGTGGTGGCGCCTGTTGACTGCGGCCTTTCTGCACTTCGGTCTCTTCCACCTTTTGATGAACAGTTTTTCGCTGTATCAATTGGGGCCGCAGGTCGAGCGACTTTTTGGCCGTGGGCGTTTCCTGGTCATCTACTTGCTGGCCGGGCTGTACGGCAACCTCTTGAGCTATTTGTTCTCGACGTCGCTCTCGGCCGGCGCGTCAGGCGCCATTTTTGGCTTGCTTGGCGCGTTCATTGCCTATCTGCGACGCTACCGCCAGCTTTTTGGCGCATCGGGGCAAAGCGCTCTGCGCAGCATGCTGCTGGTGGTTGGCGTCAACCTGGTTTTTGGCTTGACCAGCGGCGTCGTTGACAACTTTGCGCACATTGGCGGCCTGGCGGCTGGCTTCATCCTGGGCGAGCTGCTGCGGCCGGAGTACGCCTCGCCGCAGCTGGTCAATGGCCGCCTGCTGCTGACCGATCAGCGCGAGGCCAGTCGCACGCGCCTCATTGCCGGCCTGGCGCTGCTGGGTGTCGTGGTCGGCGTGAGCCTGGGCCGTTTGCTGGGGAGGTAGGCGGAGAAGCCAGAATCAAGAAGTTCAACTTCTGCAAGAAGTTGAACTTCTCGTCCCCGCGACGCGTACCGCGATGCGGCGCTCAGACAACCGAAGTCTTCCAACCGCAGCAACCTCTGCCAAGTCGGCCTGCGCCGACTACTCAAGAAATAAACCCTTTGACGCACGCAAGAATGGCGGTGCAATGAAAGCACGACGGTGTCGGTCAGCGCCGTCACGGGCTGGGGCGCCCGCCTGGGTCTGGTCTGTCTCCACATTCAGCGTGCACTGGCTATGCGACCGGCCTGATATTGGGACTTTATTCAGATTGGCGTAGCGCTTGGCGCACCTGTTCACACAGCCTGGCGCCGATCCAGATATCAGGGCGGGCCGCAATCTGCTGGAGCAGCAGTTCGACTTCGAGAAAGGAGAGGATCTTCGAGTGGTACGCCTGGGTTAGGACCCCAAGTGTGCCACGGACACGCAGCTTCAGGCTTCGGGCCTCAGCGCGCGCCGTTTCATCATCCAGCAGCACGAGCACATCAGTCAGTGTGAGTGCCAGCGCTAACACCTCAGTTTCACCGGGATCGAGAATCGCCGACGGCTGGTAGGCCGCCAGTGTGGCAGCGGAGACATTGACGATGGGCCAGTCTTTTGCCTGCCAGAACAGCCGGATCGTGCGCGCATCGGGCGCTGCGAGCGCCAGCCCTTGCGTTACCGCTTCGTCATATACCGCTCGCGGGAGATCCACCTGTCCGTAGAGATCCGCTAACAATTCCAAGCGGTTTAGCTTACCCAGCGCGATCAGTGGGCCGGCGTTACAGAGCACGGTCGTCATGCTGTCTCGCTCAGTTCTTCTGTCACCGTCTGGGCAGAGAAGGGCGGCTCCATGCCGCGCGCGTAGGCGTAACGCGCCAGGTCACCCTGCGAGACGCCGGCTTGTTGAGCGGCCGCGCCGAACGACATGCCGCCGTGGGCATAACGATCGAGCGCGCGTTCTACTTTGATCTCACGCAGCCCGCGGGCCAGGATATCTGCCAGGAAGTCCTGCGTGGCCGATCCCAGCTCGTGGGCCAGCGGCGCAGGCAGGATCAGCGTCAGGGTTTCACCGGTCATTACACCACCTCCAATCTCATGCTAGTCTCATTCTATCACAGCAAGAGCGCCGGTCAAGTAGACGTAGCCGCACAGCGCGGGCAGTCGGCATGAGCGATGCTGTGTAAGTTTTGGATTCGCGTTACCCGCTGCGCCAGGCGCCGATCCAGATATCAGGGAGGGTCGCAATCTGCTGGAGCAGCAGTTCGACTTCGGGAGTCGCCCCGCTCACATCGAAGCCCCCAGCGCCCGCCGATTAGCTGCGTCGTGCTTGATGTAAACGGCAATTTTAATGTCCTGGACGAGATCAATTTGTTGATGAACGACAAAGAAGAAACGCAAAGTCGCTAGGGGGCCAGGACGCAAAGCGCAGAAGTGACTTGGCGTCCTCGCGATTGCCTCCTCGATGATCCGCCGTCACCGTCGTGCTGCCCAGAATGATCGAGAAAATACCATTCTCGTTGGCCTGCGGAGTCGCGCCTCGTGCAGCGGACGTTTGGATCACGAAATCGCGAAGGTCAACGAAGCCCA
>DAISHS010000113.1:0-11927 GCA_036822415.1 Chloroflexota bacterium
CCCATTCATCTCATTCGTGAAATTCGTGAAATTCGTGGCAAAAATTCCTCCGAGGGTGGGATCAGGGCGGCCGCGCTAGCAGCACCGGCATGACATCGGTGAACGGCATCCACCCCTGCAGGCGATAGTACGGCGTCAGCAGCCCCAGGCGCCAAGCGAGGCGCGCGTCGCCGTAGACGGTGGCAATGAGCCAAACGCGCGGGTATTGGCCCGCATAGCGGCGAATCACGGCATCGGGGTCGCCCTCGAAATTGGGGAACGTGGCCTGCGCCAACGAGGTGAGCGTGGCCCGCGCCGCATAATCGAAGGGCTGACGCGTGGGACCGGTGTCAAACAAAAGCAGATCGCCCGGCTGGGCGTGCTGCGCAATCCAGGCCGTGACCGCGCGCCACTGCTCTTTGTCAGGCTCCACGTAGTAACGCAGCAGCCCCGGCAGGCTGAGCGCCAGCAGCAGGGCCAGCAGCACGCGCCGCGCCGGTCGCCAGCGCACCTGACGCCAGCCCGTCACCACCAGCAGCCAAAAGGCCGGCGCACAAATGATCGCATTGCGGTAGGTGAAGGTCGCCGCCTGACCGCTGACCAGCAGCGGAATGAGCACCGGCAGGGTGAGCCATAACCACAACAAGCTCAGCGGGGGCTGGCCAGCCAGGGGGCGAAGCAGGCGAGCGCCGCGGCGGGCGCCGCCCAGGAGAGGCAGGACCAGCAAAAGGCAGCAAAGGCCGGCCAGCAAAACACTGCGCCCCCCAAAGCGGAACAGCAGGTCGCCGAGGGTCGCCAGCGCAACTGGCGTCTGGTGGGTCACCTGCTGCAAGGTCAACATCTGCTGGCGCACGACCGCCAGCCAGGGCCAGAAGGCCAATCCCACAGCAGCAAGCCCCAGCAGCCAGGGCGCGAGCCGCGCCCGGTAGCGTCGCGCCTGACTGACCAGCCAGACAGTTTGCAGCAGAGGAATGAAGAAGCCGTAGTAGTGGGTGTAAATCAGCGCCGTCGTCAGCAGAACCAGGCCCAGCCCCGCGCCCGGCCGCGGGGCGGCGAGCCAGCGCACAAAACAGAGCATGGAGAGCAGCGTCAACAGCAGCAGCAGGCTGAACGAACGCGTCTCCTGCGCAAAGCGGATGGGAAAATAGGCCGTGGTCAGCAGCAGGGTGAAGAGCAGACTCCAGGAGCGTTCCAGGCGCAGCGCCCGCCCCAGCGCGTAGCTGGTAGGCAGGGTCAGCACGCCGGTCAGCGCCGCAAGCAGGCGCACGGCGTAGGCGCTGTTGCCCAACAGGCCGATCCAGAGATGCAGGAGAGCATAAAACAGCGGTGGGTGAACGTCCGCCCGTATCGCGGCCAGGGTCTCGGCCCAGGGCAGGGTAGCCAGGCGCAGCGAAAAGGCCTCGTCCAGCCAGATGTCTTGCCAGTCCAGGCGCAAGAGGCGCAGCCAGACGCCCAGGAGGATGACCGCAACGAGCAGGGCACGGGGGCGCCGGCGCACGGCCTCTTGTCCCTGACGGCTCAGGCGCGCCAGGAACGTCGCGTTCACCTTAGCGGGCATCGGTGAAGAAAGCTGAAACGCCTGGGATGATCGTCATGGGTGAGTCTGGCTGCCTCGGCGCTATGTGCGCACTTCGCGCCCCGCGTAAAGACGCTGATAAAACTCGCGGTAGTGTGCGCCGCTCTTGATCTTGCGCCACCACCACTCGTTGGCCTGATACCAGCGCACGGTTTTCACCACCGCTTCGGCGCAGGTGTGCCGCGGCTGCCAGCCCAGGGCTTTGAGCTTGCTCACATCGAGCGAGTAGCGGCGGTCATGGCCAGGGCGGTCGGTCACCGGTTGGATGAGGTCATACGGCTTGCCCAGGGTATCGAGCACGAGGTGGGTCATATCCAGGTTGCGCAGCTCGCTGCCGGTGCCAATGTTATAGACCTCGCCGATCTTGCCGTGCTGCAAGACGGCGTCAATGCCTTCGCAGTGATCTTCGACATACTGGTAATCACGCATCTGCATACCGTCGCCATATAGCGGCAGCGGCACATTCTCCAGGGCGTTGGTGACGAAAAGTGGAATGACCTTCTCCGGGTATTGATAGGGGCCGATGTTGTTGGAGCCGCGTGTAATCGTCACCGGCAGGTTGTAGGTGATATGATAGGCGTTGACCATCAAGTCGGCGCTGGCTTTGCTGGCCGCGTAAGGCGAGCGCGGGGCCAGGGGGTCCGTTTCTTGCGATGAACCAACCGGCACATGCCCGTAGACTTCATCGGTGGAAATCTGGTGGTAGCGCGCCAATTGGAAACGGCGCGCCGCTTCCAGGAGAACGTAGGTACCGTACACATCGGTCTTGACAAAGGCGTCGGGATCCATAATCGAGCGGTCCACGTGCGACTCGGCCGCAAAATTGACGATGGTGTCAATGTCATGGGCCTGAATCGCCGCGGCCACGCGGTCAGCATCCGCAATGTCGCCCTGAACGAACGCATAGCGCGGGTCATCGTCCACGTCGAGCAGGTTGTCCAGGTTGCCGGCATAGGTCAGCTTGTCATACACCACCACCTTGATGTCTGCATACTTGCGCAGCAGGTAGTGAGTGAAGTTGGCGCCGATAAACCCTGCGCCTCCGGTAATCAGATAGTTTCGCACAATCAGCCATTCCTCTGCTCATGCCGCGCGCGGGGTGAAAACACGCCGCGGCTCGTTACTCAAGCGGCCCGGCCGCCGGCCGGCCTTTACAGGATGCCGATACGGCTGTGATCGCCCAGGGTTAGCTTCAGCGCCTTGGGCTTGATGGGCGAGCGCACAACCTCGACATAGCGACCGACGAGGCTGTCCTCGATGCGGCTTTCGATGCCGATGACGCGGCTGTGTTCCAGGACAATGCTGTGTTCGATTTCGCTGTCCTCGATCACGCAGTGGTGAAAAATGGAGGTAAACGGCCCCACGTAGCTGTTGATCACCCGTGTATTTTCGCCGATGATCGCGGGGCCGCGAATCACGCTGTTGATGATCTCCGCGCCGCGCTCGATCGTCACCTTACCGCCGATCTGCGAGTCGCGATCCACATAGCCAAGCACCGCGTGGTCAATCTCATCCAGCACGCGGCTGTTCGCTTCCAGCATATCAATGGGCTTGCCGGTGTCAATCCACCAGCCGCGATGGACGTAGGGATGAACCTGGTGACCATGATCCACCAGCCACTGAATCGCATCGGTGATTTCCAGCTCGCCGCGCCAGGAGGGTTGGATGCTGTTGACCGCTTCGAAGACATGCTGATCGAACATATAAATGCCGACCAGCGCCAGGTTGGAGCGCGGATTGCGCGGTTTTTCCACCAGGCGCACGATGCGCTGCCCTTCGTCCAGCTCAGCCACGCCAAAATGCTGCGGCTCGGCCACCGGCGTCAGCACGATCTGGCTGTTCCACGCGCTGGAGGCGAACTCACGAATCAAGGGGCTGATGCCGCCCTCGATGACGTTGTCGCCCAAGAACATGACAAAGCGGTCATCCCCCAGGAACTCCTGGCTGATCTTGACCGCGTGCGCCAGGCCAAGCGGGGTTTCCTGGGGAATGAAGGTCACCTTGACCCCCCAACGCGTCCCGTTGCCGACCGCCTCCCGCACCTGACGGGCGTTGTCGTCAACCCCAACGACGATGCCGATGTCATGAATATCGGCGTCACGAATGGCTTCGATCACACGAAATAAGACCGGTTTGTTGGCCACCGGCACCAGCTGCTTGGCGTTCGTATAAGTCAGCGGATAAAGGCGCGAGCCTTTGCCGCCGCTAAGAATAAGTCCCTTCACAAAGCTACCTCTCTATGACGCGGCCATGCCTGGCAACGGGCGCAGCATGTCCTTACTTGTAATAGGTCTGCAGACTGCGGTCAGGCGCCGCGTTATTCAAGACGCTGCCAACCACCCGTGCGTTGACTTTGTTCAGCAGCTGGTAGGCGCGCTGCGCATGTTCACGGCGGGTGCCGTTGGCATTGACAACCAGCAAAACGCCATCCACCTGCGAGGCCAAAATAGCCGCGTCGGTGACAACCACGACCGGCGGTGCATCGAACAGAACCAGGTCAGCCAGCGCGCCCAGGGCAGTCATCAGCGCCGCCATACGCTGTGAAGTCAGCAGTTCGGCCGGATTGGGGGGCAACGGGCCGCTCGACAGCACGCGCAAGCCCGGCACGCTTGTCGCCTGCAAAAACGAGGCTTGAACAGACGCGTCCTGCAAGCCTTTATCTGCGGTCAGCAGGGTGGTCAGGCCCGTGGCATTGTTGATCCCAAACAGCTCGTGTTGACGCGGGCGGCGCAGGTCGGCATCCACAATGATCACCTGCCGGCCGGCTTGCGCCTCGACCACCGCCAGGTTGGCCAGGACCGTAGATTTGCCCTCTTCAGGCCCGGCCGAGGTGATCAACAGCTGGCGCAGCGGCCGGTCAAGGCTGGCAAAAGTCAGATTCGTGCGCAGGCCCCGATACGCTTCCGCAATGGGCGACCGTGGGTTTTGCACAGTAACCAGCACATTCGTCATAATCGTTCGTTTACCTCTTGTTCGTGCCTCATTCGGCCTGCACAGGAATGGAGCCAAGCACAGGCAGCCCCAGGTGCTTTTCGATGGCCTGCGGGGTGCGCAGAACGTCGGCTTCCAGCCATTCGAGCCACAGGACCAGCATGGCGCCGAGGACCAGGCCGAGGACCAGGCCGGCGGCGGCGTTCAGGACCGGGTTGGGCCGAAACAGCGGGGCGTCAATCGTATGATCGACGATCTTGACTTCGATGCGATTCTGCTTGTCCTGCTGGTTGTAGTACGCGGTGCGCTCTTCCACAAAAATATCGGCCATGGCCAGGGCGATCTGCTTCGCCACCTCGGGTCGTTCATCTTTGGCGTCAATCTGGATGGTGAAATTAGAGGAATCGGAGCTAACCTCCGTACGATCAAGGAGATCGTAGGTGGTCATATCCAATTGGGCGCGGTCAATGACCTTTTGGGCCATGTCGTGGGTGTCAATGTTGATAACGAAGTTGCGCAGCAGATCTTTGGCCGTATTGCCCAGGCCCCAATCAGGCGTGCCGGGCACCACACTCACTTTGGCGGTGGCGCGATAGATTTTCGTTTGCGTCAGGCTGAAGCCAAAGGCCGCAGCGGCCGCCAATAAGGCCAGGGCCACGATCATCCAACCGCGCTTACGCAGAATGTTCAGATAATCTTGTAGTTCCATCTAATCTCTTACTTCTTAATCTCTTACTTCTTAATCTCTTGCTTCCTGATCTCTTGCTTCTTGCGCGCGTGATTCTACCACACGAATGAAAAAGCCCAAATCCCCAGGGCCAAAGTCGCTAGGCGCGCGGAATTTCGCCCAGCACTGTCAGCCCCAGGGCCTCCAGCTCCGCACGATCACGCACACTGGTGTCCAGATAGTCGAAGAAAAAGCATAAGGCCAGCCCGGTCAGCAGCGCCAGCCCCAGGCGCAAGGGCAGATCGAGTTTGTCGCGCAGGCTGGGACCGATCGCGGCGATGGAGGGGCCGTCAACCAAAACTACGGCGATCGGCGCCGCGTCAGCCTCACGGTTGAGGAGGCCGCGGTAGAAAGCGGGCAAATCGCTCTGCATCGTTTGGCTGATCGCCTGCATGATCTGGCCCAATTCTTCACGGTTGCCGCCGCCGACGCTGATGGTCAGGATGCGATGCAGCTTGCCGGCCTGGGTGCTGCCCTGGATGGCGCCGGGCGTAACGGTCAGGCCGGCGGCGGAGAGGCGTTGGCTGACTGCGGCGGCAAACGCGCTCCCCTTGACGATCTCGCTTAGATCGTCAATCAGGTACTCGCTTCCCAACCAGGTGTAATAGCGATCGTATGTGTAGGTGTTGGCCGGGCGCGGCTCTGGCTGCATCCCCACATTGAAGCGCAGCGCCGCGCTGTAGGAGGGCGGCCGCGCCTGCCAGGGGCGCAGCGTGACCAGGCTGAATAGGGCCACCGCGGCCACCAGGGCCGCCGGCAACCACCAGCGGCGCAGGATGATCTTCCAGTAATGACGGAGTTCCATGCTATGCTCTCCTCAAGCGCGGCGTCAGGGCGCAGCCGCGGGCAAAGGCCGGGTGGCCGTGCGCAGAACGGCGCGGTGCGCATCGAGTTTCTGATTGATGACCGCGTCCAGGTCATGGCGAAAGCGCGCCACGCTGAAGCGTTCCGCATGGCGTCGAATGTCCTCTGCCGCGAAGGTCATCGTTTCGAAGCGGCGGACCGCCGCGGCCAGCGACTCGACGCTCGATTCCGTGAAAAGCACGCCGGTTTTGCCATCCACCACGGTGTCGAGTGAACCGCCGCCGGCATAGGCGATGACGGGACGGCCGCTGGCCTGGGCTTCGACCGGGGCAATGCCAAAATCTTCCAGGCCGGGAAAGATGAACGCGCGGCAGTCCTGGAAAAGCTGCACGAGGCGCGCCCACGGCACCTGGCCCAGGAAGGTGATGGTTGGCCCGGCAATGGCGCGCAGGCTGTCGAGGTCACGGCCTTCGCCATAGACGAGGAGCGGGCGGCCCAGCTTGGTGAACGCGCGCACGGCCAAGTCAACCCGTTTGTAGGGAATCAGGCGGCCGCCGGCCAGATAATAGTCGCCCGGCGGCCGGCCAGAGGGCACGAAAAGCTCCGTGTCCACCGGGGGATAGAGAATGACGCTGTCGCGGCCATAGTACTTCTGAATACGGAGCTGCACCGCACGCGAGATGGCGATGAAATCGTTGACGCGATCGGCCGCCAGGCGATCCCAAATGCGCAGGTAGTTGAGCAGGGGGCGCAAAACCAGGCTGGAGAGATGCGAGAGGCTGCCTTCGCGCGCGGAATACGCGTCGAAATTCCAAATGAAGCGCGTGGGCGTCAGGCAGTAGCACAGGTGCAGCGTCTCGGGGCCGGTGAGCACGCCGTGACAGAAACCGCTCTTGTTGCTCAACACCAACTCGTAGCGGCTCAGGTCGAACTGTTCGAAAGCGAGCGGGTAAAAAGGCAAATAGGCCTGATGATGACGGAAAACGCCTGGCAGATGCTGCATGAACGAGGTGCGAATGTCCCAGGTGGCAAACGCGGGACGCTGCCGGGCCAGGGCCGACCAATACATGCTGGTGTAGATCGGCGCCCGCGGCAACATCTGGGTCAGCACCTCCAACACATTTTCGGCGCCCCCAATCTGGTTCAGCCAGTCATGAACAATGGCAACCGACACGGGAATGTTTCACTGCACTTTCTGCGGGTCAGCGGGTCAGCGACAGGGTTCTTCTCCAGACAACAAACAGGACGACCGTCAACAAGGCGAACAGCGCCTGGGCGATACGCAGCCAGTTGGGGCCGGTTGCGGCGGCGACCGGCGCGGCCGCGGCGCTGTCAGCGGGCGCAGCAAGCTCCAGTACGGGGGCCGTGCCGGCCGGCGCCGTGGTGACCAGCGGCCCGGACGCATCAACGGCCGGCTCTGGGGGCGCCGGCGGCGTGGCCCCATCCTGGCCGGGTGAGCCGGAGGCTGATACCGCGGCCTCTGGCGTTGCCTCGGGCAGCGGCGTCGTCTGCGCGGCGATTGCATCCGGCTGCCCCGTTGGCTGCGGCGCGGCGGACCTGGCTGTAACATCGGACGGCGCGGGCGTTGCGTCCGCATCCTCCATCGCCGGCGCCTTCAGCATCACCGCCTGCGGCGGCGCGGCCGGGGAGGCCAGGCGCGGAGCCAGGTCTCCGAGCATCAGCACGGCAAACAAGAGCGCGGCGATGGCCGTGGCATTGCGCAACAGGAGCGGGGCGAGCAGGGGACGCCACCAGGGCGCCCGTGCGGAGGTCTGCGCGCGGGGTGCGATATCGGCTTCGCTCAAGGTAAACGAACGCGGCAGCGTTAGGCGGGGCAATTCCTTGACCAGGGCCACCGTTTGGCGCAGGGCGTTCAGTCGCCAGGCCGTATCTGGGTCTTGCGCCAGCGCGCGTTCGATCTGAGCGCGTTCCTGCGCGCTAACCTCATCATCCAGATAAGCCGATAGCAGCTCATCGGAGATTGCTGGCTGGGGTTGACGGTTGAGATGATTGCTGTTCATAAAATTATCAGCGTTTGCCGACAAAAGGCCGGTTATTGGCGATCCATGTCGTTTTCCAGACGGTAACGGGCGGGCAATAGTTCCGCACGCTGCATGAGCAAATCGCGCAGGCGCAGGCGCGCACGACTGAGACGCGATTTGACCGTGCCGAGAGGAACGTTGCAGATGTCGGCCACTTCCTGGTAAGGAATCCCTTCGATGTCGGCCAAAATCAGGGTGATGCGTTGATCCGTGGGCAGGGCGTTGACGCTGCGCGTGATAAAGGCGCTCAATTCCTCGCGCAAGGCGTGCGCTTCCGGGCTTTCGCCAGGGTGAACGAGCGCCTCCGCATAATCAGGGTCCTCGGCCAGATCGTCCAACGAGCTGACGCCATGGCGTCCACGGGCGCGCAGCCAATCATAGCAATTATTGGTAACAATGCGCAAGAACCAGGCCTTGAACGAACCGCCGCGATAGGTTTTCAAGGCCCGGAACGCCTTGATCACCGCTTCCTGCACCGCATCGGCGGCCGCGTCCGTATCATCCAGCATGCGATAGGCCACATGGTAGGCCAGCGCCTGGTGATGCTGAATCAGTTGGTTGAAAGCGTGCAGCTCGCCCTGGGCGGCCGCTGCGATCAAGGCTTGTTCATTCATAACATGGCCAGCCTGGCCGCGCTCGGCGCCGAATTGCCCCTAAGCGCCGCCGGGTATTTTGGTCTACTTGACGAAACCTTCATCTTGCACTATACTCTGCACCGTGTCTTGCAGCACATTCGTAAACCGCTGCCGCAAATAGCCGAAGTGGCGGAATAGGCAGACGCGACGGTCTCAAAAACCGTTGAGGTTCGCACCTCGTGTGGGTTCGAGTCCCACCTTCGGCATCAGATTATACCAGGTGTTTACGAAAGACGCTAAACCTTTTTGGAGGAATGAAGGGGCTGGCCCGGCTCCGGTGCGGTGTTGTTTCCCACCAGACCATGCAGCCCTTTATTTTATGGATTTTAGACAGCGACATTCGATCCGGTTGATGCCATTGACATTGTCCATGCTCGTGGTCATCGCGCTGTGGTTGACTGGATGCGCGCTGCCGCCGATGGCCTCCAATGCCGGCAACCTCAGTCTCGACGACAAAGAGGCGCATGCCGTCCAGATTGCCCAGGATTTTGTGGTTGACCAAAACCTGGACAAAGCAAAGGCCAGCCTGGCTGAGATGAAACTTCCGAACAGCACACAATGGGTTTCGCTCGTGGCTGAAAAGTATATCAGCGAACAACGCGACCGCCAGCAAACCCGCGCCCTGGCCTTGTTGGCCGAGGCGCTCGGCAGCGGCAATGCGCGCGTCGCGCTGTTTGTGGCAACCCCCACACCGACCAACTCGCCGACGCCGCTGCCCACGTCTACGCCCACCCCGCTGCCGACGGCGACCCCCACGGCCACCGCCACCGCCACCCCAGTACCAACCGAGACGCCCACGGCCGCGCCGACCGCCACCAAAGCGCCGCCGAAACCGACGCAGGTGCGCGCCACGGCGACGCCGAGGCCGCCCACCGCAACCCCGCGCCCCGCCGTAGATTACCGGGTGGTGAAATCCCGCCTGCTGACCAAAGACGAAAACCATGGCTGCGAAGGCAACCATAACTTCTTTTTCCAGGTCATTGACGTGAACGGCGCGCCCGTCAACGGCGCCGTGGTCCTGCGCGTCTATTCCGGTGAAACCAGCATCTCCGGCAGCAAGGACTCGCCCTGGGTGCTCGGCACAGCCAACCAGGGCTGGGGACAGTTCGACATCTACAAAAACGGCGATCAACTCAAGATCATTTCTGATCCCAGCAAGGGCGATGTCGTCAGTGAAACCACGCGTCCCATGAGCGTACGCGATGAAGAAATTCCGATTCCAGAACTGCTGGGCGCCGGCTATTGTAGTTCGGAAGCGGAATGTACACAGCTGGTAGCCGAAAACCGCCTGTGCCGCTTCCACTATTCGTACGAAGTGGTTTTCCAGCGCACATGGTAATGGGCGCCAGCGCTCAGACCTGCCGCATGGACAGGCTCAACGGTCCCAGGTTGCGATGGCCGGCCATGCGCCGGCGACGCAGCCGTATGATCAACATCAGCGACAAAACCCCTGTGTCGCGCCATCATCCCGCTAAGTAGTGATTCACGACGGGAGGGTAGCAATTCGTGAAACAAGATTTGATACGCAACGTCCCGCTTTTTGCTGATCTAACACCGGCAGAGCAGGACGCCATCAGCGAACGGCTGTACAGTCAGCAATTCGCGCGGGGGACGGCGATCTTCGAGGAAGGAGACCCCGCCGAAACCCTCTACCTCATCCAGAGCGGATGGGTGCGCCTGAGCGCTCCCAATGTTGCTGTGCTGGCCAATCTTGGCCCTGGCAGCGTCTTTGGGGAAGGCGATTTGTTCCTGGGGCGCACGCGCAACACCTCCGCGCTGGCCGTGGCCAATGTGGAGACCTTCGTCTTGGCAGGCAGGGATCTGAACACCTTGATCGAGCGCAACCCGCAGATGGGCGTGCGCCTCAGTCAGGCGTTCGGCGGCAGCCTGGTGCAGATGGAGAGTTACCTGGCCCGGCGTCTGCGCGAGGTCCCCGGCCTGGGCGACCTGCGCCCAGATCAGCTGGCCCAGGTGGCGCGTCATCTGCAGCCGCAAAATGTAAGCCAGGGGCGCAGCGTCTTCCAACGCGGCGAGAAGAGCCAGGGCCTCTATATCGTCGAGCAGGGCGCTTTGCAGGTAGGCAATGGCGACCAATTTGTCGAGCTGGCGCCGGGGCAGACCGCCGGCGAGATGGCGCTGCTCTCCGATAAGCCGCACACGCAGGACGCCCGCGCCGTGGAAGACACGCTGCTGTGGGTTCTGCCACGCAATGACTTTGCCGCGCTCGCCTCCATGCTGCCCGAGCTGCGCACGGTCCTCAGCCGCAATCTGCGCAGCAGCCTCTCCACGGCCGATCAAACCAACGCCGTCAACCAACTGCGCGTCATGCCACTCTTCACGGGCGTCTCCGACGATGTCTTGCGCGCCATGGCGCGGCGGATGTTGTTCCAGCACGTGCCGGCGCGGGAGATCGTCTTCCGCCAGGGCAGTGTGGGTGAAGCCCTCTACCTGGTAGAAAACGGGGACATCGAGCTGAACGCATCGCTGGAAAGCCCCGATGATGTCCTGGCACGCGTTGGCCCCGGCGGGTTCTTCGGCGAAATGTCACTGCTGACCGGGCGCCCCAGCGCGGTCAACGCCCGCGCGCTGAACGATGTCAATCTGTGGGTTCTCTACCGCAAGGACTTCGAAGAACTGATGGGGCAATACCCGGCCCTCAGCATGGCGATCAGCCGTGCCCTGGCCGCCCGCCTGGCCGACGCCGACGAACGCTCCGTAGATCGGCATCTGAAGCGCGTCCCGCTGTTTGCCGGCTTGACCAGCCCCCAGCTGGATGACGTGGCCAGTCGCTTGACGCCGGAGCGGTTCCGCCGCGGCGAAACGATTTTTGTCCAAAACGAAATAGGCAACACCCTTTACCTGATCGAAACCGGTCGCGTCAACTTGACGACCGTCATCGAGGGGCAGGCGTACGATCTACCCACGCTGCACAGCGGCGATTTCTTTGGCGAGCGTTCCCTGCTTGCCGAAGAGCCGCACACGACCACGGCCGTGGCGCAGACCGACGTAGACCTGTGGGCTTTGGCCCGTGAGGACTTCGAGGCCCTGGTGCAGCGTTATCCCACCCTGGCCTTGAATATCAGCCGCACCCTGTCGCGCCGCCTGTACCAAACGGAAAAACTGACGTTATCCACGAACCAGGCGCAGACTACGGTCGTGGCGCCGCTGTCGGCCGCCGCCGCACGAGCCGCCGCGTCCCCGCGCCCGACCGCGCCAATGCCCGCGCCGCCGCC
>DAISHS010000114.1:0-11793 GCA_036822415.1 Chloroflexota bacterium
TTGGGACATGTAGCCGACGCGGCGGCGGGTGCCCAGATCATGCGGGTTCACTTCGTGGCCGAACAGCCAGGCCCGGCCCTCGCTCGCCGGCAGCAGGCCGGTGAGCATCTTCATCGTCGTGGACTTGCCGCACCCGTTGGAACCGAGGAAGCCGAAGATCTCACCGCGCCGGATACGGAAGGAGACACTGTCGACAGCAACGAAGTCGCCAAAGCGCATGGTCAGCCCCTCGGCTTCGATGGCGATATCGTCCGCGCCGTCCTCAGGCAGAGGCGGAATGACAACCGCTTGGTGTCCGCGCTTTTTCTCTTCCGGGAGCAGGCGGATGAATGCCTCTTCCAGGTTCGGGCTGTTTGTTGTCTCCAGCAATTCCTTCGGCGTACCGGTGGCGAGGACCTTGCCGTCGTCGATGGCGGCCAGCCAGTCGAAGCGCTGGGCCTCATCCATGTAGGCCGTGGCCACAATCACGCTCATGCCGGGGCGATCGGCGCGGATACGGTCAATCAGATCCCAGAACTGCGCGCGCGCCAGCGGGTCCACGCCAGTCGTCGGCTCATCGAGAATCAGAAAATCCGGGTCATGAATCAGCGCGCAGCACAGGCCGAGTTTTTGCTTCATGCCCCCGGACAGCTTGCCTGCCGGGCGCTCCAGGAATTTGAACAGGCCAGTGGCCTGAGTCAGTTCGTCGATCCGCTGGCGGCGCTCTGCGGCGCCATGACCGAACAGGCGCGCGAAGAATTGCAGATTCTCCTCGACCGAGAGCGTCGGATACAGGTTTTTGCCCAGTCCCTGCGGCATGTAGGCGATGCGCGGGCATACCTGCTTGCGATGGGCCTTGCTGGCCATGTCGCCACCCAGCACCTCGACCGTGCCCTCCTGGATGATGCGCACACCCGCCAGCAATGAGAGCAGACTGGATTTGCCCACGCCGTCGGGGCCGATCAGACCGACCATCCGTCCAGCGGGGATGTCCAGGTCAATGCCATCCAAGGCAATGACGTCGCGGTAGCGCAGTCTTACCTGGCGGACACTTGCAACGGTCGCGAGCTGCGCGCTGTGGCTCATATCTTACTCCGGCACACGAACGGAGAGGTTCTGAGGCCACTCGGCCTTGGCGTCGAGCTTGACCCAGGCTACGCCGGGCAGACCGGTCTTGACCTGGTTCAGGTGCTCACGCAGCAGCTCCTGCGAAATCTGCGCGCGCACGCGAAACATCAGCTTTTGTCGCTCGCTGGCGGTTTCCACCGTCTTGGGGGTGAACTGCGCTGCGCTGGCGACGAAGGAAACGGTGGCTGGAATCACATACTCGGGCGCGGCATCCAGAATGATGCGAACCTCCGAGCCCAGCGCAACGCGGCCGGCCACGGTTTCGGGCAGGAAGAAGGTGATGTACACGTCCGACAGATCAAGGAGGTTCAAGACACGTCCGCCCGCTCCAAGCACCTCACCGGGTTGCGCGACACGCACCTGAACCCGTCCGTCGCGCGGAGACCGCAGTTCGCTGTCGCGGATGTCGGCTTCGATGCGGCTGATACTGGCCGTAGCGGCGGACACACTGGACTGCGCGCCGACAAGCTGCGCCCTGGCGGCTTCGACCGCGGCGCGGGCAGCGGCGGCCTGTGCCTTGCTGGCCGCGAGGGTCGCTTGGGCGCCCCGTACGCGCGCCCGGTCATCGTCCAGTTCCTGGATCGAGGCGGCTCCCTCACTCGACAGCGTGCTGGAGCGTGTCAGGCGCCGTTGCGCGGCGTCCAGTTCGGACTCGCGCTGACCAACCAGAGCCAAGGCGGCAGTCACGTCGGCTTCACGCAGCGCCACCTGTGCCTGCGCCGCGGTCACCGAATGCTCAGCCTGCTGACGCATGGCCAGGGCCTCGTCGCGCTGCGCTTCCAGCGTTTCCAGCCGCATCTTGGCCAGTGGCTGGCCGGCTGTGACGAAATCGCCTTCACGCACCAGGATGTCTTCGATGCGGCCGGGAAGTTTGGTGGCCACGTCGATCTCGGTGGCTTCGATGCGGCCATTGCCGTTGACGAATCCTTCGCCCGGGCCGCTGTCGGTAAACCTCGTCCAGCTCCACCAGGCCAGCGCGGCAACAACCGCTGCAGCGAAAGCGACCAGGAGTTTTTTCTTGAGAGAGGGGGAGACAGTCATGGGTTCGGCGTGCCTTAACGGGTTGATGGGGTGGAAGCGGGAGTCGAGGCCGCACCCTGTGCCTCGCCGGCTGCGGCGAGGGTGCCGCCGCCGAGCGCGGCATACAGCGCCACCTGGCTGGACAGCAGCGCGCGGCGCGCCTGTACCAGTTGTTGCTGGGCTCCCAGCAGATCGCGTTGGGCATCCAGCACTTCCAAGAAGGCGGCCGAGCCGTTGTCGTAGCGCAACTTGGCCAGGCGTGCGCGTTCGCTTTGCGCTTCCAGGTTGGCTCTCTGGATCGTCAACTGCTCAGCCAGCCAGTGCTTTGCGCTCAGCGCATCGGCCACCTCGCGGAAGGCCGTTTGAATGGTTTTTTCGTATCCGGCGACGGCGATGTCGCGGCGCACTTCGCTCAGCTCCAGATTGGCGCGGCGGCGCCCGCCATCGAAGATGGGCAGCGACAGGGTGGGCATGAAGGTCCAGGCACGACTGCCGGAATCGAACAAGCCATTCAAGTCGGAGCTGGCCGTGCCGAAGCTGCCGGTCAGCGCAATGCGCGGCAAGAACGCCGCGCGGGCCGCGCCGATGTGGGCATTGCTGGCACGCAATTGGTGTTCGGCGGAAATGATGTCCGGGCGACTGACCAGCAGCTCCGAAGGCAGACCGGCCCGCAGCTCAGCCAGAACCGTCGTTTCATCGAAGGGTGCCTTGGCGGGCAGCGGGCCGGGATCAGCGCCTACCAGCAGTGCCAGGGCGTGCAGTTGCGTGGTGCGAGCCTGCTCAAGCTGCGTCAGCAGCGCCTGAGCTTGGTTCAGCAGGGTCTGGACCTGTGTGAGATCCAGCTTCGAGGTCGAGCCGACTTCGACGCGGCGCCGGAAAATGCGATAGGACTCCTCGCGGGTGGTCACGGTTTGCCGTGCGATCGCCACGCGTTCGTCGATCTCGCGCAGGCCAAGATAGCCGTCTGCCACCTGGGCGATCAGCGCCAAATGGACGGCCTGGCGAGCCGCGTCGGAAGCCAGCCAAGTTTGCAGGGCGGCGTCTTCCAGGTTGCGGATCCGACCCCACAGATCCAGTTCCCAGGTGGTCAAGCCCACCTCGGCCCGGTACTCGCCGCCCACCTGCGATCGGCCCGACATGTTCAGGTCGCCAGGGACCCGCGCGCGTCCACCTTGGGCGCCCACGCCCATGGCAGGAAAACGATCCGAGCGCTGAATGCGGAATGTGGCGCTGGCTTCCTCGACGCGCAGCGCGGCCACGCGCAGGTCGCGGTTGTTTTCCAGCGCAGTCTCGATGAGGCGTTGCAGCAGGGGGTCGGTGAAGTACGCCTGCCAGGCAAGCTCTCCCGCGTGGGCGCCGTCGGTGCCTGATCCAAGATGCGCGGGCCAGGCTTCGGGCACGGGCAATGGCGGGGTGTCTGGCGCCGGAGCGAGCGACATGCAGCCGGTCAAGACGACGGCGCTCAGGGCCAACGAGGCAGCGCGCAATCTGAACGCGGGAAACAACGGGGAAGTTGGGAGCATGGTCACGTTCCGTACAGGTATCGGGCTGAAGAGGGTCTGGTCGCAGAGGAGGGAATGGCTGCCACCCCCGCAATGCGGGGTTCGTGGCTGGTGTCCGCAGGCCCTACTTTCTTGCTTGCAAGTGCTGTCAAGCCCACTTCATCTCCTTGTTGATATGTGCATCCCCGTGTTCCCCGGCTGGTTGATAGGGCGCTCTTCCTGTGTCGTAACCCGATGTGCCGGGTTCACTCGCGCCCTGTGTTGATCTGCATTGTGAAATCTGAAAACAAACGACTGGACGGTTGCTTTCAATTATACGTTACAATCCAAGAACCGCAATCAGCGGGCTCGTCGGTCATTGACGCAGGTCAATTCGAGCTGCCGGCTTGGGTTCAAGGAAGGCCCTGATTCTTGGTAGAGCCGGTGACAGGCCCATGGGAACACCCCTCAGATCTTTGAACAGAGCCTTTGAATGCCACCCAAGAAAGATGACGCGCCAGACAACAAGCGCCGCTACCTGTCCTCTGCCGCCAGGAAAGAGGAAATACTCGACGCGGCCCTGGTCGAATTCGCGGATCGGACATACAACGCAGTGTCGATGGAGCGCCTGGCGGAATGCGCGGGCTTGTCCAAGGCTGGCATCTATGCCCACTTCAAAAGCAAGGAAGAAATTTTTCACGCCTTGCTCGAACGTACGACGAAGCAGATTTGTGATTTCCAGGGCTGGCTCCCGGATGAGGATCTGACGTTGCCAGAGCTGGTAGATGTCTACCTGGATCGCCTGTACGCGACCTTCAGCTCCCCTGCCACGATGTCGATCTACCGGCTGCTTCTGGCCGAAAGCGCCCGAACTCCAGAGCTGGTGCAGCGTTGGCACAACGAAGTTGCGCTCGGGCTGAAAGAGCGGGCGCAGACCATCATCCACCGCAACATACGCCGAGGCGTCATTCGCCCAGGCGTCTTGACCGAACACTTCTTCCCGTTGGCGCTCGCGCCCGCAGTGCTGTGGCTGAGTTCCTCGATGCTGTCCAAGGGCAGTCCTTCCATCTCGCTGGTGCAGTTACGGGATGCGCACCGGCAACTGTTGCTTGAGCTTTTGCAGCCTCAATGAGCGGAGTGATGCACAGAGTCCTGCGCGCCCTTGCAGGCTTGGCGATCGGCTTTGTGGTACTGCTGCTGACTGTGTGGGGTGCGCTGGCTCTGTGGCATCAGATGCCGGGACCTTCGGTGGTGCGATGGTTCGTCATTGCCATGTGGTCCACATTGGGTGTGACCGTTGTCTTGTCGCGGGCGGGCTTGCTTGGGCGGCGCAATCGCAACATCGCCGGATTCGCATTTGTGATCGCAGCCGCCTCCCTGCTCATGTGGTGGGGGACGCTGCAGCCGTCACACCAGCGTGTATGGGCTGACGATGTCGCCCAGTTGCTGGAGGCCAGGATCGACGGCAACCATGTTCACCTGAATAATGTGCGCAACTTCCAGTGGCGCAGCGAAACCGACTACACCCCGCAGTGGGAGAGCCGCACATACGACCTGGATCGTCTGCGCAGCGCCGACTTGGTGCTTTCCTACTGGATGGGGCCGCACATCGCCCACACCCTGGTGTCGTTCGGCTTCGATGGCGGTGAACGCGTGGTGTTCTCGCTGGAAATTCGCAAGGAACGCCATGAGTCCTTCTCGGCGGTAGGAGGATTCTTCCGTCAGTTCGAGCAGATCCTGGTAGCCGCCGATGAGCGAGACATTGTGCGTACGCGCAGCAACGCGCGAGGCGAAGATGTTTATCTCTATCGCTTGCAGATGAATCAGGCGAGTGCCCGCGCGTTGTTTCTGGAGTATCTGAACGCGGCCAATGAACTGCGGCAGAAACCGCGCTTTTACAACACGTTAACCAGTAACTGCACGACCATCGTATTCGAGCTGGCCCGGGTCATTGCGCCCGCATTGCCAATGGACTATCGCCTGCTGCTGTCTGGATATTTTGCGCGGTACGTCTACGACCTGCATGGATTGACGCCTGGCTATCGTTACGATGAATTGCAGGCACTGGGGCATATCAACGAACGTGCCCTTGCTTCCGATGTGTCAGAGGATGACTTCTCGATGTCGATTCGACAAGGCGTGCCAGGCATCCCTGCCAACGAGGTGAATCCATGAGGTTCCCGCAGGCCTGCCTTCTCATTACATGCGCCGCTCTTGCTCCGCTGCTGCTGGGGGGCTGCTCGATCCTGCGCGAGTTCGGCCCAGTGGTTGAAGTTCATACGCTACCTGCCAGGGAGGCCATCGAACTCAAGCGCGGCGACATCCTGACACGTGGCAAGCTCAGCGATGCGACTGTCCAGACCATCAGGGTGGCGGCATTGGATGAGCAGGCATGCGCAAAGCCGATCTCCTCGGAGTGCGCGGAGGCCTTGGCTACCGTGACGGGGGTTGCCACGGATAGACGCCTGGCTGCACTGTCCGAACTATGGCTGGCGCAGGCTCAGGCCATGAAGCCCGGTTCAGCGCAGCAAGCCGCCTGGCTTGAGACGATTCGCTATGCCTATGCTTATCTGTTCCTTGGTGACCATACTCCGGGAGAGCGGGCCTTCGAGGATCGCCAGACCCAAGTGCGGGATTGGTATAACTATGCCGTCGAGCATGCGGCCACCGGCATGTTCGAAGTTCGGCAACAAATGCCGACGCAGTTGCCCGACCAGACCAGTTGGAACATTGCAGGCTGGGAACTGAAGCTGGATATGCGCGGCGCGCGCTTACCGGGCAGTACGGCGGTGCCAGCCGAACTCCTGCCAGCCTCGTCCCTGTCTTTCCGTGGATTGCGTAGCCTCTACCGGCGCGACGGCTTTGGCGCCGAGCTTGTGGCGGTCATTCCGGACGAGTCCCTGAGCGCCGCCCCAACTCGGGGTGGTCGCCCAGCGGCAAAACATGATCAGCAACCGCTGCCCTGGAGCGAGATGCCCGCGCCGTCCATGACGGTTCTGCTGCATCCCGACGGAGACAACTTGGACAGCGTGCTGCATGCTCGTACAGCCCGTCTGACGGTGCATGACCCCTATGTGGAATCGGCCATTATGCTGCGCGGCCAACGTGTGCCGCTGGCGGCCAATTTCACGGCCGGCTATGGCGTATGGCTGGCCCGTGCCAATTTCAACCGCCAGTCGCTGCGCAGCCTGCTCGGGCGCGAGGGTGGCATCGACCGCCCGCACGTCTACTTGATGCAGCCCTACGATCCGAACAGGCGGATCATCGTCATGCTGCACGGACTGGCCAGCAGCCCTGAAGCCTGGGTGGAACTCGCCAACGAAATCCTGGGCGATGAGGCCCTGCGCCAGCATTACCAGATCTGGCAGGTCTACTACCCGACCAACATGCCAGTCGCGTTGAACCACGCCATGATTCGCAGGGCGCTCGGGGATACGCTGACGCATTTCGACCCATCCGGCCAAGCGCCGGCGTCGTCCGACCTCGTGCTGGTGGGGCATAGCATGGGCGGGGTCATCGCGCGGTTGATGGTGTCGTCAACCGATCAATCGCTGGTGCAATTGGCTGCGGATCACAGTCGGTTGACGCCGCAGCAGATCAGGCGCATTGATCCCATGTTGCGCTTCGAGCCCTTCCCGAATGTCAGCAGTGCCATCTTCATCGCGGCGCCTCATCGGGGCACATCGGTCGCGGGTGGACGCCTGGGGCGCTGGATGGCGGGATTTATCCGCTTTCCCATTACGGTGCTCGAAGAACTCGCCCATACACTGACACCCAATGCGGCCGCCAGCAGCCGTGAAAGCCTGGCAACCATTCCCAATAGCGTGAACAATCTCGACGAAAACGATCCGTTCGTGCGTACGGCGGCGGGCTTTCCCATCTCATCCCAGGTGCGCTATCACTCGATCGTGGCCCAAGCCAATTCCGAAGTGGCCCTCGATGATTCCGATGACGGTCTTGTGCCTTATCGCAGCGCACATCTTCCCGGCGCACAGTCCGAGAAAGTCATTATTTCGGGGCACAGCGTGCAACAGAGCGCGGCCGCGATACTGGAGATCCAGCGTATTCTGAGAGAGGACATGGCTCTGCGGGAAGCGCATTTACAGCCATAGACAACTGCCATCTGCTGTGCGCGGCCGAGCTGATTTCGGATTTCGTATGGGCGTAATGCATTCATCTGAATGCGCAAAGAGCATCAGACTTACTGTTGCCCGCTCGACGCTGGCACAGTGGGTCGGTGCGTGCGGCGCGCAACTGCAGCCGATGGTAAAGGCGCTGGATGACGAACTGCGTCGCCACGTGGTGCTGCACGCCCACGAGACGCCGATGCTCAAGCCCAAGCATCTTGGCGACGGCAAGGCGTACCCAACGTGATCCGCCGTCTGGCGGCGACCCAGCCCATGCTCGACAAGATCGTCGGCCACCAACGCCACATCGCTCAGGCCTACGGCATATCGATGGAGCATGCGCGCTGGCTGTTGACCACCGTGGCGTTCCACTGCCTTGCCGTGGCCGACACGGTGTACTCGGTCGCCGAACGGGAACCCGTCGTGGATGCAGACCGTGCGACGGAGGAAGCCGAGATGGAGGCCGAACTCAACAGGGCATGCACGCACTCATTGTTGGCATGCTGGCCTTGATGGATGCTGATGGCCTTTCAGGAGATAGTTGATCGTCGTTCTCGTTTGTGGGGGTTGAATGGAAATCCAGGGATGCCGTAATTGAGGAGCCTGGACGGCGTATCGTTCAGGAACAAACACGCACGGGCGGCCAGGCCCTGCCGTGGCTCGACATGACGGCCTTCCTGCGCGGGGCCATCGACCTTGCGCTAGACAACCATGCCAATGCGCCACGCAGCAATACGCAATGGGTGTTCTTCGACCGTGGCCTGATCGACGCGGCGGCAGCACCCCAGGCACTGGACGGCACTACTATTCTGGACACGATTGCCCAGTCGCATCGCTACCACTCGCGCATCTTTCTGGCCCCGCCGTGGCCTGAAATCTATGTGCAGGACGAAGAACGCCGTCACAGCATGGATGAAGCGCGGGCTGAATTCGAGCGGCTTCAGCGCACCTATCCAGCGCTGGGCTATGCGGTATCGCGGTTGCCCAAGATCAGAGTGGCGCAACGCGCTGACTTTGTGCTGGACACCTTGGCTAGCCGCTAACCTACCAAGGCGAACTCTACCGTATCTCACCGCCACGTAGGACTCCATGCTCAAATCTCTTGCGTAACTCTGAGATAAGGATTGTTGGGTGGTACTGCATCGAACAACCAATTCGCATCGATCAGCAAATACCCATGCAGCTTCCGGGACTTGCGCGGCCCGGTGACTTCACAGATCCAGATGTTCAAGCCGCTGTCGTGCTTTCGATGCAACCCCAGTTTCTCAAAGCGCTTCTGCACCCACTGCCAATCCGGCATCTTGTCCTGCCGTGCCAGCGTGCCGACATGAGGGTGCTCCTGGACGTAGCGCTGGAACACACCTGGGCTGACCAAGTAGGCCGTGTCATTCACGGAATGCACGAGCGCTTTTGCGTCGTTGATGATGAGCCGGCGCGAAGCAATTCCCTGTTTCAGCCACATCATGAAATGTTCGCCTGACGGGGGCGCTGCTGTTAGGGGTGGTTTAGCAGTAGATGGTGGTGGCGAAGGAAGCACTGCGGCAGTCGCTGGCATAGGAGTGCTGGGGTCTGCGGGGTAGCTTCTCTGTGCGACCGGCTCCACATCCTGCTCGGCACCAGGCGAGCCGCTCGTGCTCACCATTGCCAGCATGTCCTCCATGACATCGGACACGGGCTGGGCCTTAGGCGGTGAGGCGGTGACGGTACTACTGCCTTCCCAAGATGGAAGTTTCTGACCGTTCGGGGCTGCCTTCGCCATGGCCGCAGGCGGCATTTTCGGCGCCTCGGCGTCGTTTTCGGCGACTGCCGCGTCGATCGCTACCGTGCCTGCAAAAGGCGTCGGTCGCTCGCCAGATTCCCAGATCAGCGCAGGAGCGAGGCGCAACAGGGTGAACGAGTGGGACCAGCCGGTGGAACTGGTTATGGTCGCGCGCCAAATAGCCTTGCCGTCGGGCGCCGGCTGCAACATGCCGTGATCCTGGAGGACGTTGAACACCGCGGTGTTGTTCGCAGGGATGCCATCGACGCCTTGGGACAGCAGGTGCGCACGCAGTTTGTCCGAGACCGTTTTGCTCACCAGCCACAGGGCATCGTCGGTGAGCCAGCCATCGGAGGCTTCCGGCTGGTTCAGTTTCAACTGTTCCTTGAGCAGGTAGCGCAACCCGTCGAGCAGCTTGCGCTGCAGCGCGTGCTTGGGCGCAGCCATGGCGCGGGCCGGATCGCCGCCCAGCTCCTGGGCCACCGAGGCCCGGTCTGCCTGCACGACAAGTTCGCCCAGTACGCCGGCGTGCTCGTACTGCCCGGCCAGGACGTAGAGCAGTGGTGCCCACAGGGACGGATAGCCGCTGAGCCAGTCCAGGGCCTCACGGTCGAGCAGTTGGTGGTAGAGCAAACCTGTCGCGGCGCTGTGCAGGCGGTACTCGCGATCGTCGCGGTAGCGGAATCGGTATGGCTGGCGCAGCGGGCCGTGCCAAGGGTGCCAGATGCTGCCGTCGGCCAGCTCGACGTGCAGATCGACGGCGATCTTGCCGATGTCGTGCAGCAGCGCGGCGTAGGCGACGGCGGCGGTCCAGGCTTCGGACTGTGCCGCTTGGTCTTCGGGGCTGGCGCCGATGGGCAGCAGATGGGACTGCCGCAGTTTCAGACTGTAGGCGACGATTTCGAGGCCGTGGTCGAGCATGCCGCCCAGATAGGCATGGTGATGCGCCTCGGAGGCCGGGAAGGCCTGGACCAGCTCGGCGTAGCGTTCCAGGGGCGCTCGGTACAGCGTGGCGAATTGCCTGCGCGACAGCGAGGTGCGCTGCCAAATGTGCTCCAGCAGCTTCTGCCGGCGCGGGGTGGCCAGCAGCGATGCGGCCGACTCGGGCCGCATCAACCCTTTCGGGAGGACGGTGGCGGGTGCTGGCGGTGGCGCGCCGGCGACCGGGGGCCGTTTTCGCTGGAACAGGGAGAGCATGCGGGTGTCCTGTGGCGGGCCGACCGGGAGGCCTTTTTGCCTTTTCGAGGTAGGGCCTTTCCCCTTGCACCCCATTCCCTTGCCGTTTCGGCCCTTTGGCCTTTAACCGTTTCGGTATAGCGGGGCCTGGGTTGCGGTTCCAGCGTCAATGTGGAACCCGCACGAATGGATTGCGCGGCGACCAGCCGCTGGCCTCGGCCTATGCTGCGGAGACGCTGTTTTCGCCAGGTAGGTTGCTCTCTAGGCGTCAAAGTTGACAAATGCGACAAAGGAGACTAGAGTAAGTCCTGTCTCAAACCTACCTGGGAGATGACCATGCCCACCGCCATTGAATTCATTGCCGACCGTCTGCCGCGTGTCACCGTGGAGGATGTGCGCCGCTTCGCGGATACCGTCGAAATCCGGGATGCGCCGGCTTTCGCGGCCGAGTTGCAGGCGTTCATTCACGAGCGCGTGGAGGCGGTAAAGCTGCCAGCCAACCTCGAAGGTGAAACGGTGGAGCACGCCTTGAAGCGTAAGACGGCTGCGCTGCGCGCTGAGACGCGCTGGGCGCCGACTGAAACCGACGTCCAGCGAGGCCGCGCCGTGCTGCTGGAAACCTTCAACCAGCCGCACAACCTGCCGCCCGCGGAGTACGCCAAGCTGGCGGACAAGTCGCGCCAGCAGATCTACAAGGACATCCTCGCCCGTCGGCTGCTGGCGCTGAACGTGGGGCCGCGAGGCCAGAAACTGCCCGACTGGCAGCTCGACCCGGTGAAGCAGCAGTTGACCCAAACCGTGCTTCAGGAGGTCGAGGGCATCGACCACTGGACGATCTACCGCGCACTGTCCGAACCGCTCGAAGGCTTAGGCTGTCGCTCACCGGTGGAGGCGGTGACGCATGGCACGATCGACGACGTGGCCGAGGCGGTGTTCAACGTGCTGGGCGTCCAGGTGCATTGAAGTCATAAACCGCGAGTTGCCGTCTCTCATTGACTTGGTAAGGATATTTCCTTACAATGCAGGCATTGCGATCAGGAGAGCCTCCATGCCTGCCATTCACGAAGTTGCGACGCTGACCTCCAAGGGTCAGATCACGCTGCCCAAGTCCATCCGGCAGGCG
>DAISHS010000115.1:0-11779 GCA_036822415.1 Chloroflexota bacterium
GCCTGACACGTCACAATTGGGACACTTTTCTCACAGCCAGCCATCTTGCAGGCGGCTGCGCACGGGTTTCCTCTCGATCCATCTGCCTGATGCAATCGCACCACAATTACTTGATGAAGCCTTCATAGTGGCGCATCATCAGCTGCGCTTCCAGCTGCTTCATCGTGTCCAGCACCACACCGACGACGATCAGCATACCGGTGCTCGTGATCAACATGGTGGTGGTCTCCGTCAGGTCACGGGTGAGCCAGGGCAGAACCGCCACCAGGCCCAGGAAGACGGCGCCGACCAACGTGATGCGATTGAGCACTCCGTTGAGGTAAGTCTCCGTCGGCTTACCTGGACGAATACCGGGCACGAAGCCACCTTGCTTCTGCAGGGTATCCGGTAGATTCTGCTGCTGGAAAACCACGCTTGTATAAAAGTACGTAAAGCCAAGCACCAGGAAGAAGTACAAAATCCAGTACAGATTGCTCTGTGGGCTGAACGTCGTCGAAATCCAGGTGGCGACTTTGGCAACCGTCGCATTCGCCGAGTAGACGAAATAGCTGGCAATCGTGCCCGGAAAGATCATGATGCTCTGCGCAAAGATCAACGGAATCATGCCAGCCGAATTGACGCGCAACGGGACGTGCGTGCTCTGCCCGCCGACCATCATCAGACGGTTGCCGCGCATCACGCGGACGCGCTTGCCGTACTGCACCGGAATGCGGCGCTGTCCTTCCTGCACAATGACGATCACCGCCACCGTCACAACGGTGACGACGAGGAAGACCACCAGCGAAAGCGGATTGTTCGCCAACAGGTTGCCCACCGATTGGGGCACGCGGGCGACGATGCCGCCAAAAATGATAATCGAGACGCCATTGCCAATACCTTGCTCGGTGATCAACTCACCCAACCAGATGGCAAACATCGTGCCGGCTGTCAGCACAATAATGGTCGTCAATGTCTCCAACGGGTATTGTGCAAACCCGAATGTAGACAAAACCGGCGCGCCCGAGGTCTGCGACCGCGTCAGGATCGTGGCCTGACCATAGGCCTGCAAAGCAGCCAGGGGAATCGTCAACCAGTTTTGATATTGGTTGAGGCGATTGCGGCCAGCCTCGCCTTCCTTTTGCAGCGCTTCGAGTCGCGGCACGATCGGAATCAACAGCTGCATGATGATGGACGCTGTGATATAGGGGTAAACGCCCATCGCCATCACCGAGAAATTCGACATAGCGCCGCCGGAGAACATATCCAGCAGGCCCAGAAGTTGGTTGGTCTGGAACAGCTGACGTAATCCCTCGGCATTGACGCCGGTCACTGGCACGTGAGCGGCCAGGCGGTAGACCACCAGGATCAGAAAGGTGATCAACAGCTTCCGGCGTAAGTCGGGCAACTTAAAGGCGTTGCGCACGGCTTGCAGCATTTGCATATGGAATTGGCCTCCTTATAAGCCCGTCGCCGCAAAGCAGGTCGTACAGCCACCTGTCTCTACGGGCAACGCCTTAGCGCGGTTCGTGCTTATTTTCGAATGGCAACGCTTCGACGGTGCCGCCAGCCGCTTCGATTTTTTGGCGAGCGCTGGCCGAAATGCGGTGAGCCTTGACGGTCAGCGGACGATCAATCTCGCCGCGTCCCAAAATAGCCACGCGTTTATCAGCCGGCTTGATGATGCCAGTGGCGGCCAGCGTCTCTGGCGAAACGACACTGCCAGCCTCGAAGGTCGTCAGCCGCTCAAGGTTGACCGGCTTGAACTCGATGCGCCATACGTTATTGAAGCCGGCCAGGTGTGGCAACCGGCGCACCAACGGCAGCTGACCGCCTTCGAAGTACGGTGCGACGCTGCGCCCGCTACGCGCATTCTGACCTTTCGTGCCCTTACCGGCTGTCTTGCCGCGCCCAGCGCCGCTGCCGCGTCCCACGCGTACGCGTGGCTGCTTGGCCCCAGCCGTCGGCTTGAGATCATGTAATTGCATAACTTCCCCCTACTCAGGCGCTAATTTCTTCGACGCGGACCAGATGCGGAACCTTCGCGATCATGCCCCGAATCATCGGGGTATCGGTATGTTCGACCGTCTGACCCAAGCGGCGAAGCCCCAGCGCCAGGATCGTTCCTTTTTGACTCTTCTCATAGCCGATAGCGCTCTTCACGTAGGTCACACGCAGGCGCCCGTTCGCATTATCCTTGTTCGGCATCTTTCTTTTGCCTCCAGAACGGCAGCAGGGCGTCAGCCGGCTTACCGCGACGCAATGCTTCCGCTTCAACGTCCTTGAGCGCGTTGAGCGCGGCATGGGTCGCCTTGACCACATTGAGCATATTGCTGCTGCCCAGTGATTTAGTCAGAATGTCTTTGATTCCAGCGGCTTCCACCACGGCGCGGATACCACCGCCCGCGATAACGCCCGTGCCTGGCGACGCCGGCTTGAGTAAGACCTCGGCCGCGCCAAAGCGTACGCGGACTTCATGCGGAATCGTGCGTCCGGCCAGCGGCACAGGGCGCATATCTTTATGAGCACGCTCGGTGCCCTTGCGAATTGCATCGGGCACTTCACGGGCCTTGCCGATGCCGATGCCGACCTTACCGTTGTTATCACCCACCACGACCACGGCGCGGAAAGTAAAACGGCGGCCGCCCTTGACGACCTTGGCCGTGCGGGCAATGTGCACCACGCGCTCGTCGAATTGATCGCGTTCTTCCTCGCGATTGCGTCGCTGTTCGCGTTCTCTCTTCTTCTCAGGCATGTATCCTCCTGCTCGGCTCCGGCGTTAGAAATCCAAACCCTTGGCGCGCGAGCCTTCGGCCAGCGCCTTGACACGGCCATGATAAATATAGCCGCCCCGGTCGAACACAACTTGCTTAATTCCTGCGGCCAGCGCTCGCTCCGCGATGACCTCGCCCACGAGCGTGGCCTGCGCGACTTTGTTGAGTCCAACAGCGCGTGTACGCGTCTCCGGGTCTACTGTCGAGGCAGAGACCAGGGTGTGCCCTTGCTCGTCATCAATGATCTGGGCATAGATGTGCTCCAGGCTGCGGAACACATTCAAACGCGGCCGCTGCGCGGTCCCCACCACGCGGCGACGAATACGTGCATGCCGTCGTGTACGTGCGATTGCACTGTCATTATTTGCCATGAGTCGTTACTCCCTTATTTGCCGCCCTTGCCAACTTTGCCGGCCTTGCCCGCCTTGATGCGAACGACCTCACCGACATAGCGGATGCCCTTGCCCTTGTAAGGCTCAGGAGGACGAATACGACGGATACGCGCGGCCGTTTCGCCGACCACTTCTTTGTCAGCGCCTTCCACGGTCACGCGCACGTTCTTATCGGGCGTCGGCGTCACGGCGAAGGCGATTCCTGGCGGCGGCGGGAATTCCACAGGATGAGAGTAACCGACATAGAGCATCAGGTTCTTACCCTGTATTTCGGCCCGGTAGCCAACCCCAATGATGTCCAGCTCTTTTTTGAATCCGCTCGACACGCCGACCACCATATTATTCATCAGGGCGCGCACCAGACCATGAGCCGCCCGCTGAAAGCGGTTTTCGGCGTAACGATTGACAGTCACGGCGTCGTCGGCCAGAGCGATCCCAATGTTGGTTGGGAATTGCCTGCTCAGCGTACCGCGCGGCCCCTTCACAGTCACTTCGTTGCCGGCGGCAATGTCCACGGACACGCCTTTGGGCAACTGAATGGGTAGTTTACCAAGTCTTGACATAGTTCCCTCGCAAGTTTCCGCTGCTTACCAGACGTAGCACAGCACTTCGCCGCCGAGATGCGCACGTCGTGCCTGGCGATCCGTCATCATCCCGCGCGGGGTTGTCAAGATGGCAACACCCATTCCGCTGAGCACCCAGGGGATTTCGCGGTACGGTGTATACACACGGCAGCCTGGCTTGCTCACGCGCTTTAAGCCAGAGAGCACTGGTTTGCGGTTTTTATCATATTTCAGAATGATGCGAAGCATCGGCTGCGGACGGTCGCGCGTAACGTCATAGTGCTGAATAAAACCCTCTTCCTTGAGAAGGCGCGCAATGGCAACCTTCATCTTCGAGCTGGGGATCAGCACTTGGCGATGCCGAGCCAACAGCGCATTGCGAATGCGTGTCAACATATCCGCAATCGGATCATTAATCATCGTCTTTCACTCCCGCGGACACACTGGTTAGTGCCTCGAGCACTCCTGGTGGTCCTACTAATATCGCTTCCTGAACCCACGAAGAGGCGCCGGCGCGGCGCCTGGGCTTGCTTCAACCAGCCATTGCCCAACAATGGCAGCAGTAGAATCACCAGCTCGACTTCACCACGCCCGGCAGCCGCCCCACCAAGGCTTCTTGGCGGAAACAGATACGGCACAAGCCAAAACGCCGCATATAGGCGCGTGGGCGTCCGCAGATCTTGCAGCGATTACGCACACGCACGGCATACTTACGACGTGTTTCCTTAATGACGATTGACTTCTTGGCCACAGTATCTCCTCGTTCTCATTGGTCTCTCAACCGACGACCGCATCTTACTTCCCTTCGCGGGCGTTGCCAGGGATGTTACCGCGCTCGGAATGGCATCCCAAACAGCTGCAACAGCCGGCGCCCTTCGTCGTCCGTCTTGGCCGTTGTGACCACGGTAATTTCCATGCCACGCACCCGGTCAATTTTGTCATAATCAATTTCCGGCCAGATGAGCTGTTCGCGCAGCCCCAGGCTGTAGTTGCCGCGCCCATCGAAGCCATCCGGCGAGACGCCGCGAAAGTCACGTTGACGCGCCAGGGCGATATTGCACAGCCTGTCCAGGAATTCGTACATGCGGATCCCGCGTAACGTCACCTTGGCCCCAATGGCATTACCCTCACGCAGCTTGAAGGTGGCAATCGAACGTCGCGCCTTCGTAATCACCGGCTTCTGCCCGGTGATCGTCGCCAGGTCGCCCGCGGCCGCTTCCAACGCCTTGGCATTTTGCAGCGCTTCGCCCAGGCCGATGTTCACCACGATCTTTTCGAGACGCGGCACTTCATTGACATTCTGATAGCCAAACTCTTCACGCATGGCCTTCACGATGTCGTTTTGATAGCGCACCTTCAGTTTTGGTTGTGCGTTCATCGTTTACTCCGTCTTTTCGCCATCATCAATCAATAGCTTCATCAGTGCCCGCTTCGCGGCGCACCTTACGGCCATCGGCATCTACCTGGAAAGCAACACGCACCGGTTCATTGGTCTTGGGCGAAACCAGCATCACGTTGGAAACGTGAATGGGCGCCTCGCGTTCAATCCGGCCAACCTGCGTGCGTACATCGCCGGTGCGTCGCTGATGCTTGATGATCAGGTTGACGCCTGCGACCACAACACGGACGTTATCAGGGTCTTTGCGGCCGAATTTATCCTTGCCTACAATAACCGTATTTACTTTGCCGCGCGCCCCGCGATGCTCACCGCGAATGACTTCAACCGTGTCGCCTTTTTTGATTTTCATAGCCCGGCTCTCCTCGTTATTCCGCTTATGTCTACTTGCGTTGGCTCTTGCTGCCGTGTCTCAAAGCGTTTCGGGAGCCAGCGACACGATTTTCATAAAGCCACGCTCGCGCAACTCACGGGCTACAGGGCCAAAGATGCGCGTCCCCTTCGGGTTTTTGGCTTCATCAATAATAACCGCCGCGTTATCATCGAACTTGATGTAGGAACCATCAGAGCGGCCATAACCGCGTGCCGTGCGCACGACGACGGCGCGCACCACGTCACCCTTCTTCACCGAGCCATTGGGCGCGGCTTGTTTGACCGAAGCGATGATGATGTCACCCACGGCAGCGTAGCGACGCGTAGATCCACCCTTGACACGAATGCACAGGATTTCCTTTGCGCCCGTATTATCTGCAACAACCAGCCGGCTTTCCTGCTGAATCATTGTCGTCTCCTTTTCTGTGAATCACCGAACTGCTGTTTATCGCTGCCCTGCTGGTTGTCATGCCAGCACGAAAGGCGGCGCAGTTACGGAAAACAGCTCAAGCTACTTCCTGGTTCGAGCGATTCATAATCTCCGCCACGACCCATCGCTTGTGACGGCTTAGCGGCTGAGATTCCAGGATGCGCACCATATCGCCAATCTGGCAGGCATTATTCTCGTCATGCGCCATAAAGCGACGCGTGATTTTGATAACCTTGCCGTACAGCGCGTGGCGACGCACACGTTCTACCGTCACCACCACCGTTTTGTCCATCTTATTGCTGGCAACGCGGCCAACCAATGTTTTACGCTGTTCACGCATAATTCTTCCCCTCCGGCGTCAGCTTTCAGGCCGTATGCTCTGCGGCATACCAGGCTTCTAATTCGCGCTCACGCAGAATCGTCTTCAAGCGCGCAATATCGCGCTTGACCAGCGTCAGACGAGTGGTGTTCTTCATCTGACCGGTTGACATCTGAAAGCGCAGATTGAACAGCTCCTGATAAGCGGTGTCCAGCTTGACGCCAACCTCATCGGTTGTCAGCGCACGAATTTCTTTTGACAGCATCATGAGCTCCTCTTGACTACGCAGCGACGCCGGCCGTCACAGCCTCTACTTCCGGTGCCGCTGACTCTGCAGCACGGGACACGAGCTGGGTCCTGATCGGCAGTTTGTAGGAGGCCAACTGGAAAGCCTCTTTCGCCGTCTCTTCTGTCACACCGGCCAATTCAAACAACATCAGTCCTGGACGTACAACCGCCACCCAGTGATCTACCGCCCCTTTACCGCTACCCATGCGGGTTTCGGCCGCCTTTTTGGTCACCGGTTTGTCAGGGAAGACACGAATCCACAGCTTACCCCCACGGCGGATGAAGCGCACGATCGTGCGGCGAGCCGCTTCAATCTGACGGCTGGTCATCCAGCACGGCTCCAGCGCCTGCAGGCCGTACTCACCGAAGGAAACCTGGTTGCCCCGGCCGGCCGTGCCACGCATGTGGCCACGGTGCATTTTGCGGTATTTGACACGCTTCGGCATTAACATCGTTCATTTGCTCCTAAATGTTAAGGCTTGCAGGCGCAGCCCGTAGGCCAGTCGCCGCCAGCCCTGCCAGACGCTGGCTTACTCCATCGTCCGCACTGGCTTGGTCTCACTGGGGCGCTCCATGCCAGGCAGAACCTCGCCTTTATAAATCCACACCTTGATGCCGATGCGGCCGAAGGTGGTCAAGGCTTCGGAATAAGAGTAGTCAATGTTGGCACGCAGCGTATGGCGCGGAATCTGGCCATCACGCACCGAGTCACGGCGGGCCATTTCTGAGCCGGCCAGACGCCCGCTGCAGGTGATCATGATGCCCTTCGCCCCTAAACGCATCGCCCGCGTCACCGCCTGCTTCATCGCGCGCTTGTAAGAGATACGCTTCTCAAGCTGCTCCGCAATACTCTGGCTAACCAGATAAGCATCCAGCTCCGGCCGCTCGATCTCTTCAATGTCAATCTTGACCTTCTTACCGGTCAGGGTCTGCAGCTTGGTGCGCAGATCATTGACATTGGCGCCCTTGCGTCCGATGATGATCCCTGGCTTGGCCGTGTGGACGCGCAACGCCACCTGGTTTGGGAAACGTTCAATCTCCAGCAACGAGATGCCGGCGCCCGTTATCAGCTTCGTCACCATTTGGCGGATGGTGCGATCCTCTTGCAATTGTTGCACATAGCGCTGACCCGATGCAAACCAGCGGGTCTGATGATCACGAATGATCCCTAATCTAAAACCAATTGGATGAACCTTGCGACCCAAAGCGTCCTCCGTATCCTGGGCTTACCGGCCCCTGGGCTGCCACAGCCCATGACCCGCAAGCCAGATGTCAAGAAATCGTTGCCGTCAAGCCGGCACATGTTGTGTGATCTGTCCGCAAACCTATGCGTTCGTTTCTTCGGTCAATACGACACTGATGTGAGAGCTGCGGCGCACAATCGGCTTGAAGCGCCCGCGCGCACCAAAACGCCGCCATTTGCGAATTGATCCCATGTCGGCCCAAATTTCGCTTACGACCATGTCTTCCTGGTTCAAGCCAAGATTCTCTTCCGCGCTCGCCATCGCCGACTTGATGGTGGCAGCGACGGGTCTGGCCGCAGCTTGCGGTAGAACGGCGAGATAGGCTAACGCTTCAGTCGCCCGACGACCACGCACCTGATCAACCACCAGGCGCACCTTTTGCGCCGACAGGCCCACATGCTTGGTGGTCGCTTTTACGGTTACCACGTCACTCATGCTTACTTCCCTCCTGCCGGCTTCGCAGCCACCTTCGTTGGCTTTTCCTTGGCCGCATGACCGCGGAAGAAGCGCGTCGGCGCAAACTCACCCAACTTGTGTCCTACCATATTCTCAGTAATGTAAATCGGCACATGGCGCTTGCCATCATGCACGGCCATGGTATGGCCCACGAACTGCGGGAAGATCGTTGAGTCGCGCGACCAGGTCTTGAGCACACGCTTCTCGCCCCGGCGATTCATCGCTTCAATCTTCTTCAGCAGCTTCGGGTCTACAAACGGTCCCTTTTTCAATGAACGTGACACTGGTAAATCCTCCTCACCCTCGCTTACTTCAGACGACCCGCGCTGCGCCGGCGCACGATCATGCTGGCCGTACGCTTATTCTTGCGCGTCTTATAGCCCAGGGCTGGCTTGCCCCACGGCGTCTTGGGCCCGGGCATACCGATCGGTGAACGACCTTCGCCGCCGCCGTGCGGGTGAGAACTGGGATCCATGGCAATGCCACGCACCTGCGGGCGTTTACCGCGCCAGCGCAGCCGGCCCGCTTTACCCCAATTGAGATTGGCGTGATCGGTGTTACCAACCTGGCCAATCGTTGCCATACAAAGAATGTTGATCAGGCGTACTTCGCCCGAAGGCAAACGCACCTGCGCGTACTGGCCTTCTTTCGCCACCAGCTGCGCCGAGACGCCAGCCGAACGCACGAGCTGGCCGCCGCGGCCGGGCTGCAATTCGATGTTGTGGATCACGGAGCCGAGCGGTAAGTTGGCAATCGGCAACGCATTGCCGCTGCGCACTTCGGCGTCCGGTCCTGACATCAATTTGTCGCCCACCTGCACTCCCAGGGGCGCCAGGATATAGCGCTTCTCGCCGTCGGCGTACACGAGCTTGGCAATGCGCGCCGTCCGGTTAGGGTCATATTCGATACTCTCGACGCGGGCCAGGATGCCGACCTTATCGCGACGAAAGTCAATCAAGCGGTAGCTCTGCTTGTGCCCACCGCCCTGATGGCGTACGGTTATCCGGCCCTGATGGTTACGTCCGCCGCGCTTGCGAACACCGGTGAGCAATGAGCGCTCTGGCTGCACCTTCGACGTAATTTCATCGAAAGTTGCAACGCTCATGCCGCGCCGGCCCGCCGAGGTGGGCCGATAGATCTTGATTCCCATCGCTTAAAACTCCTCGTTACACGCCTTCGAACACCTGGATTGACTGCCCAGGCGCCAGGGTGACATAGGCTTTCTTCCAGACGCTATGCCGCACGGTTTGTCGGCGGCCAGAACGCTTGTACTTGGCCGGCATATTGGTGATGCGGACATCCAAAACGTTCACGTTTGGAAAAACCGCCTCGACCGCCTCTTTGACCTGATGGCGATTGGCTCGACGGTCAATTTCAAACGCGTAGTGATTAGACAGTTCACGCTGAAGCATCGTTTTTTCTGTAATCAACGGTCGCTTGAGGACTTCATAGATATGCATAGCTCGTTTCCTCCGCCTCAGTCCACCAGGAAAGATTCGATCTGCTCAAGCGCCGCCAAAGGCAACACCAGGGTCTCGTAACCCAGCAGGTCGCGCACGTTGAGATAGCCCGCGCGTAAGGTCTTCACATGGGGAAGATTGCGCGCCGACATTTCCAGGGTTTCATTGCGTTCGGGCAGCAGAATGAGAGCACTCCGCTTGGCTTCAACCTTGTTAAGGAATTGAACAATGGTCTTTGTCTTAGGCGCTTCCAGGCTAAACCCCTCGACGACCACGATCTGTTGGCCAGCCGCTTTGACTGACAGCGCAGAGCGCATGGCGAGGCGCCGCATCTTGCGCGGCATGTCTTGCGTGTAGGCGTGCGGCGTCGGGCCAAAAGCCACGCCGCCATGCCGCCAATGCGGCGCACGCGTGCTGCCCTGACGAGCGCGCCCCGTGCCCTTTTGGCGCCACGGCTTCTTGCCACCGCCGCTGACCTCTGAACGCGTCTTGCTGTCATGAGTGCCTAAATGGGCGTTGGCAAGCTGGCGCACAAGCGCCTGGTGCATCACAGAACGATTCACTGGCGCCGCAAAGATGTCGTCGCGCAATTCAACTTGCCCGACTACTTCGCCACTAATGTTATGAACTGGTACTTGCATGATTCTTTCCTCCGGCGCCCATTAACCTGCTTTGCGCGCCGCCCGGATAAACAGCAGGCCATTTTTGGCGCCAGGCACAGCGCCCCGCACCAAAAGCAGATTGCGCTCGGCGTCTACCTTGACCACGCGCAGGTTACTCACCGTCACGCGCGCCGCGCCCATGTGCCCCGCCATGCGGGTGCCCTTCTCGACGCGGCCAGGGGTCGTGCCGGCGCCGATGGAGCCGGGCGAGCGCTGGCGGTCGGATTGACCGTGCGTTTTCGGCCCGCCGCGAAAATTATGGCGTCGCATACCGCCCTGAAAACCGCGTCCCTTCGAAAGACCGGTGACGTCTATCACATCACCTGCGGCAAATACGTCAGCCACGATCTTCTGACCCACCTGCCACTCGATCTTGTCGTTGCGATAGGCGCGAAACTCGCGCAGGGTGCGCAGGGACACCACGTTCTTCGTGCGCAGGTGACCAAGCTCGCCCTTGGTCAGTCGTCTTGGCTTTACTTCATCGAAACCAAGCTGCACCGCGGCGTAGCCGTCCTTTTCCACTGTACGAACCTGGGTGACGTAGCACGGCCCAGCCTCGATGACAGTCACCGGGACAACGTTGCCCTTCTCGGTGAACACCTGCATCATACCGATCTTTCTGCCAATAATACCCTTCATACGGTCGCGGAAGTGAGGACTGCCGGCGGCCTGACTCCACCGCATCATCCTAACTCCCCATCCTCCTTTATTTGGTCATCACGGCGCAAAGCCGTCGCCTGGCTCCGGCTGCTCCGGACTTCGATGGCCCCACATAAACAACTGGAGGGCGCCTGTCTCGCTTTTAGCTGCCAGGCGCCCTCCAGTTGCGCCACGCGGCGAATCAAGATCAATTCGCGCCGCATGGCGTTTACGTGGTGGGACCGTTCATGGCAGCGCGGGCTGACAGACTAGTCGTCCCCCGTACCGTCTCGTGTCAGGTTATTGACGGTACAGACAAGGTGACGAAACCACAGCTTCGTCACGTCGTTTATGTTTTGTTTTTACAGTTTAATTTCGATATCAACGCCTGCCGGAAGATTCAAATGCATCAACTTATCAATGGTCTTCTGGCCTGGATCAATCACATCAATCAAACGCTTGTGCGTACGAATTTCGAACTGTTCACGCGAGTCTTTGTCAATAAAGGTCGAACGATTGACCGTAAACTTCTCGATGCGCGTGGGCAGCGGGACAGGCCCAACCACATTCGCGCCGGTCTGCTCTGCCACATCCACAATCTGTGCCGCTGAGCTATCCAGGACTCGATGATCGTACGCCTTGAGTTTAATGCGGATTCGTTGCTTCGCCATGCTTCCTCCTGGGCCGAGGATTTAGCAAGAGAGAAGCGTCATGGGGCTTCTCTCTTGTTCCCACCCTCTTTGCGGATGTTAATTCATCATCTTGGTGATGACGCCGGCGCCCACGGTGCGTCCACCCTCACGGATGG
>DAISHS010000116.1:0-1037 GCA_036822415.1 Chloroflexota bacterium
AGCCGGTCGGCACCCGCATCTTCGGGCCGATCGCGCGCGAGCTTCGCGCGAAGCGCTTCATGAAGATCGTTTCGCTCGCGCCGGAAGTCATCTGAGCGGACGGGCGAGCAAGGCTCGAGAGAAGGTTTCATGAGTGCTCTGACGAAGAATCGGGCAGGAAGCGGCGAGCGGCCGGTCGCCGCGCCGGCCGCGGTGGCCGATCTGTCCCTGGGCGCGCTGGCCGGCTTTGCCTATGACCACCCGGCCGCCATCTGGCAGGAGATGGCGCGCCTGACCCCGCCTTTCCAGGGCATCAGCTATGCGCGGCTCGAAGCCGAAGGGGGCGTGCACTGGCCCTGCCCCACGGCCGATCATGCGGGCACGCCCTATCTGTTTGCCGACAGTTTCCCGCGCGGCCGCGGTAAGTTCCACAGCCTGGAGTTCCTGCAGCCGCACGAGCTGCCGGACGCCGATTTCCCGCTGATCCTATCCACGGGGCGCGTGCTTTTTCACTGGCATGGCGGCACGATGACGCGGCGCTCGAAGCTGGACGATATCTACCCGGAGGCGGTGGTGGAGGTGCATCCGGAGGACGCCGCGGCGCTGGCCCTGAATTCAGGGTCGTGGGTTGAGGTGAAATCGCGCCGCGGCGGCATCGAATGTAAGGTGTTGGTGACGGGGCGCTCGCCGCAAGGCACCGTCTTTTTGCCCTTTCACTTTGCCGAGGCCGCGGCCAACGAGCTGACGCTGCACGACCTCGATCCGCTGGCGAAGATTCCTGATTACAAAGTGTGCGCCGTGCGCCTGACGCCGCTGGCGCGGCCAGCCGGCGCGGTGAGCGGCGGCAGCAGCCCCGGCGCGCGACGCAGCTCTTTTTCAACCACGAATGAACGCGAATGAACACGAATATCATTGAAAACCATGCGTTTCCATTTCAGTACAATTAATTCGCGTGTATTCGCGTTCATTCGCGGTTGGTTCTTTTTTAACCACGAATGAACGCTAATGAACGCGAATATCATTGAAAACCATGCGTTTCCATTTCAGTACAATTAATT
>DAISHS010000116.1:1137-11632 GCA_036822415.1 Chloroflexota bacterium
CGTGTGTATTCGTGTTCATTCGCGGTTTTCCCTTTCTTCGACCACGAATGAACGCGAATGAACGCGAATATCGGGCTGGTTGAAAACCATGCGTTTTCATTTCAGTACAATCAATTCGTGTGTATTCGTGTTCATTCGCGGTTTTCCCTTTCTTCGACCACGAATGAACGCTAATGAACGCGAATATCGGGCTGGTTGAAAACCATGCGTTTCCATTCCAGCTTGGGTGCGCCAAAATTGAGCAGAAGCCCAACGGGTTTGCGGGTCGCTTTCAGGTAGTTGAGCAACTGCGCCTGTTCGATAGTGGTTAGTTCCTTGATCGCCTTGATTTCGACAATGATCTGATCGTAACAAATAAAATCAGGGACATATTCTTTGACCAGGATATGTCCTTTGTAAGCGATTCTGATGGTTGGTTTAGCAACAAAGGGGAGACTGCGGCTTTTCAACTCGATCCCGAGCGCTTCCTGATAGACCGCTTCCAGAAAACCGGCCCCCAACTCATTCGACACCTCCATCGCCGCCCCAACAATCTTATAAACCTCCTCTTTCAAAATCAATTCGTGTTCATTCGTGTTCATTCGTGGTTGGCTCCTTTCAGCGCGGCCAGCTCGCGCCGCGTCAGCGGCGGGTAGGTTTTTATCGGATCCGCCTTGACCGTCCCTGGATCACAGGCCGAGCCGGTCAGCGCCGTACAGTTCAGGCGCTCGAGGTCGCGTTCATCAGTGTCGGTGGTGGTCATGGCTCAATCGCTCTCCGCAAGGGCCTTGTCACAGCTCGATGTCACAGCTTGTCACAGCTCCAGGTTCAACCTGTAGCGCCGGTTCGGGTCGGTGGCGGGCGCTTCATCATCGCCGACGAGGCCCTGGGCAACCAGCAGCTTAAGGTCGCGCTGCAACGTTCGACGGGCCACACCGGGGAATCGCTGCTCGAGGTCGCGGATGGTCATCTGACCTTCGGTAGACAACACCCGTAGCACTTCAGCCTGCCGCCCGTTGAGACTGTGCTCCTGGGCGGCTACGTCAACCAGAATGGCCTGTCGGCCCCGCTCTCGCACCTCAGCCAGTTGAATGTCCAGGCCAGCGACGAAGTACTCCAGCCACGGGGTCAGGTCAAGCTCGTCCAGGGCGACGGCGCGAATGGCGCGATAGAAGGCCGGGCGGTCGCGGTCGTAGTACTCGCTCAGGGTGAACAGACGCCGGAAGTCGTAACCGGTGCGATAGAGGCAAAGCGTGGAAAGCAAGCGCGATGTGCGTCCGTTGCCGTCCAGGAATGGGTGGATGTGTACGAGCTGGTACTGGGCGATGCCTCCGACGAGCACGGGGTGGATGTCGCTGGGCATGTTCAGCCACGCCACGAGGTCGCGCATCAGCTCGGGCACGTCGCCCGGCGGCGGTGGTGTGTAGAGGATGGCGCGCGTGGCGGCGTTGACGACATAGTTCTGGGCCAGCCGATACTCTCCCGGCCGAGCTGAGCCGCCGCGCACGCCTTGCACGAGGCGTCGGTGAATCTCGCGGATCAATCCTTCGGTGATCGGATCGCCCGAGTTGAGGTAGTCCGAGACAAGATCGAACGCTGCGCGGTAGTTCAGGAGCTCTCGCACATCGTCTGCATCGGCGGAGGGAACGGCCTCGCCGGCCAGCAAGCGCGTCGACTGGTCCAGCGTCAGCCGCGTTCCCTCGATGTGGGTGCTGTGGTGGGCTTCGAGCAGGAGCGCCCGCTCGCTCATCCGCCGTAGCCATGCCTCAGACAGCGTCGCCGCGTCCAGGAAGCCCCGCGCCCGCTCGATCCGTGCCAGCCCGCCAGCTATCGCATTAGTGATGGTGAAACGTGGGTTCATGTTTTCAACCCTTCATCGTCGCCGAATTGATGCATGGGGTCAGGTGCGGTCTCCGTTGGGGCGTCGTCGCACGCCGCCGCCAGCTCGCGCACCGTCAGCGGCGGGTTTGATGCTGTTCATGGATCGTTGCGTAGACGTTCAACTTCTACCAGAAGTTGAACGTCTGACGGATAGAAGTTCAACTTCTACAAGAAGTTGAACTTCTGACCTGATTACGGCTGCAGCTGCAGCGTGCTGACCGCTTTGACCTTGTCACGGTCGAAGACCATCGGCAGGTATTCCACCTTTTGCCAGCGGGCGATCAAATCGTCGTAGTGATTGCTCAGCACGTTGCCCGACTGACCGGTGGTGTGCATGAAGCGGCTGCTGTTCCAATCGCTCAGATCGCTGATCTGGCGAATGGAGGGCACGTGGCGCTGCACGAACGGCTGGCTGGGGCGGAATGGCCCCACATTGACGGTGGAGCCGTCGCCGCCATTCGGAATCTGCCGGCTGAAGATGTTCTTCAGCGCGCTTACCTGATCGAAGGGGTTGTGCGGGAACTCGGTCACGTGCACTTTGTCCCAACGCCAGGTCTTGAGGTCGCTGCTGCCCATGCGCGCGGTCAGGTCCTTGAGCGCCTCCTGCAGGGCGACGTGCTGCGTGGCGCGGCAATCCTCGCGCGCGGGCGTCAACACGTTGTCGCACCAGGGGCTGTTGGCCTCGCCCAGCGTTTGCAGCAGGTAGGTGGGATGGAAGCTGGCCAGGTAGTCCGCGCCCAGGGTCTTGCCCAGGTCATCCTGCAGCAGGGCCGGCTGCAGATGCAGCAGCCAGGCGGCGTAGATGGCCGCGGCCGCGCTGTCCTGGCGCATGACGCCGTCCCAGTTCTTGAGGAGATCGAGCGCCTGCGCCTCCTGCGGCGTCTCCGTGGGTGTTTGCAGGAAGAAGGGCAGCAGCTCCAGCGCCTGCAGCGACTTCTGATCGGCCTGCATAGCTGCGATGTCGTCGGGCGACAGCTTGGGCTTGGCTTCGATCATCTCGACGATGCGGGCGGCGCGATAGCGCGGCGCCCAATCGGTGGCGAGAAAGTAGGGGTACGCATCAGGCACGACCTTGTTGTTGGCCGTGGCGATGTAGCCGCTGGCCGGGTTGAAATCGTGGGGCAGATCATCGAAGGGAATGAAGCCGGTCCAGGCATAGTCATCGTTCCAGCCTGGCACGGGCATGAAGCCGTTGCCCTGCTTGCGAATGGGAATGCGGCCAGGGCCGTAATAGCCGATGTTGCCGTCCACATCGGCATAGACAAAGTTCTGCGACGGCGTGACATAAGCGCGCAGCGCGTTGCGGAATTCGTCCCAGTTGGCCGCGTACATCACCCCCAGGAAGGCCTCGATCGTTGTATCGCCGGCGTCGAGCGCGGTCCAGCGCAGGGCCAGGGTCGTCGTGGCGTCACTGGTCACGTCGGAGATGAGCGGGCCGTGACGGCTGGCGCGCGCAGCCCAGAAAATCGGCTCCTTGCGCCCCTTGACCTGGATCGTTTCGCTGATGACGGTCAGCGGCTGCCAGGCTCCGTTCACTTCTACCTCGTTGGGATTGGCTGGGTTGATCCGTTCCATATAGAGGTCTTGCACGTCTGGCCCCAGGTTGGTGACGCCCCAGGCCACGCGGTCATTGTGGCCGGTGGGCACGCCCGGCATGCCGGGCAGGGTGGCGCCGATGACGTGCAGACGATTGCCCTGGATGCTGGCCAAATACCAGATGGAGGGAATCTGCGCGCCCAGGTGGGGATCATTGGCCAGCAAGGGTTTGCCGGTGGTGGTGCGCGCCCCGCTCACCACCCAGTTGTTGCTGCCGATGTTGAGCGCATCCGCGCCCAGCATGGCGCGCACGCCGGTTGATAGATGAGCCAGGGCGCCCGCGCTTTGCCCCAGGTTGGGCACGATCAGCGTGCCGTTGCTGGGGTAGGTCGGGAAGAGCTGCGCCGCGCGCGCCTCGCCCAGCGCCTGGTAAATTTGCGCTCGCACCAGCTCCGCGTCGTAATCGCCGCCCAGGTTCCAGGCCATCATCTTGGCCCAGACCATACAATCAACCGGCTGCCAGGGCGCCGGGGTAAAGCCCAGGATGGTGAACTCGATGGGCAGCGCCGGTTTGGCCGCCAGGTAGGCGTTGATGCCGGCGACGTACGCGTTGACCACCTGCTGCGCTTGCGGCGATAGGGCCTCCCAGGCTTGCTGCGCCGCGCGGTAGGTCCCCAGCGTGCGCAAGAATTTGTCGGTGTCTACCGTGGCTTCGCCCAGAACTTCCGACAAGCGGCCGGCGCCGACGCGGCGCTGAAATTCCATCTGCCACAGGCGGTCCTGGGCATGGACATAGCCGAGGCCAAACATGGCGTCCAGATCGGTCTGCGCGTAGATGTAGGGGACGCCGTCCGCGTCGCGCACAATTTCCACGGCGCCCTGTACGCCCTGAACCTTCACTGTCCCGTTGACCTGGGGCAGCGAGCGCCGCAGGAAGAGATACCCGCCGCCGGGCACCAGAATGAGTAAGGCAAGAATGATGCCGAGAATAGTCAAAAGAACTTTGCGCATGATTGATAGCCTTTTTACATAGAATCACAGACAGAACCTGGGGATGACGCTGGCGCGAACGACCTGATGAGGGGGAGGTTGGCAACAGAATGGACGGACGGTCAGGGCTGAAGGCAGGGCGGAACCGCGGTTGCTGGCGGTTCCGCCCTGGCAGGTTACACCGTTTCGCCGCTTGGAACGGTCTTCTGGCTGAAGTTTTTCTCGTTGCGATGGGGACGGATTACGCAATTGCGCCCGATGCGCACGCCCGCGGGGATGGACGCCCCGGCGCCGATGATGGTCAGGCCCGTGTTCAGGCGCCCCGGGTCGTCGTGATTGGGCGTATTGTCATCGCCAGAGCCGATTTCGGCTTTGGCCCCCACCACCACGTCGGTGTCAATGATGACCCTGTCCAAGACCGCGCCTTCACCGATGACGGTGTCGCGCATGATGATCGAATTGCGCACGACCGCGCCGTTGGCCACGATGACGCCGGGGGAGATGATCGAATGTTCGACGCGGCCCTCGATGCGGCAGCCATCACAGAGTAGATTGCCATCAACCCGCGCCTGCGCGCTGACCCAGGCCGGCGGACGTTCCTCGCTGCGGGTGTGAATCACCCAGCGCGGGTCGTCCAATTCCAGGGCCGGGGTTTCGGCCAACAGCGCCATGTTGGCTTCCCAGTAGGCCTGGAGGGTGCCAATGTCTACCCAATAGCCTTCGAAGGGATGGGCAAAGACCCGGCGCTGTTTGACCAGGGATGGAATCACCTCGCGGCCAAAGTCAACCTGGGTCTTGCCGTCGCGGGTCAGCCAGTCGGTCAGCACCTCGCGCTTGAAAACGTACACGCCCATCGAGGCCAGGGTGCTGCGCGTGCGGCGCGGCTTTTCTTCGAAATTGCTGATGCGTCCGTCCATCTCTGTCTTGACCATCCCGAAGCGATAGGCGTCGAAGGGGTTGACCTCGCGCACCGCCAGGGTGACGTCGGCGTTGCTCTCTTCGTGAAAAGCCAACAGCCGCCGATAGTCCATCTTGTAGACATGGTCGCCGGCCAGGATGAGGACGGTATCCACGTTTTGTTCCTGAACGAAGCCCAGGTTGTAGCGAATGGCATCGGCCGTGCCGCGCTGCCAACCGCCGCCGTCGTGCGTCGGGTAGGGCTGCAGGACGCGCACACCGCCCGTGGCGCGGTCGAGGTCCCAGGGTTTACCCAGGGCAATGTGCTCGATCAGCTCACGGGGTTGATACTGGGTCAACACGGCGACGTTGTAGATGTCGGAGTTGACGCAGTTGGATAGGACAAAGTCAATGATGCGGTATTTGCCGGCAAAAGGCACGACCGGTTCGGCCCGCTGCGTGGTCAATACGCTTAGCGCCGGGCTTTCACCGCCGGCCATGATCATGGCGAGCGCTCTCATAGCACCTCTCTTCCTCTATTCTTACCCTACGGTCTCGCCACTGGCAATCGTCAGGCCAGGAAAACTGCTTTCGTCGAGATCGCTGTTAATCAGGACATTGCGGCCGATGTGGGTATTGGGGGGGATGCGCGCGTCCTTGCCGACCACCGTTACGCCGATGTTGAGCTTATCCGGTTCTTTGACATTGGGTGTCATATCGTCGCCTTCGCCCACGACCGCGCCGGCGCCCACGCGCACATTTTTGTCAATGATGACCTTGTCAATGATGGCGCCAGGGCCGATGTACGTATCGTTCATGATGATCGAATCGCGCACGACCGCGCCGGGCGATACATAGACGCCAGGCGACAGCACCGAATGTTCCACATGGCCCCGCACATTGCAGCCGTTGGAAATCTGGCTCTTGATCACGCGCGCCTGCAGGCCGATTTTGGCCGGCGGCCGCTCTTCGGAGCGGGTGTGGATGACCCACTTGGTGTCGTAAAGATCGAGCGCGGGCTTATCCTCCAGCAAGGCCAGGTTGGTTTCCCAATAGCTCTGGATCGTACCAACGTCTACCCAATAGCCTTCGAAGGGATAGGCGAAGACGGGATCATCGGCGATCATGCCCGGAATGACGTGCTTGCCAAAATCAAGGCTTACGTCTTTCGCGGCGCCTTGACGGAGACGCTTTTCCAGCGCGTCGCGCTCAAAAATGTAGATGCCCATCGAGGCCAGGGTGCCTTTGTCGCGCTGTTTGGGCTTCTCGGTGAACTCGATGATGCGCTGATTCTCATCAACCGTCATGATGCCGAAGCGATCGGTCTCCTCCAGGGGGACATTCATCACCGCCACGGTCAACGCCGCGCCCATTTCCTGGTGATAGCGCAGCATGGCGCTGTAGTCCATGCGGTAGATGTGATCGCCCGAAAGGATGAGGACCAGATCGGCGTCGTTGTCATCGAGGTAACTGAGGTTTTGGTAGACGGCGTCTGCGGTGCCTTTGTACCAATCTTCCGCGCGCCGTCCTTTGTAGGGCTGCAACAAACGGACGCCGCCGCGATTACGGTCCAGGTCCCACGGCTTGCCAATCCCGATGTGGTCGTTGAGCGAATGGGGGCGGTACTGCGTCAGCACGGCCACATTGTAGATGCCGGAATTGACGCAGTTGGAGAGGGTGAAATCAATGATGCGGTACTTGCCAGCAAAGGGCACCGAGGGTTTGGCCCGTTTTTCGGAAAGTACGCTGAGCCGCGCACCCTCGCCGCCGGCCAAAATCAAAGCGACGACTTTTTTCAAGGTTTACCTCCCAAACAAAGGATGACGAAAGAAATAAAGAAAGAAATGACGAAAGACATAGAGACTACGGCCCCAGGGCCAGCCATTGATCCGCGCACCAGCCTTGACCCGCCTCGCCTTTGACTTCCCACCAGGTGTAGTTGTCAGCCGTGATGGGGCCATTGACCACGGTCAGGATCGCATCCGCCGGAAAACGCGTGGCTAACTGAAAACGCAGGCCAGCGTTGCGCCGGGCGTTCAAGAATTGGGTGTTGACCACGCGCACCTGGCTGCCAATCGTGATCGTACTGCTGGCGGTGGCGGTCAGCGTAACGGTTGACGTGATGGCCGGACTGGCTGGCTGCGGTGTGGCGGTCGCGGGTTCGGGGGTGGCGGTGGGCGCCAGCGTTGGCGGGGGCGGGGTCAGCTCCCCCACGGGCGCCAGCGCCGCGGCGGCGGGCGTTGGCGTGGGGTTCGTGGGCGAGCGTCCACGCAGCGCGGTGATGAATGGCGCGGGCGCCTGCAGGCTGGCCTGAATGAGGGTCAACGGGGACCGGAGCGCGCCGCTGATCCAACGCGTGGCTACCGTTCCGGCCCGTTCTGAAAAACGGTCTGACGAACGATCGAGCAGGGCGACGGTTAGAAAGGCCAGGAGCAAGAGAATGGCGGCATAACCGAGCAAACGGTCGGGGCTGAGTTTGCGTATGCCGCGCACGGCATAGACGATGCCTGCGTAGAGGCCGACCGGCAGGCCGAGCACGATCAGAAATGCGCTGAAGAGCCAGGGCCACGGCAGGTTGAGGGCCAAACGGGCCAGGAAAAAGGCGGCCAGGCCGATTCCGATGAAAAGGAGACCGATGAGCAGCGATTGCAGGCCCTGCTGCCAGACAGGCGAAGCGCTCTCTTGTTTGTTGGCGCCTGCCAGGATGCCGCGCAGGCGATCAACCTCGTTGTTGGCCGCCGCCAGCGCGCGCGATTGGCGCTGCGAATTCTGCTCCAATTCCAGGGCGCGCTGACGTTGGCGCTGCAGCTCCTGCTGCGCTTGCTCCAGATCGGACGGCGCTGAACCGTTGGGAGGGCGATAGAACGGTCCTTCCACCTGCGGCGCGGGGCGGTCGCTCAGGCGCGGCCAGAGATCAAGCGCCAGCTGCGCGGCAGCGCGGCCTTGTTCCAAAAGCTCAGCGGGCGTGACTCCGGCGCCGCCGGCCAGCAGGCGTTGGCACAGGGCGTCGAGGGCAAGGAGGGCGGCGGCGTGATTTTCAGTCAGCAGGTCGTTCAGGACCGGGCCGGCCTGGAGAATCTGTGGCAGCGGCGACGCGGTCGTGGAGAGCGTTGCGGCCAGGTCAGGCGCAAGGGTGGGTTGCGCCAACAGCCACTGCTGGAGTGCTTGCGTCAGGGCGGCGTCGAGCTGCAGCAGCGCCAGGGCCTCATCCGCCGACGACCGTGCGCTGTAGTGAGCACGGATAGCCGCTTCCAGGCGTTCACTCACACTCTGCAGGCTTAGTGGCATCCCAAATGACCTCAACACATTCGCAGGTGAATTCGTCGCACAGCAAACAGCCAATAACAAGCACAAAATTTGCAGCGGAAGTATACCGCACGAAGGCCAAGAACGTCAATCTATCTCGCGGCGTCGGGCGCCTTGCAGGCCGGGGTGAACCGGCGATCAACCAGGGTCATTTCCCTCCAGGACGCGCGCCGGCGCGCCTCAGGCGTTGACGCGGCGCTCGCCATCGTCCGGCACGAAGACCGACAGGAAGAAACTAACGATGCTGATGATGAGGCCGCCCCAGAAGGCGGGGCCGAAACCATCAACGCTAAAGCCGACGTGCAGCGTCTCGGCGATGCTGCTGGTCAGCAGGAGCATCAAGGCGTTGATGACGAGTGTGAAGATGCCCAGGGTTAAAATAATGAGGGGGCAGGTCAGCAGGGCCAGGATGGGCCGAATGATGGCGTTGACCAGGCCGAAGATGAAGGCCACGATGAGGACCGATTGCCAGCCGTCATAGTGGATGCCGGGCACTAACTGCGCGGCAATGCCCAGGGCCAGGGCGTTGATGAGCAGGCGAACGATGAAACGATTCATGGTTTTTTGATCCTTTCTGGTATTGTGACCGCGCGCCGCTCACAGTCGCTTGCGCATCGTCAGCAGCGTGCGTATTTCTTCGAAACCAAACCGCTGCAGCGCGTCGGCTGCCTCTTGATGGGTGGCCTGAATGGAAATGTGAATCGGGTAAATCGGGTACTCGCGCAGCATCGTCAAGGCATGGTGCAGTAACGGGTATTCGACTTTGCCGCGCGCCTCAGGGTGGACATACAGCTGCAAGGCATGGCTGCCCTGCCAGCGGGCCATATTGAGCAGGAGAAAAGCATCGAACTGGCTCGGTTTGACCGCATTGGGCAGCACCAGGCGCGCCACGCGCGAATGACCGAGCAGATTGAGGAAGGTTTCGCTCAGGCGGCGCTCGAAATAGAGGTGAAAATGATCGGCGCGCACCGGGCGCCACCAATGCATCAGGCTGGGCGTGGCGGCCAGGCCCAGCTCGTAGGTGGCGTACCATTCATCCACCTGGAGGGGACGCAGGCCAGGCAGCGGCGGCGCTAAAGCAGACAAGGTTTTGGGCACGCGCGCCAGGCGGTAATCGCTGAGTCCACCCAACGACTCGAAGCCCATGCGTTCGTAAAGTCCGCGTGCAATATCGTTGTTGCGCCGCACCTGCAAAATGGCCCAATCTCCGCCGCGCGCACGGATGTAATCGAGCGCGGCGCCCATCAATTGGCGGGCAATGCCGCGGCCGCGATGGGTGGGGGCTACGGCCACGTTGGCAATGGCCCAGCGCTGGCCGTAGGTGTCAATGCGCTGCACGGTGATGTTGCCGACGACCTGACCTTCTTCTTCCCATACGAAGCCGTCGAGCATGTCATGGAAATCCTGGCTGAAACGGCCCAGGAACATCGTGAATGGCCCCATGTGGCCGAGGGTGCGCATTTCGCGCAGCGCGCTCAGGCCGCTGGCATCAAGCTCATCGGCAAAGGCGTCGTGAATCAGATCAGCCACGCCGCCCAAATCACGCCGTATGTCGAGCTGGCGTAACTGGGCGGCATAGATTGGTTGATTGGCGGCGGCTGTCAGTGCGTGCGTGGTCATCAGTCCCGGTTCGCTCCCAGGTCATTTCGCTGGCGTCAGTTTATCATCGTTTAGGGGAGATGTCAAAGGCGCGGTTTTGTCAGCGAACAGGAATTACTTGCATCAGCGCAGCCTTAACAAGCTCTTAATGGATTTCTTTGCAGATTCGGTTGTCTTTTGGCGCCCAATCGGGTATGCTATGGGCCTGACACAGCCGCTCTGCGGCGGCGCAAGGAAGAACAGGTCGGTATCTTCTCGATTCACTGGTTTGGCGGGAGGTTGGGATGGCAGGACGTGATGCGAAGGC
>DAISHS010000117.1:0-11607 GCA_036822415.1 Chloroflexota bacterium
GGTTCGCGCGCGTCGAGCGCGGGGTCTATGCCTTGACGCCGTCCGGTGAGCACGCGGCGCAGGAATACGCCGATGTCATCGCCTCGCGCGTGGCCTGAAATGTCGAACCGGGCGCCGGCAGTCAACGCACGGCGCTAACGTTGTGCGCAGAGAGGTTTGACAATTCACTAAAAGCGGTTAGAATAACTTCGATCCGCTTGACCAAGGAGAAACCCTAATTCATGGGTGAATGGGAATGTATGGAATGTGGGTATATTGCACCAGGGCAAAAACGGCCAGACCGCTGTCCTGAGTGTGAGGCGCTCACTGAAGCCTTTGAGTACTTCGAATATGAAGATGACGACTTCGTTGACTTCGACGATCTCGATGAGAGCGACGAAGACTATGAAGACGTGGAAGCTACGATTTCAGCGTAACCTTGCCCAAAGGAGATAGATATTCATGACCAAAATTCTCTGCCCACTCTCAGATTGTGGCAACTGGGATGATGGCTTCTGCAGTGCTGAGACAATTCGCCTGAGCGAAGAAGGCTATTGTTTAACTTATGAAGAAGTTGGACAGGTCGAAGCTGACACGACCGACGATCAATGGGAAGACGATGATCTGGATCTCGACCTGGATGAGGACGAGGACTGGATGGATGAAGATGACGCCGAAGACGAGGAAGAAGAAGACGACGATTGGGCCGATGATACGGATGACGATGACGTTTCTTCCTGGTAGATAGACCGCTGGCCTCTTCTGGATTGCAAACAAAAACCAGGCTTTGGTGCAAAGCCTGGTTTTTATTACCCGCAAAGCGGCCGCGCTAACGTCGGCGCAACAAAAGGAAGGCAACCAGGGCCAGGAGCAAGATTCCGCCGCCCAGGAGCAGAGGCTGCAAGCTGCCAGCGGGGCTGGCTGACGATCCGCTGCTCGCAGATGACGCGTTGCCCAGAGTCACATTGACCTTGCCCGCGCTGATTTCACCAGGCAGGGCTGTGCCGCCGGCCCCGGCCAACTGCAACTTCTGCAGCTCCAAGTCCACAGCGCCATTGGCTTTGGTTTTCCAATGCAGCGTGACCATCAAGCCGTCGCCGCCAGCGCCAGCCTGCTGTCCCAGGGTGTAAGCCCCCACCGTCACGCGACCGCCGTCCTTGGCAAAGGCCGGGCCAAGTTTGGCTGGGCTGCGACCAGAAGCGCCCAACCAGGGGCCAAGATCAAACGAGGTCAGCTCCACCAGGTTGGCATCGTAAACCACATCGAACTGGAAACCGAGAACGGCCTCCGAACCTTTGATGGTGACATCGGTGGTGAACTCGCTGCCGACCGTGGCGGCGGCGGCGGGTGGGTTGAGGGTAACGACAGCGCCGGCCGCCAACGCCGTAGCGGTGACGAGCAGGGTCAACCCCAGAACCAGGTAACAGATCGTGCGTACAGATCGCATCTATCTCTCCTCCGTTTTGTCTATTTCGCGGACTTACGCATGCGCAGGAAAGCGGCCAACGCGGCCGCGATCAGGATAACACCGCCCACCAAGAGGGCCAGGGTTGGGGCCGAAGATGCGAGCGGGGAAGGCTGCGGCGGCGGGTTATCAATCGTGGTTTGGATGCCCTGCGTCGTGTCGCCGCAGGCGCCGCCGTCGAAGAGGTCAGCGTCGGTAAAAATATAAGGCTCATTGTTGACATCGAAGATGTCGCTGACCCCTTCGCCGAACTCCTTGACGCCGGTGCGCAGATCAACCACGAAGCCGCCCCGGCAGTCCGCCCAATGCAAAGTGGCAACCACCACCTCATTTTTGACCAGGCCAGCGGGAATACGCGTGGTGCAGAAACCGTTGATGATGACATCATTCGCCGACAGCGCCGACGTGGTCTTGCTCGTGCTGATATTGGTGGCAAACCCACAGTCCATCGCTTCCCAATCAGGCCCTGGGGTGATCCGCTCCAGGCGGCCGCGCGTCTGTGGGAAGTTGAAGTAGATATCCCATGACAAAGCCGGCTGTGCGCCCGGATTGGTGCCGAGGTTGGACGCAATGATCTGGGATGTGCTGGCGTCCACCGGTTTGATGGAAAGCGTGGTGGGGCCGGGTGAAGCCACGGCCAGCCAGGGCAGCAGCAAGGCAGCGCTGAGGAAGGCAACAAAGGGTAGAAAACGTTTCATAATCCGTCTGATGCTGAGCGCAAAAACAACAGGGGCAGCCCTGTCGGCAAGGCTACCCCTGTGGATTTTAGAGACGAAACAATCTAGTGCTTGCGCATGCCTTTGAAGGCAACGCCGGCGGCCGCCAGGAGCGCTGCCGCGCCGGCCAGAGCCGGGTAGAGCGCGTTGGCCATCGGCGCCACCGGGCCAGCCGTGATGTTGGCCAACTGCACCGCCGTGGGGTTGCCACAAGCGCCGCCGTCGGTGAGCTGGGCATCCGTGGGGAAGTATGCATCGTTGTTGCGATCGATGACATCGGTCACCGAGAATCCACCAAACGCATCATCGCCGCTGTCCATATCCATCACAAAACCACCGCTTGTAGGGCAGGTGGCGAAGGTCACCGTGGCGAGCAAAACATTGTTTCCTGTCACCGGATTGGTCGGAACACCAGTCGTACAGAAACCGCTGATGAAGTATCCGTTGCTGCCAACTCCACCTACGCCCGGCTGACCAGAAGAGACATTCGTGCCAAAGGTGCAGGGCGATTGCGCCGTCCACAGTGGACCGGGTGTGATGGTGATGACCGGATACGGCTGCGCCACACTGGGCGGGAGGCGGAAATAGACATCCCACGACGTAGCGCCATTCCCAGTCGTACCACCATCGGTGATGCCGTCAGCGTAGATCTCAGAGACGTTGGGATTTGCGGTTGCACGCCAGCGCAAGGTCGGCGTTCCCGGGGCTGTTGGACTGGCACTGGCCATAGATGCAAGGAGCAACAGGACAACCAATGCGCTGAGGACTACCCATTGGCGCTTAATCTTCATGACTTTCCTCCTTTAACGATAGTAGCCGGAATAAAGACAACAAAGTTAAATTGACAAACCACCACGAAGCCTATTTCAAATGAAGCGGCTTCGTGATAGGCAGGTCAGTTTGGCTAAGTTTCGAATATTAGCTGACGCACGCCGTGGTCACGCTCTGTCCGATCTTACCCACGACCGCGTTGACGTCGGCGGCGGAGATCAGTGGCCCGCCCACAGAAGCGTCGTAGCGATAGTTGCCACCGACTGCACAAGCCGTGCCAACGGCCTGACCGAGCTTGCCAACGACGGCATTGACATCGGCCGCTGAGACCAGCGGGCCACCAGCACTCGTATCATAGCGGCTGAAGACAGCGACCGAGCCGCCGTTCTGCGCTGTGAGAGCAATGACCGCGCCGTTGATGTCAACCAACTGGGTCTCAGCCAGGGTCATGGCAACGGTGCCGCAGGTGGCCGTGGGCTTGAGGCTGACGGTTGACAGAAGGCCATCGGCCATGTTACCGGGCGGGTTGCCGGTACCCCAGGAGTAGCCGCCCCATTTGACAGCGTCGGTGCTGACGGCCTTGAGGGCCGGCGTGCTGCTGTCACCGGTCTGGGAACGGGTGCCGCCGTTGGTCAGGTAGGTGCCAATGTTGATGGAGATGTCGGCGTCCAATGAGCTAAAGCGGCCAGCAGCCCAGCTGAGCTTGCTTTCATAGCCGCCCAGGCCAGCGCCCAGGCCACTGACGTTAATCGGCACAGGGGCTGAACAGTTGTGTCCGTTCCATACTTGCGCGCCAGCGCCAACAGACAGGGTGCCGGCATCGGGTGATGCCGGGATCGCGGGGGCCGCAGTAGCTACGGCCAGAAGTGCCAGCAGTCCCACCACAGCTGCTAGTCGCCCGACGAGGGTTACACGATTCATGTTTCGCCTCCTAAAACAGAAAATGAATGTGAGAGATTGGTGTGTGGGGAAGCGAGCGTGGCCATTAGCCTACATGCTCAGCCACACGATTTTAACACAAGCCCGTGAATTTGTCCAGTACCGCGTTCGTACTAAATCCAGGCAATAGGCCAACGATCCACAGAGCGCTTATCGTTCTTCACATATGACAGCGGCAATTCTGTCTTTGTTACAACGGCATCCATCTCGTCCATCTCTCGTATACTCAAAAGAGATGCTGAGACTTGCTTTCTTGCAGCGGATCACAACATTCTCTCTAATCAAGCACCTCCTGGTGTTAGTTTACGCGGGCCGATCTGTTAGCGCCCCATCACACTGATATTATACGCTTGACGCAGAAAAAACGCCTATTCGACCAGACTTTGACGAATCGCGCAAAGCATTGTATCATCCCCTTCGCTAACAGGGGGGTGGATGGGTTCCGGTGGGCTCCCCGGTCTTCAAAACCGGTGACGGGTGCTCGAAGCGGCCGTGGTGGGTTCGACTCCCACCCACTCCCGTCTCCTATTCTCATGTGGGGTCGGTGGGGACATGTTAGCAGAGCGCGGGGTCATTGTTCTGCAAGCTAAAATCCGAACTGCGCGGCGATTGTAAATCATGCACATCCAAATTAACTGGGAAGACCAGGCGCCGCAGATTGTCGCCGCGGTCGTTTACCCCTATCCCGATCTGCGCAAACTGTGGCTGCGCGTGGCGCTGAGTGCATTTGCGGAATACCCCAATCTCGATGTCGTCATTACCGACCCTGACGGCAACGATGTCGCCAGCCTGAGTGTGGTCGAGGTGCACGAGCAAGAGCTTGCCTATACGCTACATTTGCGCCGCGCGCCGCAGCCGGCGGCGATGTACCACGCCCATATCCTCCTTACGCGGGGCGATGCCTTGCTCCATCAGATAACGGTAGATTTCCCCCTGACCTTTGTCGAACCGACGAACGGATGACGTCGCGGGCAGGGCGCCCGGTCTCATGATCGTCATCATGTCGGCCAAATTCCTCAACAATGGAGTAGCGAAGAACCCATGAATCGCGAATACCACAAATGGTATAGCCCAACGCTGAATCGAGATATGGAGCTCCTGGTCTTCGGGCACGGCGGCGCGCGCATGATCGTTTTCCCCACCTCGCGCGCCCGTTTTTTTGAATACGAAGACCGCGGCATGGTCTGGTCGTTGGGCGACTACATCGAAAACGGCAATCTGCAGCTCTTCTGCGTGGACAGCGTGGATGCCGAAAGTTTCTATGCCCGCTCCGTCCACCCCAGCGGGCGCATCATTCGCCACATGCAATACGAGCAGTATCTGATCCGGGAGCTGCTGCCGTTCGTTTGGTCGAAAAACCTGACGCCCTTCACGATCGTCCATGGCTGCAGCTTCGGGGCTTACCATGCTGTCAACTTTGCCCTGCGTCACCCTGAGCTGGTCAACCGGGCCATTGCCCTCAGCGGTAAGTATCAGATGCGCGGCTTCTTCGACGGCTATTACGACGATAACATCTACTATAATAACCCCAGTGAATTCATCATTCATGAGCAAGACCCCGGACGGCTGGACCAGATCCGCAAGGTGGACTTCATCATTGCGATTGGCGAACATGATCCGGCGTACCAGAACAATCGCGAGTTTTCCAGCGCGCTGTGGAACAAGAACATCTGGCACGCCTTCCGGGTCTGGAACGGTTGGGCGCATGATTGGCCCTACTGGCAGCAGATGATCCGCTGGTATGTCAGCGGCGCCTGAAAGCAGACAGCAATCAACCATCTTGGCACATGCACGCCGGGACGCTGCGCGTTCCAGGGGCCGTGGTGAGCAGCACGCAGGGAGGAACCAGAGAAACTGATGGCAGAAATCAAAAAAGTTGGCGTCATGGTCGGGCGCGAATGGTCTTTTCCACCCGCCTTTATCGAAGAAGTCAATCGCCGCAATGTGGGCGTCTATGCCGAGTACGTCAAACTCGGCGGCACCGTCCAGAATGAACCCAACGAGTACGCGGTAATCGTAGATCGCATCTCGCACGAAATCAAATACTATCGCACCTATCTCAAGAACGCGATCTTGCAGGGCGCTTATGTCATCAACAATCCTTTTTGGTGGTCGGCCGATGACAAGTTCTTCGAGGCTTCGCTGGCGACCAAACTGGGCGTTGCCAGCCCGCGCACCGTGGTGCTGCCCAACAAGGCCTATCCAGAGGGCGTTATCAGCGAGAGCCTGCGCAACTTGAAATACCCCATTGACTGGAAAGCGATTGCCGATTATGTGGGCATGCCTGCCATTCTCAAAGACGCCTGGGGCGGCGGCTGGCGGGATGTGTACAAGGTCAATTCGATTGACGAACTGATCTACTATTACGATCAAAGCGATCAATTGTGCATGATCGTGCAAGAGTTCATCGAATGGGATCACTATGTGCGTTGTATGTGCATCGGTCAGGAGACCATCCTGCCCATGAAGTATGACCCACGCGAGCGTAAATATCATGTGGAGCATGAGCACATGGATGCTGAGCTGGGCCGCCGCGTGGTGCACGATGCACGGCTGCTCAACCAGGCGCTGGGCTATGATATGAACACGGTGGAATTTGCCGTGCGCGAGGGGGTGCCCTATGCCATTGACTTCATGAACCCCGCGCCCGACATGGACATCTATTCCCTGACGCCGCACTACTTCGAATGGGCGCTCAACGCGATGAGCGAGCTGGTCATTAGTCGGGCGACGCAGGGCGCCTGGCAGGGCTATCAATACCCCTGGGGCAAACTGGTCAGACCGTAACTCACGCCGCGCGCCAGCAGCAACCTGGCAGAGCGCCAACGACCATCGAAGAGTACAATAAGAGGAAGGGCCATGAACGCCGAAACCAACATCACCGATGTCATCAACTACTACCACGATCTGTGTACGCCCGCGCTGGCAGCCGACACCTGGAGCGAGTTGGAGCAGGGAATGCGCGCCCGCCGCCTTTTCTTCGGCACGCGCCCGCTGACCACGGTGCTGCGTCCTCATCTGTTGACGCAGGCGCAGTGGGGCTACGTTGTTGGCGAATGTGAACTTCTGATCAGCGCGTTCAACAAGGTTTACAAAGCCATGATGGCCGACGCCTCCCTGCGGCAGCAGGTGGCGCTGACCCCAGAGGAAGAGTATCTGATCACGTTGGAGACCGGTTATGAGACGCCGGTGCCCACGGCGCGCCTCGATTCGTTTTTCAGTCATGATGGCACGCTGCATTTTGTCGAGTACAACGCGGAAAGCCCCGCGGCCATGGCCTATGAAGATGTCCTCTCCGAGGTCTTCCTGCAAACGCCGCTCATCAAGAAGTTTCAGGAGCGCTACCCGCTGACGCCGCTGTGGGCGCGCCAGCATGCGGTGGATGCTATTCTCGAAATCTATTATGCCTGGCGCGGCAATCGCGGGGCGCTGCCCACCATCGCCATCGTGGATTGGCATGGCGTGCCCACCGCCAACGAATTCATCCTCTTCCAGGAATACTTTGCCCAGCACAACATGCAGGCAGTCATCGTCAGCCCTGACGAGCTGGAGTATCGCAACGGGACGATGCTGGCCCAGGGCGCGGGCGGCGGCCTGGCCGTTGATTTCATCTATAAGCGGGTGCTCTCCACCGAGCTACTGGAGCGTTATGGGCTGAATCATCCGATCATTCACGCCCTGGCCGACGGCAAAATCTGCATGATGAATCCCTTCCGCTGCAAACTCCTGCACAAGAAGGCCAGTTTCGCGGTGGTCAGCGATGAGCGCAATCAGCATTTCTTCAGCCGCGCCGAACAAGCCGCCCTCGATGCGCACATTCCCTGGACGCGCATGATCGCCGAGCGCAAAACGCTCTTCCACGGTCAAGCGGTGGACCTGCTCCCCTTCGCGCTGGAAAACCAGGACCGCCTGGTCATCAAACCGAATGACGAATATGGCGGCAAGGGCGTTGTCATCGGTTGGGAAACCGACAGCGTCGCCTGGGAGCAGGCCCTGCAAGCCGGTTTGGAAGAAAATGCCGTCCTGCAGGAGCGGGTAAAGATCGCTTACGAGGACTACCCGGCCTTGACCAGCGATGGTCAGGTAAACATCAGCCAACGCCTGGTAGATTGCGATCCCTTCGTGTTCCACGGGCGCATGATTGGCGGCTGCCTGACCCGCCTCTCCACGGTGACGCTGCTCAACGTGACGGCCGGGGGCGGTTCGACCATACCGACGTTCGTGGTCTAAGCAAGCAGACGATAGAAGATTCGACGGAGGCACGCGATGTTCCAACAGCCCAGTCTGAACATTGGCATAAGCGAAGAGTACCAGATCATTGACCCGGAAACGCGCGAGCTGCGTTCCATCATCTCGCGCGTGATGGATAACGAACGGCTGATCCTGCGCGAACAGGATCCGCAGGGCGAGGTGCAGGTCGAACTGCCGGCCGCCTTCGAGATGGGCACCCCGGTCTGCGCCAACATCAAAGAGGCCCGCCAGGCCTTGATTCAGCAGCGCAAGGGCGTCATGAAGCTGGCCCACGATCGTGGCTATGCGGTGGCCCTGGCCGGCACGCACCCCGTCACGTCGTGGCGCAAGCCAGGCATTCCACGCCCTGGCCACATCGAAGGATTGGTGTCGGGACGCGACATGCTGGCGCAGCGGCTGCTGATCTTTGGCACGCACGTGCACATCGGCATCGAAGACCCTGAACTGCGCATTGATGTCATGAACGTCATCCGTTACATGGTGCCGCACATGCTGACCCTCTCGACCAGCTCGCCCTTCTGGAGCGGCCGCAACACCGGTCTGAAATCGTATCGCAACGTTTTGCTGGAAAACCTGCCCCGCAGCGGCATTCCGCACCATTTTGCCTCGTGGAGTGAATACCGCCAATACGTTGACATGCTGCTGGCAACGCACTGCATTGACCATGAACGTCAAATTTACTGGGATGTGCGGCCGCACTGGCGCCTGTCCACCCTGCAATTCCGCGTCTTCGACGCCTGCACCACGATCAATGAGGCGCTGGCGATTGCCGCGCTCGTGCAGGCGACGGTGGCCTGGCTGGTAGAACTGCGCCGCCACAACATGATGTTCCGCGACTACACCCGCAGCCTGGTAGCCGAAAACAAATGGCGCGCCGTGCGCTACGGCCTGGAAGGCAAGCTGGTGGACTTTGGTAAAGAGCAGCAGTTCTCCGCCAAGCAGTTGGTGCGCGAGCTGCTGCGCCTGGTAGACCCTATGGTGGATGAGCTGGGCAGCCGCGAGGAACTGGAATTTGCCTATTCGATCATCGAACAGGGCAGCAGCGCCGACCGCCAGCTGCGTGTGTACGAAGAAAACGATCATAACCTGCAGGCCGTGGTAGACCACCTGATCGCTGAGACACGGCAGGGCCTGGACTAGGAACAGAGGTGGAATCATGATAAAGCGACCATCACTCACGATCGGCGTCGAGGAAGAATACCAGATCATTGACCCCGCCACGCGCGGATTGAAGGCGGCCATCACGGAACTGATGGATCAAACGGGCGCCCAAAACGTGGAGAAGGGGGTGCTGAAAGAGTCTGGGATCAAACCAGAAATGCACCAGTCTATGGTGGAGCTGGGCACGCCCATCTGCCAGAACGTCACCCAGTTGGCGGAGGAGCTGCGCAAGCAGCGCGAGTCCATCATCAGCCTGGCTGAGGAGCACAACCTGGCGATTGTGGCCGCCGCGACGCATCCCTTCTCGCACTGGGCGCAGCAGGAGATCACTCCGTTCGACCGCTACAAAGGGGTGGTGCAGGATATGCAAATCCTGGCGCGGCGCCTCCTCATTTTTGGCATGCATGTGCACATTGGCATCGAGGATCGCGATTTTGCCATTGACTGCATGAACGTCGTGCGCTATCTGCTGCCGCACATTCTGGCCCTTTCGACCAGCTCGCCATTCTGGATGGGGCAGAATACCGGTTTCAAGTCCTACCGCAGCATCGTCTTCGAGGATTTCCCGCGCTCCGGCGTGCCCGAACGGTTCGAGTCATGGGGCGAATTTCAGCGCTTCATCGAGACCCTCATCAACACCGGTTGCATTCCCAACGGCTCCAAGATCTGGTGGGATGTACGGCCGCATTATTCCTTCCCCACGATCGAATTCCGCGTTTGCGACATGGTCACGCGCGTCGATGAAGCGATTGCCATTGCCGCGCTCATCCAGGCCATCGTCGCCTGGCTGTGGGAACTGCGCCGGCGCAATGTCACCTTCCGCATTTATCGCCGCGACTACATCGAGGAGAACAAGCGGCGCGCCGTGCAGCATGGCATTGACGGCAAGCTGATTGATTTCGGTAAGTACAGCGAGGTCCCCACGCGCCAGTTGGTGCGTGAGATTCTGCGCCTGGTGGACGAACAGGTCGAGGAGCTAGGCAGCCGCGAAGCCATCGAGCCGATCTATCGCATCCTCGAACATGGCACCAGCGCTGACCGCCAGCTCAAAGTGTTCGAGAAGACCCGCGACATCAACGCGGTCGTGGATCATCTGATCGCAGAAACGCGCATGTCCTAGCCGCGCCCACCATAAAAAAAGGACTTCCGAAGCCTGCCAGGGCGCCTTCGGAAGTCCTTTTTATTTCTGCTTTACTCTTCTCGATCCCTGGCCGCTTTGCGCCGCAGGTCTGAGTTGAGAATCCGTTTGCGCATGCGGATGTTGAGCGGCGTCACCTCGACCATCTCGTCATCGGAAATGAACTCGATGCAGTCGTCCAGGCTCAAGATGCGGTGCGGCGTCAGGCGGATTTGAATCTCGCTGCTGGAAGCGCGCATGTTGGTCAGCTGCTTCTTCTTGCACACGTTGACATCCATGTCGCTGTCGCGGCTGTTCTGGCCCACGATCATGCCTTCGTAAACGTCCCGATTGGGGCCGATGAAGAGGGCGCCGCGCTCCTCGGCGTTTTTCAGCCCGTAGCTGGTGGCAACGCCAGCCTCCCAGGCCACCAGGCTGCCATGCGTGCGCGTGGCAATCGGCCCATAGAACGGCTCATATCCCGCAAACAGGTTATGAATGATGCCGTTGCCTTTGGTCATGGTCAAAAAGTCGTTGCGGAAACCAAGCAGGCCGCGTGTTGGCACCTTGTAGTGCAGAAAAACGATGCCGTTGTCTTCGTGACGCATATCCTGCAGCTGCGCCCGCCGCGTGCCCAACATCTCGACGACCGCGCCCAGCCACGGCTCTGGCACTTCGATGAAGGCCTCTTCGATCGGTTCCAGGCGTTCGCCTGTTTCTGAGTCAAGGTGAAAAATCACTTCGGGCTTGCCCACCTCGAACTCGTACCCCTCGCGGCGCATGGTTTCGATCAGAATGACGAGGTGCAGCTCCCCGCGTCCAGAGACCAGGAAGGTGTCGGCCGAGTCGGTCTCCTCGACGCGCAGGCTGACGTTGTGCTCCAGTTCCTTGAAGAGACGCTCGCGCAGCTTACGGCTGGTGCTCCAGGTGCCCTCGCGGCCGGTGAAGGGGCTGGTGTTGACGCCAAAGGTCATGCGCACCGTAGGCTCTTCGATGCGAATGGGCGGCAGGGGGTGCGGATCATTGGCGTCCGCAATGGTCTCGGAAACCGTGACGTCCGGCAGACCGGTCACGGCCACGATGTCGCCCGCCTCCACCTCTTCCTGCTCGATGCGCGCCAGGCCTTCGTGCGAAAAAACCTGCGCCAAGCGCCCGAACGTGGTGCGACCGCTCGGCTCGATGACAGCCACCTGCTGCAAGCGGCGCAG
>DAISHS010000118.1:0-11562 GCA_036822415.1 Chloroflexota bacterium
GCTCAGGCGCGGGCGCAGGACGGCGCCCGGCCGCGGCGGAGGGACGTAGAGCTTGGTGGCGAGAATTGGCGTAGACATTGATGGCCCCTCTGAACCCAACGCGGGCGCCCAACCCGGATGCACCAGGAAATCCCAGGTCGCCATGACCGTGCGCCCATGCCGCCGATTCTACGCCAGCGCCCCGGTCATCGCCATGACCCTGGTCATGTCGTCCGTCGGCGCAACGACCGCGCAGGCAGTGAGCGTACTGTAAAGCCGCATCAGCAGGCGCAGGGCTGCCCCGCACGAGACTGGACGTGACAAAACAGAGCGCGCCGCGTGCCGGCTGATGGCTGCTGTCATTGACCGCTTACCGCGACGCATCCTGTGCAGTCAGCCTGCTCCACGCCATGAGCGCCCAGGGCGTCATTGCGAAAAAGCCGATCAACGCCAGGTTGCCGGCGCCGCGCTGCAGGTCGCTGGCTATCATCCCCAGGGCGGTGATCAGGTAAGCCGCCACGGCCTGGCGGTCAAAACCGGCATCGGGCGCACGGCTCGCGGTGCGTCGGATGAGCAAATAGAGCGCGTAGGTGACGAAGACCGTCAGCCACCAGCCGCAGAAGTTCTGCAGAGGGATGCCGAAGTAGGCCCCGGTCGTGTCCCAGACCCAATGACCCGCGCTGACCATCAGGGGATCCATAATCAAATCCCAGGCGGTCATCACCAGCCCGCCCAGCGCGGCCACGGCCAGCAGCCCTGGCCCGCGGCTGGCGCGGGCGGGCCTGTCAGCCGTCGTCAGCCGCTCGGCGATGACGAACGAAGGGTAGCTCATCATGAACCAGGCCACGGGGATCAGGTAGGGCACCAGCCCCAGGAACTTGGGGCCGAGGCGGTCGGTGTAGTGGTAGGGGCCGTAGATCCAGCCCGTGGCGACGCCGACGCTCTCGAAGAGCAGGCTGACGCCAAACACCAGCGCCAGCAGGCGCCAGGCGTTCTTCCAGCCCTCGCGCTGCCCAGCGTGCAGCAGGGCAAAGACGAGGCCGACCAGCGGGGTGATGCTGAAGAGCGGTTGGCCCAAGACCGAGTAGAGCGTCAGCAGGGCGTAGACAGCCAGTACAGCCAGGGTCAAGCGGCGTTGGGTCATGTTTTCTTCCTTTCTGCCCGGCCAGGGCGCCCGCCAGGGACGCCCCGACGAGGCGACGCGCTTCATGACGAGAGGCGGCCATCTCAGGAAATCGCCACGAAATTTGTCCTACAGGCAGGCCGCGCCCCAATGCGCGGCTACCAGCACCAGGTCCGCGACAGCAATGGCGCCGCTGCCGTCCAGGTCGAAGCGCACATCCCAGGCCGGGTCGAGGGGCGTTTGCCCAAAGCGCGCGGCCAGCTGCTCCATATCGGCCACCGTAATGCCGCCGCTGGCGTCGAAATCGGCCAGGCTGCACAGGCAATCCTGCCCCCAACGCGCGGCCACCCACTCGATGTCAACGATGTCAATGTCGCCGTCGAGATCCATATCGGCCAGCAGGCTGTACGGCGGGTCCCCAGCGCGGCTGTTCCAGCGCCCGGCCACGTCGGCGATGTCGAGGGTATCAATGCGATCATCCGCATTGCTGTCGGCCACGTAGCAGGCGTTGGCGGCAAAGCGCTGCTGTGCGAGCGGCCCGTCCGCACCGTCGGCGCCGCGCGCGTACGCGCTGAGCAGATGCCGCCGCGGGTTGGGCAGCATCAGGGCCTGATCCAGGTATTGCCGCAGGTCGCCCGCATCCCAGCGGTAGAAAGTCGTGGCGCCGTCCTCGCTCGCGCGCAGCGTTATCAGCAGCTGCTCGCTTGCGCTGACCGGGATGGTGTGCGGGATGATGGCCACGCTGGGCAGCGGGACCACGCTGACGCTCGCGGCGGCCGCGCTGTGGCGGCCGCCCTGCGCCAGGTCTGCGGCGATTTGATGGCTGCCGGGCGCCAGGCCGTCCAGCACGGTGCTGAAGCTCCCCAGGCCGCCGGGCAGGCTCACAATCTGCTGTCCGACGGACGCCCCGTCTACCGTATAGGACAACGTCGCACTGCCCTGTCCCCAGCTGCTGGCGAGAACAGTCACCTGGGCGCCCGCACGATACGTCGCGCGCGTGGTTGCAATCCCCAGCAAGGCCGCGCCATCCACGTCGAAAGCCAGCATGCCCGCTGCCATGTCACGCCCTTGCCAGCGCAGCGTATAGGCCAGGCGGTGCGTGCCGGTCCAGGACGTGCTAAAGGCATGCGGCGGCAGCTCGACGTCCGACGAGCCGTTGGGCAGATCGAGTCCCAGCTGCCACGCCCCCAGCGCGCCGCCCTGCGGATCCTGAATCTGCCAGGCGATGGTTGCACCCGGCAGGGCCTGGTTGGCTGCGATCGCCAGGCGCGCGCCGGCCATGAGGCCAGTGCGCAGCAGATCCGCCTGCACGATGCTGGCCTGCACGGCTTGCACTTCGAACGCCGCCGCGTTCCGATCATCGGCCAGGTCGTAGGTGATGTCGTAAGTGCCGGCGTTGAGATCGAGCGGCAGCGTGAAGCTGAAGGTCTGGGCGCCGGTCACAATGTCCAGGGTAGACACGAAGCCAGGCGCGCTGACGGCCAACGGCCCTTCCAGCTGCGAGATGACCGTAGCCAACACGGTATCCCCCGGCAGATACACGCCCCGCGCCGGGTAGACATACACCACGCCGTTGATCGTGCGCAAGCGCAACGTATCCAGGACCAGCGAACGCCCGGAGGGCCAGTAGATGCCGAAACTGACCAGGGTGTCTCGGCCCATGACCGGTACGGTGAAGGTCAGCGCCGCACTGCCGGTCAGGGTGAAGGGTTGGGTGTCGTAGAGGTTGCCCGCCGCATTGACCCGCGCCTGCAGCGGCACGGAGGTGGGCAGGCTGCGGGTGTCCGTTACATCGAGGGTGACCACGGCCCTATCGCCGACGTGGTAGGCCGGCAGATCGCTGCGTCCACTGAGAGCCAGGGTCAGCCCATTGATTTGCACCGGGAACGTCGCGGCCGCATCGCCGGCGACCACCTTCCCCACGCCGCGCACCGTGCCCAGGTCGTCCGGTATAGCCACGGCAAAGTCCAGGTGACTGCTTTCACCCGGCCGCAGCGCCAGCGTGCGCGTGTCATTCTGCAGCCCGATCAGATCTACACCTACAGCGACCAGGCCGCTCAAGCCACCGTCGTTGGTCACGTCAACGCCAACGGTGATCGTGCTGCCCGCGGTGGCGGTGATCGCAGCTGGCAGGTCCAGGCGCAGGTGCATGGGTGCGATGGCAAACGCGGCAGCAGCGGCGGCCAGCGCCTCGCCGTTGACTACGGCCTGCAGCGTGGCCGTGTAGACCCCCGGCCCGGGCGCGCCGTCGCTGCTCAGGGTGGTCGTCAGCGTCGCCTGCGCGCCTGCGGCCAGGGCAAAGGGCAGCGGCAGGCTCTGCCAGGGCGTGGTGACGTCGGCATGGCCGCTGACATCATTGTCGCCGGTGTTAGTCAGGGTAACGGTCACCGGCGTGGCCGCGGCCACGAAGTTGGGCACGTGCAGCTGGGCGTTGATTTGGTTGAACTGTGGGCCGCGCACTGCAAACGGAACACTGCCGCTGCCGGCCGGACTGCTGTAGGTCAGAGTGTACGCGCCCGCCGGCAGCACAAATCCAACCGTATCGCTGATCGCGCTTCCCGGCGCCGGCGCGTAGGTGCGCGTTACGGTCTGTCCCCCCACGATATACGTGGCGCCGAACGTATAGGCCAGCGGCCCCAGGCTGGCCGCCTGCACGGCCACGTCCACCTGGCCGGCCAGGTTGAGCGGCGCCACGCTGGCGGCCAGGCTGGCGCGCTGTCCCTCGCTCACCGCCACGCTCAACGTCTGGCTCAGGTCGCCGCTCAGCTGAATGTCAAAGGTCGTGTCCTGGCTGATTTGGAAACTGGACGCGGCGCGCACGCTCTCGCCCGCGGCCAGGTGATAAGCGACAGCGTCCACGGGCCGTAACGGGCGCGCCTGCGGCGCCACCGCGACCGTCACATCCGCTGCAATCTGGCCGCTGTTGGTCAACACCACCGTCAGCGAGAAGGGATCGCGACCGGCGACCGCAGGCGCATCAACCGCGACCTGCAGCAGGGGCGCGCTGACCGTGATATCGTCGGAGACGCGCAGCGGATCCATAAGCGCGGCCAGGCGGGTCAGGCCGGGGGTGGCCGGCGCTGTCGTGGTGATGGTGAAGGGTATTGCGCCTCCGGCCGGCACACTGAAAGGCCCCGTGGTATAGATGACCGCGCTGTCCTGGGTCACGGTCAGCGTCTGGTTGTCCAGCGGCAGGGCCGCGTCGTTGCGCGCCGTCACGCTCAGCGTCAGCGGCTGCCCCGGACGCACCGGCGCGGCGCCGGCGTCGAGCAGAAGCGCGGTCTGCGTGGGGAAGACATAGAACGGATAGGGCACGGCCTGGGCCACGGTCTGGCCGATGGGTGTCGTCAGCCGACCAAGCAGGTAATACTTGCCCGTGTCGGTGAGCGCGCCGGCGCTGGTGATCACCTGCGTCACGCCGGGCAGGTCAACGGGGGCGTGCGCCTCCCACACCAGGCGCAAGCCTTCACCTTCATGCTCGCCCAAGACGCTGGCTCCGTTGACCGTCCCGAACCACGCGCGGCCGTTCGGATCAACGCGCACGGCCTGCACGACATCGTTCGCCAGGCCATCGGCGCTGGTGTAAGTAGTCCAGGTATCGTCCGCCTTGTCGAACGGCGTGCCATGATCGTCGAGCACGCTCACGCCGCCGGCCCCGGTTGCCAGCCACTTACGCCCCTGCGCGTCGATGGCGATTGCGCTGACGACGCCGAGCGCCAGGCCGTCAGCCGTGGTAAAACTTTGCCAGGTGTCGTCGCTCTTGTCGAGGGGAGTTCCGTGATCATCCAGCACACTGAGGCCATCGGCGTCCATGGGCAACCCGGCTCGTGCACCGCCCGAAGAGGCGACGCCGAACCATTTCAGGCCAGCGTTGTCAATGGCAATCGCATACACATTGTCGGCCAGCAGTCCATCCAGGCCGCTAAAATTGATCCAGGTGTCGTCGCCCTTGTTCAACGGCGTGCCGTTGTCATCCAGCAGGCTGACCCCACCGCCGTGCGTGCCGAACCACTTGCGGCCCGCGGCGTCAATACGAATGGCATAGACGCGATTGCTCGCCAGGCCGTCGGCGGGTGTGAAACTGACCCAGGTGTCGTCAGCCTTGTCGAAAGGCGTGCCCTGATCGTCGAGGAGGCTCACGCCGGCGTAATGCGCGCCGAACCACTTGTAAGCCAGGGTCGGACTGATCGTCTGAATGGCGACGGCATTGACCTGGTAGTTGACCAGGCCGTCGGCCTCGCTGAACGTCTGCCAGGCGTCGTCTGTCTTATCGAAGGGGGTACCGTGATCGTCCAGGACGCTGACGCCGCCGTAATTGACCAGCGGGCGGTTAGCGGGTTGCTGGGGCCAGTGGTTGCCGCCGTCGCTGCCAGCAAACTGGCCCACGGCGCCGAACCAGATCAGGCCGTTGCCATCAATAGCCAGGTCGTGCACTTCGGCGGCCACCAGGCCGTCGCTGGCGTCGAAGTTTTGCCAGGTGTCGTCTGCCTTGTCGAAGGGCGTACCGCCGTCGTCCAGCACACCGGCGCGCCCCACGCTGGGGCCGCTCTGCCAGTCAACCGCGCCGAACCACTTAAGCCCATTGGCGGCCAACGCCAGCGCGCGCACGTCATTGGCCGGCAGGCCGTCGGTGGCCTGAAACGTAGTCCAGCGATCGGCGGCGCTGGCCGTGGCCTTCACGATCTGCAGATCAAGGTCGGCGCCGGCCAGCGCCGCGCCGCTGCCCGTGATCGTGGCCGTGGTCGTGACCGTGGCGGCCGTGAGGTACAGCGGCTGCTGGGTCATCACCTGCAGGGCCGCCGCGACGCCGTTGACGGTTACGGTACGCGCCTGGTCGAAGCGGTCGAAGGTGTCACTGATGACGCCGTGCGTGGCCAGGGTGTAGCGGCCGGAGACGGCGCTCGCGGGCACGGCCAGGCTGGCGGTCGCCGTGGCGCCGGCGTTGATAGCACGCGCCGGCACGCTCGCCTGGTTGAGCACGCGGCCATAGCGGTCACGGAGGGTCTGGCTGTAGCTCACACTGGCGTCAATGCCGCCCGTGTTGGTCAGGCGCACGGCAAACGAGTCGCCGGCCGCAGCCGTGCTGCCGGCAAGCTGGACGGCGATGGCGGCGGGGGTGAGGAAGATCGGCGCTGTGCGCGAGATACTGTTGGCCAGGGCCAGGGTGGCAACGACACGGTCGTTACCCGAATCCAGCGCGGCGGGCAGTGTCAAAACAGCCGTGCGCGTCAGCGCCGCCCCGGGCGTCAGGAGCGGACTGAGCTGGGTGACGCTGACGCCGACCGTGGGCAGGCTGAAGGTCAGTGTGGGCGCCACCGTCAAATCGCCCACATTGGAGAGGTGCAACACGACATGCAACGGCGCACGCACGCGTACCGTTGACTCGGCCAGTTCCAGGAACCCGGCCAGTTTGTTCTGCAAGGTGAGAACGTTGCCATTCAGGGCGCGGCTCTGACCGAAGGGGAGAAAACTGTAATGCAAGGGATAAGCGCCGAAGGCGAGCGCGCCCAGGGTCAGCGTGAGATGGCGTGTGGCCTGCGCGCTGGCGGCCAGGGACAGGCCTTCCGTATGGGTCCAGACGTCCAGGCCGCCGGGATTGGTCAGCGTCACGGCAAGCGTGCCGCTCAACGGATCAACCGCGCTCAGGTTGGTCAGGGTGAGCGTCAGCGGCGTCGAACCCGCCGGCCCTGGCGGCAGCGCGGCATGCACTTGCAGCGCGGCCACGGGTACGACAAAGGGAATGGTAAAGTTGCCGCCCGGCAGGTCGGCGACGCGCGTGCGCCACTCCACAGTATAGGAATCAACGGGCCACGGGGGCGCGGCGAAGGTCACGCTGCGCTGGCCCACGGCATTGGGCGCGAGGGTGATGTCCAGCGTGCGCGTGACCACCGCCTGGCGCGCGGCGTTGTAGACGGTGACCGTACCGCTGATGGCCTGCGGCAGGTTCAGGCGGTTGATGACACTGACGGTGATGGGGACGGTTTCGTTGCTGCTGTAGGTCGCTTTGGCCGTCATCATCTGGACGCTGAAGTCGGGGAATACGGTCCAGATACCACGCTCGGCTGAACCCAGCAGGCGCCAGTCTGACCCCTCCTGCACGTAGTAGGTCGCGGCCAGGCGCACAGGTTTGGTCAGGTTGGGCAGCGTATACAGAAAGGTCCCTTCCTGGCCGGCCGCCACGTCAATCTGCTGGCTGAAATCACCGACCTGGAAAACCCGCCAGTCAACCCGGTAGTGCGCGGCGGCGTTGGTGTAGTTCCAGAGATGGAAGGTAAAGAGGGCCGTGGCCCCGTAGGGATAGCGCTCGTTATCGCTCGTGATCACCAGGACGTGGGGCGAGCCCTGGTAGGTCCAGTTCTGCGCGGCGCCGTCGAAGGTGCGCAGCGCATAGCGATACGCGGTTTGGCTCGTGAGCGGGGACCCATCATCGGCAAACAGCAGGGCGTTCACGTCCTGGTAGCCGCGCGGGAAGCCTGTAGCGAAGGTCGCCGTGAAGGGCAGGGTCGTGGCCTGGCCAGGCGCCAGCAGCGTGTCGTAGGCGCGGTAGGCGTGCTGCAGCAGGCCCGAAATCGAAAGGGAAACGCTGGTGGCCGTCATTTGACCGGTATTGGTGATGGTCAGGGTCGTCGCTGCCGCGTCGCCATCGCGGTACGCAGCGACGTTATCCTGGCGCAAGGCCCAGACCACGAGGTCGCGCAGCAGGGCGTGCTCGTCCTCCGTGCCCTGGCCCATGAAGGTTGCCATGTCCGCGTAGGCGGTGGTGGCGATAACCCGGCCCGGACCGCCGTTGGGCGTATAGAGCACCATGGCGGGTGCGCCCGTGGCCGTGCGCCGCAGCAGCGTCTGGGCGCCAACCGGAATGGCGCTGAAGAAGCCGTCTATATTCAGGTTCAGCACGGAGCTGCGCTGGCTGGCAAACATGCCGGCGTAGGCGGCAATGCCGGCCGAGGCAAACTGGCAGTAGAAATCCTCCTGGAAGCCATAGGCGCGCCAGCCTGCGCCCGGCAGCAGCGAAAAATCTTGCCCGGTCGCCTGATCCATCACGATCAGGGTACCGCCGGCGGCCACGTACGCCGCCAGCCGTGCCTGCATGAGGCTGGAATCGGCGTAGCCGCTCAGGCCGCCGCTGGGGATGAACAACACGGGGTAGCGTGCGGCCAGCGCCGGCGTGAAATCGGGCTGGATGCGGTCGGCAGGGATGTTGAGGCCGTTGAGAAGCTGCGCCAGGGCAAAGCCGTAGCCGTTGTCGAGAATTGCCACCTGCTTGGTGACGACAGGACTGGCGGCCAGGGGCGCGGTCGGCGCGCCGGCCTCGTAATCTGGCATCATCGCCAGGTCCAGGTCGGCCACGCTCTGGTTTTCATCCGGTTTACACGTGATGTTGGGCTGCGGCTGGGGCACGATATACTGGCACTGCGCGGGGTCCCAGACCTTGGGAACACGGCCGCACTGCGCCTGGTAGTATTGCTGCGGCGGCAGCTTCACATCGAAAAGCAGATCACCCCCGCCCACGATCTTGTCGGGAATCCCCATCGTCGCGAACTGCTTGCGCCAAACGTCCAGCAGAAACAGGTGCGATTGCGCCGTGCGAAAATAGAGCGCGGGGTTGGCCGCGGTGTTGTAGCGGTACACGCCCACGTCGACGCGCTGCAAGTCCTGCTCGACCCGCGTGCCATCCAGAGTCGCGCGAAAGTATTCGCCCGGATTGGTGGGGTTGACCAGGGAGGTGTCGGGGTCGGCCGCATTGCCAGCGCTGTCATAGATATTGATGGTAAACCCGGCATTGGTACAGGCCTGGTACGCGGGCTGGTTGGCCGTAATCACGACGTCATAGTCGTTGCAGCCGTGTTTGAGCTGGCGAATGATTTTATCGGCATTGGCGCCATAGCGCTGGTGCACATCGGCTTCGAACAGCTGCCACTGCTTGACCGTTTCGACCAGGGCGTCGGCCACGGCCTGGTCGTAGTAAGCCGCGCTCTGCGGCGCCGCGAAGAAGAGCGCGCCGATGGACGCGGCCAGCCCGGCTGAAATATCCTTGTTCATGTCGGCATGAAAGCAGGCCGTCACTTCATCGCGCAGGCGGTCCTGGTCGCAGACCAACTCCAGGGTCGGTGTGCCGCCGTTGGCGCCGCCCACGAGCTGGTAACTGCAGCAGGCCTGGTTGTGCGTGATCAGATCAACATAACTCTCGGTCTTGATCAGAAGAAGCTGGCTGGCGGCGTCGGTGACCTGCGTGTTGAGGCTGTTGACGTTGCCAAACGTGGTGCGGAATTGGGCGCCCAGCGGGGGCACGCCCCCTTTTTCGACGAAATTGGAGTGGCTGTAGAAGTCCTGGACCGTGTGCAGCATCAGGCCCAGCTGCTCCAGCGCGAAATCCTGCGTGCTGCAGCTGCCCACGTAGTCGAGCGCCGTGTTCCAGCGCGCCGTCATCCAGCCGCGGGCCTGAGTGAACGTAAAATCATCAATGTGGGCAGGCGGATAGGTGTAATAACCATTGTCGCCTTTTTCGTCGGCGCGCACGATGCCCTTGATAATTTTGTTGGCCTGGCTGCCGGAAAAACCGAGGCCGCGCAGGGCGCGGCTCGTGAAATCCTGGTGCACATCGCCCGGAAAGGTGGAGCCGAAGGCTTCCGCCGGCGGCGACGAGCGCGTCAGGAACGCGCTGGCCGTAAGCAGCAAGAGGATCGTCACGACCGCCTGCCAGGGGAGCCGTTGAGGGGGTGCGCCAGGCGTGGGCGCGGGCGGATGGCGCAAGCGGGCAACAAGCTGTCGAACACGCACGAGTATCGGCCACATAGAGGATACCTCCTCAGCGAGCAGCATCATAACGGTGGGGTCGAAAACAATCGGAGAGGCAAGAAGTGGTAGTGGACGCCTGGCGGCGTTGCGTTCTGGCAGAGAGGCGTGACGCTTGGTGAAAATCGTCGGTGGATGGCCGTCATGGCCCAGGCCTGCCCCTGCAAGCGCTACTGCACAGCGTACAAATACGGCGCAAGTGTACGATCAGATCTGCGATTTGTCAAGCGTTTCGATCACAAGGGGTGCGTTTCAAACTGGGGGCAAATCGGGCGACTGCAAGTCGCTGCAACGATTGCAAAGTCCACCTGCGTGGACTACACCCCGAAACTGAAATGCACCCGATCACAAGCCAGGAATTTCAAATGTAAGTGCAGGGCGCGGCGGGGGTTGCGGCGATTCTACTGCCGAGAGTAACCATTGAATCGCCACGGCGCCAGGTTCGCCAGGGCGCAAGGGATTTGAATCTGGTCCTGGCGCCTTGACGGTTCTGAGAGAGTACAGATTAACTGCCAAATAACAAGGCGTAACTATAGCGCCCGGCGCCTGAATAGACGCTCATCCCGCTAACAGGACAACGAGGGATGAAAACGGTGCCCACGGAGCGACTGAAGTCGCTACTACGGGCAACGGCCGTTTTTACGTCCGTTACTCCAGGTCGAAGTGCTTCAGGAATTCGTCTGGCGAGAAAATGGGAAAGCTGACACTTTTGTAGTCACCTGTGTCGCGCGTGACCAGAGCATCAAGTGCTTCTTCTTGTGCGCTGACCACCTGCACAGCGTCTTCAAAGTCTTTGACCGGCAGAGCCAATGCGGACAACAAGGCGCTACGACCAAGAGAACAGATGCGGCATGCGTTCAGCAAGCTCTGCACAAGTCCCGGCGCAATCTCGGCGCCCTGCAACTTGCGGGCTATGTAGAACACGTTCACGGGCGTAATCACTGAGACATACGCAGTGATCCGTCCTGCATCGTTAGCCTGCCAAATGGCTGCTGAGACATCAGCAAACGGCTGACGGTCCATGAGGAAATCCAGGATTACATTGGTGTCGAGCAGCACCCGTATCATAGGTATTTGGCCATCAGGTGCTCAGTGTACGCGTCCTGCAACGTCGCGTCGGTTGGAAGTGGGCCTTTTGGTTTGAGTGCGCCGCGCAACTGCCCGAAAGGGATAACCCGTTTTCGGTTTCTCTGCACAGGCGCCTGCGTTGATTGTCGCACGTTGCGCAGCAGTTCTTCGACCAACAGGAACTGTTCGTGCAAAGGCAGGCGTTTCGCTTCGGCTATGATGTCCTGGTAGACCATATTTACCTCCGCCCCTATTGTACCCAAAACTGCCCGTTTAATCAATAGGGATTGTGAGTGACGATGACGAAAAAATCGCTAAGGTATCATGGGTCTTGGCGTCTTGGCGGTTCTGAGAGAGCAACCATTGAATCGCCACGGCGCAAGGTTCGCCAGGGCGCAAGGGATTTGATGTCTGGTCCTGGCGCCTTGACGGTTCTGATGCGGGCGCGCTCAGGCGGTCGTGTAGCGCCCGTCAGGCTGCGCACGCGCCTGACCGAGGGCGGCCAGCGCCCCGAGGACGTCGGCGCGCGGATCGCGGACTGGATCGCGCAGACGCAGCGCACGCTCGATCTCGCGCTCTACAGCGTGCACGTCCCC
>DAISHS010000119.1:0-11548 GCA_036822415.1 Chloroflexota bacterium
CTTTTCGGCTCAGCTGTTGTAGCTTTTTAGCTCCGGCACGCCTCATAACAAACCGCCCAGGCTGCTCAGCCCATCTGTTGCAGACCGGCGGCGCATGTCTTGCATCCGAAAACTTCTCACGAAACTTTTTTGATTCAACGGCCCGTTTTCAACCGCTCGTTTATGACATCACCTTCCAGACCAAATCCCATCCTGCAGGGGTTACAGCTTTACGTGAGTCGCCAGGCTGCCACCCCCGCGCGTTACGCCCTGGAGCAGTTCTGCCTGGCCCTCATCGGTTGGGCGCCGACGCTGATTGGTGTCGGGCTGCGGGCCGCGCTCTATCGGCTGATTTTGCGCATGGATGGCGTTGCCGCTATTGAAAACGGTGTGCGCCTGCGTTTTGCTGGCAACATCCACCTGGGCCGCAACGTCTACCTGGATCAAGGCGTCTATCTGCACGCCTGCCCCCAGGGCATCACCATCGGCGACAATACCTTTGTCATGCATGGGGCGGTGCTGCACGTCTACAACTTCCGCAATTTGCCCCACGCCTTTATCCGCATCGGACGAGACAGCCTGATCGGCGAATTGAACGTACTGCGCGGCCAGGGCGGCATTACCATCGGCGACCGCGTGTATACGGCGCCGTTGGTGCAAATTCTCGCCGTCAACCACGTGTTCGACGATCCCCAGCGGCCGATCGTCGAACAGGGAATTACGGCCGCAGGCGTTGTCATCGCAGATGATGTCTGGATTGGCGCCGGCGCGATCATCACCGATGGTGTGCACGTGGGCCGCGGCGCCGTGATTGCGGCCGGCGCGGTGGTCACCCAAGACGTGCCGGCGCATGTCGTCGTCGGCGGCGTACCCGCTAAGGTGCTCAAGACCATTGACGGGACTTCGTCGCCGCATGGCGCAGTGCATTTTTGAGCGAAGAAGAAAGAAGCAAGCAGATCTTCCGCCGCAAACCAGAAAGACAACCATGACAACGCTCTCGATAATAATTCCAGCTTACAACGAAGAGGATGGCATCGAAGCGGTGATGGCGCGTGTGCTGGGCATCCGGCCTGCCCTGCTCGCCGCCGGCATCGCGGATATGGAGCTGATTGTGGTGGACGATGGCTCACGCGATCGCACCGCCGAGCAAGTCGCGGCCACCCCCAACGTGCGGCTGATTCGCCACCGCAGGAACGGCGGCTACGGCGCGGCGCTCAAGACCGGCTTTGCGGCGGCGCGTGGCGAGTGGATCGGCTTCCTGGATGCGGACGGCACCTATCCCCCGGAATCTTTCCCCGATCTCATGCGCGTCGCCCTGGCGCAGGACAGCGACATTGTGATCGGCTCACGTATGGCCGGCGCGGCCAGCCAGATGCCGCTGGTGCGCCGGATCGGCAATCTTTTGTTTGCCAACCTGGTCAGCCTGGTGAGCGCACAGCGCATTACCGACTCGGCCAGCGGTATGCGCATCTTCAAAAAAGCCATCCTGGAGCGCCTTTACCCGCTGCCCGATGGGCTGAACCTGACCCCGGTCATGAGCACCCGCGCCCTGCACGAGGGCCTCAAGATGGTGGAAGCGCCCATCGCCTACAGCGAGCGCGCCGGGCGCTCGAAGCTCAGCGTGGTGCGCGACGGCATGCGTTTTGCCCAATCTATCGTCTGGACCGCACTGACCTACAACCCGGTGCGCTTGCTGGGCATGATTGGCCTGGCCTGCCTGGCGCTGACCCTGCTGGTGGCGCTGTGGATCGTGGCGCAGCGCGTGCAGGGAATTACCGCCCTGTCGCCCTGGGGCGTCTTCGCGCTGAACATGGGGGCGGTGGCGGGCGTAGCCGGGGTGAGCATCTTCCTGTTAGGCGTGATGTTCAACTACCTGGTGGCGATCTTCTATAAGCGCCCTATCCGCCAGGGCCTTTTTGGCAAACCGATCTTTCAGCCGCCGCTGGACCGCCATTTCTGGTGGCTGGGGCTGCTGGCGCTGCTGACTGGCTTAGCCCTGGCGATCGCCAGCCTGGCCCTCAGCTTGCAAGGTTGGCCCGCCGACCGGCTCTGGTTCTGGCAGCTGGGGGCCGCCATGAGCGCCATCATCGGCCTGCAGTTGGTCATTGGCTGGTTCATCATGCGAGTATTGGAAGAACTGAGCCAGCGCGAGATCCACGTTGCCGCCGACATGCTGGGGAACGAGAGCCGTAGTTCGTGAGCCGTTTTCAACTGAACGGCAAGCGCCGGCTTGCGGCGCTCATTCGCCCTGTGCAAACGTCCCAAATTGCCCCACGACCGACCAGCAACCACAAAGAACCGATAATTGCTAAAAGCCAATGACTGACAAATCTTCCAACCTGGGCACCCGCCGCATCCCACCCCTGCCAGCCGCGCGCTTCCCTGACGCTGGCGCGGCCCTGCAAACGTTGACCGCAGCGAGCCAAGCGGCTGGCGCGGTGGACATTTTGTTGGTCAACCCGCCTGCGCCTGACGGCGGCATCTGGATCCGCAGCCAGCACCGTGTGGGCCGGCGCAGCCGTGAAAACATGATCTGGCCGCAGGTCAGCCTGGCGCAGCTGGCCGCGCTGCTCGTCCCTGACTACCGCGTGGAGATCGTGGATTGCATCGCCACGCGCATGAGCTGGCCGGCGTTCGAACAGCTGCTGGAGCAAAAACGGCCCACGTTTTACCTGACGCAGGTCACCGCGCCCACCCTGCGCAACGACATGCACGGCGTCTTTATCGCCAAAGCGCTGGGCGCCAAAACCATCGCCTTTGGCACGCACGTCACCCCCTGGACGCTGGAAACCATGCGTCCCTTCCCCGCGCTCGATCTCATCCTGCGCGGCGAGCCTGAACTGACGTTGCGCGAGCTGCTGGACACCCTGAGCCAGCAAACGGCAGGTGAAAGACCGGAGACGGAGGCAGGCGCGCCGCTTTCTTCCATTCTTGGGCTGGCCTGGCGCGATCAGGGCAAGATCGTTATCAACCCCGACCGGCCGTTCATTGCGAACCTGGACGATCTGCCCGTTCCGCTGCATCACCTGCTGCCGCTGAACAAACAGCGCATGCCGATGATCAAGGGGCCGTTCACCTTCATCGTCACCAGCCGCGGCTGCCCGGCGGGCTGCAAGTTCTGCATCAAGCACGTCTCCTACCAAACCAGCGTGCGCGTGCGGTCGCCGCAGCTGATCCTGGAAGAGCTGCAGATCCTGGCTGGCCTGGGCATCCATCACGTGCACATGTACGCCGACCTCTTCACCGTCAACCGCCAGCAAGTGGTGGAGTTATGCCGGTTGATCATTGCCAGCGGCTTGAAGGTAAAGTGGACGTGCAACAGCCGTGTTGATTATGTGGACGAGGAGATGCTGCGCTTGATGGGCCAGGCCGGCTGCTGGTATATCTCCTGGGGCATCGAAAGCGCGAACGAGGGAATTCTCAAGAGCATTCGCAAAGGCTATCGCAAGGAGCAGGTCGTGCAGGCGCTGCGCTGGGCCAAAGCCGCCGGCATCAACAACTGGGGCTATTTCATCATTGGCCTGCCCGGCGAAACCGAGGAGACGATTCGCGAAACGATCGCTTACGCCAAGGCGCTGCCCCTGGACATCTGCCTGTTTCACATCGCCGCGCCCTACCCTGGCACGCCCTTCTTTTATGAAGTGGTGCAAAACGGCTGGTTCCGCCCCGGCACGAACTGGGAAGAGGTGGACATGGATCGCTCCACCGTGCTGGACTATCCCGGCCTATCCGCGGAGCGGCTGGAATACTGGCAAAAGCGCGCCACCCGCGAATGGTCGCTGCGACCGGGGCCAATGCTCACCTTCCTCAAAGGCATGAATAGCTGGGAAGGCTTCAAGAGCGCGCTCAGCGTGGGCGTGCAGACGCTGAAGTTCATGCGCGGCTGAGCCGGCGTGACGCAGCAACACGATTTTTTTCGTGACGATGGCGCGCACGCGGCGCCAACCGGCGCCCTTGCCATCCTTGCCCTGCCCCTCATCGCCGCAGCCCTGTGGTATGTCAAACCGGCGCTCGGGCCGTGGCCGCTGCTGCTGCTTGGCCTGGCCGTTGGGGTGCGCCGCGCCATCGGCGTCATGCCTCGCCTGCGCTGGGTGGATGGCGGACTGGCGCTGTTTGGCGCTTCGGCGCTGCTGGGCGCGTACTTGTCCTATGACCAGGCAGCCGCCTGGGCCAAATTCTGGACAATGGTGGGTGGATTGGGGCTATACGTCGGCGCCGCATGGACGCCGGCCCGCATCCGTTTTGGCCGTTGGCAGCTCGATCCGCTGCGCTTACTTCTTGCGTTCTTGCCCGCAACGCTGGCAATCTACTTCCTGCTAACCAACGACTGGGGGCGTTGGGCCGGCAAGCTGCCGTGGCTGGAGCCGCTGACCGCGTGGCTGGCCAGCTGGCAGCCTCAGCTGCCGGGCCATCTGCTGCACCCCAACGTGGCCGGCGGACTGCTGGCAGCCTTCATTCCCATGCAGATGGCGGCCGTGGGACGGCTGCGGGCCGGCTGGCTCCTGGTGGCCGTTGCGCTCAGCGCGCTGCTGCTGACCGAATCGCGCGGGGCCTGGGGCGCCCTCATCGTTGCCCTGGCGGCCTGGGCCTGGTGGACGTGGCCGGCCGATCGCAGCCGTCCGCTTGCGGCCTGGCGTCTGGGCATGGCCGCGCTGCTTCTGCTGGCCGCCGTCGCCGCGGCGCTGGCATGGACACCGTTGGGCGCCAGCCTGGCCGCCGCGGCGGGCGAACGGCTCTCCTTGCTGCACAACAGCCTCGATCTGGCGCTCGACACGCCATTCACCGGCAGCGGATTAGCCAGCTTTCAGATGGCGTTTTCCAGCTACGTCCTGCTGCTTCACGTCGGCCACACGATTCACAGTCACAACCTCCTGCTGAACATCTGGATTGAGCAGGGGCTGCCGGGGCTGCTGATTTTCCTGGGGCTGCTGGGCCTGGCCGTCAGACCGGCGTCGAGCAGTCGCAAGCGGCTTGTGCAAGCTGCGCTCGCCGCCCTGATCGTCATTGTGGTGCACGGCCTGGTTGATGATGCGTTCTACGGCAGCCGCGGGGTGCTGCTTCTGTTCGCGCCGTTCGCGCTGCTGACACGCGCCGACGCCGAATCGCAGCCAGCAAGGGCTGAGCGGCGTCGGCTGGCGCTCAGGCGCGCGGGGATCATCAGCGCAGCCGCCCTGTTCCTGGCCCTTTTGCCCCAGACCCGCGCCGCATTTCAAGCCAACCTGGGCGCGCTGAGCCAGACTCAGGCTGAGCTGTCGGTCTATCGCTGGCCGGCCTGGCCCATCCAGGATGCGCTGCGCCGGGCGATGCCGGGGGCAACCAGCCAGCCGCCTGTGAATTTGACAGCAGCCCTGGCGCGTTACCGCCGCGCGTTGACCCTGGATCCGCACAACGTCACCGCCAACCGCCGCCTGGGCCAGATCGAGCTGTCGCTGGGCAATTACGATGCGGCGCGCGATCACCTGGAGGCAGCCTACGCCGCCGCGCCCGCCCAGCGAGCCACGCGCCAGCTGCTCGCAGAGAGCTACGCCATCGAGGGCGACGTGGCGCGGGCGCGAGCCATCCTGCAGACGATCGACGTCAGCCAGGGTCAGGTGGCGGCGCGTGTGTGGTGGCACCAACATCTTGGCGAGAGCGAGCAAGCGCAGTGGATGGAAGAGGCGGGGCGATAACGTGAGATGCTGCAACGAGATCCGGCGCCGACAATCCGGACCAGCGCGGAGTGACGAGTAATGGTCGCGCAGGTGACGCAAGCTGAGGCCAGTGTGCCGACGACAATCATCGAGCCGACGCGTGGCCTGGCCGCGCTGCAACTGCGCGCCGTGTGGCAGTATCGCGAGCTGCTCTTCTTCCTGGCCTGGCGCGATATCAAAGTGCGCTACAAGCAAACCGCCCTGGGCGTGGCCTGGATCGTGCTGCAGCCGCTGTTGAGCACCGTGGTCTTTACGCTGCTGTTTGGCGGGCTGCTGCACGTGCCGTCAGAAGGCGCGCCGTACGCGCTCTTTGCGCTGGCCGCGCTGGCGCCGTGGCAGTACTTCGCCGGCAGCATGAGCCGCGTGGGCACGAGCCTGGTCAACAGCGCCAACCTGATCACCAAAGTTTACTTTCCGCGGCTGATCATCCCGCTCTCCGGCGTGATTTCGACCCTGGTGGACTTTGCCATCGGCTTCGTGGTCTTGATCGTGCTGCTGATTGGCTACCGGGTGCCGCTGACGCTCCATGTTCTGTGGCTGCCGGCGTTCCTGCTGCTGGCCGTCGTCACGGCCCTGGGATTTGGCCTGTGGCTGGCCAGTCTCAACGTCCGCTACCGCGACATCAACTACCTGATCCCGTTTCTTTTGCAGATCTGGATGTACGTCACGCCGGTGGTCTACGGCAGCACGCTGATCCCGGAGCGCTACCGTTTCCTGCTGGCGCTCAACCCGATGACCGGCGTCGTCGAAGGGTTCCGTTGGGCGCTCCTCAGCGGCAGCATGCCGACCTTCGCTGCGCCTGGCCCGCTCTTCGCCGCCTCCGTTGCGATCAGCCTGATCGTCCTGGTGGGCGGGGTCGTCTTTTTCAGGAACACCGAGCGCACGTTCGCGGATATTATTTAGATTCGGCTCCTTTGACACGAATTTCACGAAAAAATAATTCGAGCCATTCGTCTCATTCGTGGCAAAAAGAAGGCGCCGATCTCTGGGCGCTGAAGGATGTCTCCCTCGAGGTCGAGCGCGGCGAGGTCGTCGGCGTCAGCGGCACTGGGAAAAGCATCCTGCGGAAAATCCTCTCCCGCAGCACCGAGCCGACGGGTCGCAAGGTCAAGATTCAAGGCGCTTTAGGCAACGTGGCCGGTATCGTATTATACGACCATGACAAAGCGGGAGGTGCGAGTTTATGAGACAAGTGATCATTTATCCTGGAGAGGACGGCTATTGGGTAGCAGAATGTCCAACGTTGCCTGGCTGCATTAGTCAGGGAAAATCCAGGGAAGAGGCTGTGGCCAATATCAGCGAAGCGATTCGAGGATACATCGCTGCCTTAGAAGAAGATGGCTTACCGGTTCCTCAAGAGCGCTTTGACACCCTGGTTGTGGCCGTATGAGCGGTTTGCCGGGCATCTCCGGACGTACGTGCGTCAAGGCATTGAGCACAGTTGGTTTCTACGTGCGGCGACAAGAAGGCAGTCACTTGATTCTGCGACGTGATGATCCCTTCGCCCAACTTGTTGTGCCCGACCACAAGGAACTGGATCGGGGCACCTTGCGCGCCATCATCAGGCAAGCCGGCCTCAGTCTCGATGAGTTCATAAAACTCTTATGACTTCTGCCATCGCCATCCGCGTCGAGAGCCTCTCCAAGCTCTACTGCATCGGCTGCGCTCAGCAGCGGCGCGACGCGCGGAGCGGATTCTTGCCACGACTGACACGAATTTCACGAAAAGATCAAAATAGTTCGTCCCCATGAACAGCCTTGAACACAGTGTGGCCATGACATCAACAACGCCGTTTGACGCGGCCTCGGCTGTAAATGGCTTTGGAGGTTGAACAATGACTATCGTCCTGGATATCCCCAGTGAATCGCTTCTTGCCCTCAATGTAACGTATGAAGAAACGGGAGACGCTTTGCGCATGGCGGCCGCGGTCAAGCTTTTTGAGCTAGGTCGCCTCTCGTCAGGCGCCGCAGCCCGTTTGGCGGGTGTGCCCCGCACCGTGTTTCTGTTCCGCTTGGCTGACTATGGCGTTGACACCTTCAACTTGACAGCAGAGGAACTTCAACGGGAGGCACACGTTGCCTGAGGTCATCTGCAATACGTCGCCGCTGCAGTACTTGCATCAGATAGGCCATCTCGACCTGCTTCGACGACTGGCTGGCACCATCATCGTGCCCAGAGCGGTGGTAGATGAACTGGCAGTTGGACGAATGGCTGGGCTATCCCTCCCTGATCCATCCAGGCTGGATTGGACGCTTGTCCGCCGTCCGCGCAGCGAACAAGATGATGGCCTGGCTAGGCGCGTCGCCGAATCGCTGGAGCTGCGATTCGCTGGTACTTTAGGACTATTGCTCGACGCCAAGCGGTTGGGGCTTGTTCCAGCCGTCAGTCCACTGCTGGATCAGTTGCAAGAGCTCCGCTTCCGACTTGCCCCACACACTCGAAGAGCAGTGCTGGAGTTGGCTGGGGAGCCAACGACAAGTGCAACACCCACGTCACGCTCATGACCGACATCGCCGTTCGCGTCGAGAGTCTCTCCAAGCTCTATCGCATCGGCCGCAGCCAGCAGCGCCACGCTGACGGATTTCCTGCCACGAATTTCACGAAAACCAAAAGACAATTCGAGTCATTCGTCTCATTCGTGGCAAAAAGAAGATACCGATTCCTCTGTGCTCATCAGTCTGAGCATCATCGGCCAGCTTGGTCTGTTGCACAAAAGGTTTTCTGATGGGATACTCATTCCTGCTGCCGTATGGCATGAAGTGGTCGAAAGCGCACAAGGACGTTCTGGAGCCGCGCAAGTAGCGGCGGCTCGTTGGATCGAAGTGATTAGCATCGGCGATACCGATCTCGTCACGATGCTTAAAACGAGCCTGGATACCGGCGAAGCTGAAGCTATCGTCTTGGCCCGCGAACAGAACATAGCGATAGTGCTGCTCTCTGGGCGTTGAAGGATGTCCCCCTCGAGGTCGAGCGCGGCGAGGTCGTCGGCGTCAGCGGTCGCCACGGCGCGGGCAAGAGCACCCTGCGGAAGATCCTTGCATCACCGAGCCGACGGCCGGCCGGACCGAGATCAGCCATCAGGCAGTTGACGTCAGGCAGTGCGCGCGGAAGAATGGCCGTGTCGGATAGGCGCGGATAGAGAGGACTCACAGGATATGAACCACACCGGGACCGATTTCTACGTTGTGATCGAACGGGACGCGGACGGCTTTTTCGTGGGTGAAGCGCCCCAGTTGCGCGCCTGCTATAGCCAGGGGCGGACGATTGATGAATTGATGGCCAACATGCGCGATGTCATTGCGCTATGCCTCGAAGCAGAGCCGGAGTATAGCCCAACCGAGTTCATCGGTGTGCAGCGGGTCGTGGCATATGGCTGACCTGCCCATGTTGACTGCACGTGAAGTGATTCGCGCCCTGGAAAGGGCGGGATTCCAGGTGCAGCGCCAAACGGGGAGCCATGTGCGGCTAAAGCACAGAGACGGAAGAACTGTGACGGCGCCGAGTCACCTCAGCCAGGACATTGGTCGTGGATTGTTGCGCAAAATCCTACGTGATGCCGATCTATCGCGCGATGAGTTTACTGCGTATCTTGCACTGCACGAAGAACGTGCCGTTTATCAGGTTGAGGTTGCCTAATCGCACCTGCCATCATCCAACATCTGACATTGTCTAACCAACGCCATCCATCACCTATGTCTGATATCGCCATCGCGTCGAGAACCTCTCCAAGTTCTATCGCATCGGCCGCAGCCAGCAGCGCCACGCTGAGCGGATTTTGGCCACGAATTTTACGAAAACCAAAGGACAATTCGAGTCATTCGTCTCATTCGTGGCAAAACCGTGGCCTTCGCCGAGATCGAGCGCTTCCTGGACACGCCGGTGAAGCGCTACTCCAGCGGGATGGTCGTGCGCCTGGCCTTCGCGGTGGCCGCCCACCTGGAGCCGGAGATCCTGCTGGTGGATTAGATGCTGGCAGTGGGGGATGCGGCGACCGAACGGTTGCGTTGATGTACGTACACAAGCGAAAGTAGTGTATAATCACGGCCAAAGAAAATGCGTATCGCTTGACTTTGTTGGGACACCTTATCACGCCGGAACTGGTGCGTGACATCTGCCAGAAAGCAGCCGCCGCCAGATGGGGAACGCATCTGCTGCGCTGGCGTTATTTCACAGTCCATCACGAGGGCGTGACATATCATCGCAACTCATTGATACCATCCGGCTTGTGGCATCTGTTCAAGCGGGTATACGTAGATCAGGATTGGCCGATGGGTGCTGGTCAGGACGATTTGGATCGCGACATTCAAGCGACTGTTCTGCACCCCGAAACAGAAATCTACGTTTACGGTTATTATCGTACAGAACCGCCCCGCTTACAGTGGGGCTTCTTGAATAAGCAAACCGGCATTGCGGTTGTCTACGATATGGAGGCTGATCTCATCGCCACTACCTTCAAGCCGGAAGAGGGCGCCCTGTTCTTTGAACGACAGATTGCTGCGGTGCGAATCGATCGTGTGGAGTGGAACGTATGAACTGGCAAGAGCTAGAACGACTGGTGCGGAAATACTATGGCTATGTCGCCGACCTGGAAGGCTCAGGAGTAGAGGCGCTCGACCTACTCTTTGTGCGCGATAAGATCCAGCACATTCTGGACGCAAGCGGGCCAGAGGAGCAGATCCCGGCGCCCATCTTCGTACAGATTCATGAACTGGATCAGGCGTTATGGGCCGAGAGCGAAACCCTGTGCGCGGTTATTGGCGACCGGGAACTCCAGCACGCCCGGCGACAACAACACAGCCCGCGCTCGCATTGGTGGTGGTACCTGGATGGGCTGCAGGTGTTGCCGCAACCGACCCCAAAAGAGCGCAGCCCATCTATGTCGGCGCTCATTCCAGCATGACCGACATCGCCATCCGCGTCGAGAACCTCTCCAAGCTCTAACACCATCGGCCGCAGCCAGCAGCGCCATGACACCCTACGCGACGCGCTGAGCGGATTTTGGCCACGAATTTCACGAAAACCAAAGGACAATTCGAGTCATTCGTCTCATTCGTGGCAAAACCGTGGCCTTCGCCGAGATCGAGCGCTTCCTGGACACGCCGGTCAAGCGCTACTCCAGCGGCATGGTCGTGCGCCTGGCGTTTGCGGTGGCCGCGCACCCTTTGGCGCACTCAGGGCAAGCTCTGAGCAAGTCGAAGGATGCTGGCAGTGGGAGACACGGCGTTTCAGCGGAAGCGCCAATCATGGTAAACTGTGGATGTGCTCACCTGCTGGCAAGTCGGCAGAGCGATGCACGGCAGAACTCTGGTAAGCAGAAGGAGAGCTGTATGAGAAATACTCGAGCAGTTTATCTTCCTCTTATTCTTGAAGTAAACGACGATGGTTATCTGGCCTCAGCGCCGGGAATTCAGGGCGCGTTTGGGGAAGGCGATACGATCGAAGAGGCTATCTTCAATTGCGTTGACGTGGTCAAGATGATCGCTGCCTATCGCGCAGAACGGGGCGAAACGTTTGGCTTCAACCCGGTTGAGCTCACGCCAGGCACACAACTGGCGGTGGCCGTTCCTATCGGAGTGGCGTAAGATGCCGCTACGGGACTTGACCTACCGCGAGGTAACTCGCCGTCTGGACAAGCTTGGCTTCCGTTTCTACCGTCAGGGCAAGGGGTCCCACGAACTATGGGTGCGAGACAGTGACGGCAGAGTCGTTCCTGTGCCGCATCATCGCGGCAAGAGTATTCGCCAGGGAACCGTGCGTGCGATCATTCGCGAGACTGGCGTGAGTGTAGAAGAGTTCATGGATCTCTAGCCCATGTCCGACATCCCCATCCGCGTCGAGAACCTCTCCAAGCTCTACACCATCGGCCGCAGCCAGCAGCG
>DAISHS010000120.1:0-11543 GCA_036822415.1 Chloroflexota bacterium
GCCCGGCCAAGCTGGGCGAAGTCCAGCAAACTTATCTTGACGCCAGTCAGGCCCGCCAAGCCCTCGGCTGGGAGCCGTTGGTCAATCTGCGCGACGGCCTGCGCCTGACCGCAGACAGTTTCCGTTAATCGTCAGTCGGCTGCCAACTTTTCAGAAAGTTGGCAGTCCTGGGATTTGTGTTGATGGGAGGTATCTATGCGTAGTTCCAATCCAACTCTCGGTGAAAAGACCTTTGTCGGTCTTGGCCCGGCGACTGAGGTGATGACCCTGCCGGGCGCGGTGCAGAAGACGCTCATTCTGCTCTTGATCTGCGCGGCCGCGGCGGCCTGGATGTGGGCGCGCGTGGCCGGCCTGGTGCAAAGCGGCGGCTCGTCCGCGACCATCACGCCCTGGATCTACGGCGGCCTGGGCGGCGGTCTGCTGATGGCCCTGGTCACGATTTTCAAGAAGCCGTGGGCGCCCTTCACGACGCCGCTCTATGCCTTGTGCGAAGGCATCCTGCTCGGCGCTCTTTCCGCGCTGCTGGAATTGGCCTACCCTGGCATTGTCATCCAGGCCGTTGGGCTGACGTTTGCCATCATGTTGGCCCTGCTCGCCGCATACACCATCTTGCGCATCCGTCCCTCCGAAAAATTCAAGCTGGGCGTCAGCGCGGCCACCGGGGGGATCTTCCTGTTGTACCTGGTGTCCTTTGTGCTCAGCCTCTTCGGCGTGCGTATTCCCTACATCCATGAGAGCGGACTGATTGGCATCGGTTTCAGCCTGGTAATCATCGTGGTGGCGTCGCTCAACCTGGTGCTCGATTTCGACCTCATCGAGGAAGGGGTCAACCAGGGCGCGCCCAAGTTCATGGAATGGTATGGCGCGTTTGCTCTCCTGGTGACGCTGGTTTGGCTCTATCTGGAGATCCTCAATTTGCTGAGCAAGCTGCGCAGCCGTAATTGAGCCGCGCGCGGCGCCAGGCGGGCGCGACTACAGGCGCTGGCGGCGCAGGAGGTGGCGCAGGGCCTGTAATTCTTCGGCTTGCAGCAGCCAGGCAACCGTGAGATAAACGCCTGCGCCCAACGGCAGGCAAAGCAGGACTTTCAGCCAGGCGCCGGACACCCCTGGCGCCTGCTGCCATCCCCAGACGATGATCCCCAGGGCAAGGCTGGCCAGGCCGGTGCGCCAAAGCGACGGCGCCAGCATCTCGCTATCCAGTCCGTCCAGGCGTTTGCGCAGCAGCCACAGCAGCACGATCATCTCCAGCGTTGTGGCGATGCTGTTTGCCAGGGCCAGGCCTCCATGCTGTAGCGGCCCCAGCAGCAGCAGGCTGAGCACGATGTTCAACAGCATCGCGCTCACCCCCACCACCACCGGGGTGGTGGTGTCGTGCAGCGCGTAAAAGGCGCGCGCGGCGATTTCGACCACCGAATGACCGACAAGCCCCAGCGCGTACATCTGCAGCGCCGTTGTCACCAGCGCGGTGGACGCTGCGGTGAAGGCGTTACGCTGCAAAAGCACGGCAATCAGCGGCTGCGCCAGCAGGATCAGGCCGATTGCCGCCGGCAGGATGAAGAAGAGGATGGTGCGCAGCGACGTGGTGAAGGTGCTGCGCAAGGCCACCAGGTTGTGATGGGCGACCTGCGCGGCGAAGGTGGGAAAGGCTACGGTCGCTACGGCCTGTGCAAAAATGCCCTGCGGGAGCAGCATGATCAGCCAGCCATAATTGAGCGCAGCCAGGCGACCTTCGGGGAGACCGGAGGCCAGGATCGTATTCACCCAAAAATTGAGCTGGACGGCCGCCAGGCCCAGCACCCGCGGCGCCATCAGGCGGCCAATCTCGCGCACGGCTGCGTCGCGCACATCGAGCGCCGGCGTATAGCGGGCGCCCAGGCGGATGAGCGCGGGCATTTGCACGAGTAGATGGCCGGCCGCGCCAACCAGCACGCCAATCGCTAACCCACGCACGCCCAGGGCGCCGCCCAACAGCCAGGCTCCCCCGATGATAGCCAGGTTGTAGATCACCGGCGCCGCGGCTGGGGCCAGGAAATGCTGCATGGTATTTAGCGCGCCCATCACGAGGCCGCTGACGCCAAAAATAATGGTGGAAATCAGCATCAGCCGCATCAGGCTGACGGTCAGCGCTTGTTGGCTGGCGCTGAAGCCAGGCGCCAGCAGGTGCTGCACCAGCCAGGGCGCGCTCAGGGCAGCGATCACGGCCACCACGGTGAGAACCAGGATCATCAGGTTCGCCACGGCGCTGGCCAGCCGCCAGGCTTTGGCGCGATCGCCTTGCACCAGGCGCGCGGTGAAGGTCGGGATGAAGGCAGAAGCAAGCGCCCCGCCGGCCACCAGCTGAAAGAGCAGGTCAGGCACACGGAAGGCGGCCAGGTAGGCGTCGAGTTCGGCGCTGGTGCCAAACTGTGCGCCGATCACCACTTCGCGCAGCAGCCCCAGGGCGCGGCTGATGATGAAGAATCCCATCACCAGCGCGGCCGCGCGCGCCATGCTATTCTTTTCAGTGGTTGCTTGCTCGGATGATGTCATGCCGCGTCCTTGCCCAGGCGCTAACGCCGAATGTCTGTAAAAGACGGCAGTCACTCGAGCGAATGACTGCCGTCCTTTGGGAAGGGGAAAATAAGGAATGGCCGTGCTTGGCGTTCGCGCGGCCTTATTATACCAGTTATTCGGGCAGGCGCTTAGTTCATGCGTTCCAGAAGATGAGTGGCGATCGTGGCGCCGCTGCCGCCGATATTTTGCGTCATGCCAATGCGTGCGTTTTGCACCTGGTTGGCGCCCGCGCGACCGGTCAGCTGCAGATAGGCTTCGACCACCTGATAGACACCCGTGGCGCCAACGGGATGCCCGCGGGCCTTGAGACCGCCCATGGTAGACATCGGCAGGCGACCTTCGATGGTAATTTCGCCCTCCTTGGCCATTTCGTACGCCTTGCCTGGCTCAGCAAAGCCGCAAGCCTCAAGCGAAAGCGCGGCCATCACACTGAAGGCGTCGTGCGCTTCGAAGAAATTGACTTGCTGAGGCGTAATGGCGGCCTGTTCGTAGGCCTGACGGCTGGAGAGATACGAGGCCTGCAAGAACATTGGTGTGTAGCGGTCATGAATCGCCACCGAGTCGGTTGCATTGGCTGAGGCCATCACGCGCACGAAGGGCCGGCCACTGGCCTTGATCTCTGCGATGCGCTCGGCCGAGCAGAGGATCAACGCCGCGGCGCCATCGCAGATCGGAGAAGCGTCAAGCACACGAATCGGATCTGCCACGACAGGCGAGCGGCGGTAGGTGCGCATGTCCACCGATTTTTGGAACATGGCATTGGGGTTGCGCGCGCCGTTGTGATGGGCGTTGATCGGGAAATAGGCCAGGTCTTCAGAGATCAAATGGTAATCGTACAGATAGCGGCGCATGATCATGGCGTTGAGGGCGACGAAGCTTACCCCATGCGAGGCTTCGTTCTCGTAGTCAGCCGCCATGGCCAGGCCACGCGTGGTGACGCGTGGATCGGTGGCGGTCAGTTTTTCGACGCCGCAGACTGCCACCATGTCATGTTGACCACTGCCGACAGCCATGACTCCCCAACGCACCGCCGCCCCGCCAGAGCCGCAGGCGGCCTCGGCCGTGGCGGCATCAATGCCGCGCAGACCGGCTGCATCGGCGATGAGCGCTCCCAGGTGCTGTTGGTTGAGAAGCACCCCCGAAAGCATGTTGCCGACATACAGGCCCTCGACCGATTCAGCCCCGGCGTCCTGCATGGCGGCTTTGACGGCGCGCGCCGCCAGCATCCGCAGGCTCAAATTACTGTGGCGTCCGACTTCGGTTTGACCGACGCCAATGATGTAGACATCGCGCATGATAATCTCCGTACCGCGCAGCGGGCGTTTCTCGTGGTTTGTCCGCTACCTAATTGAACTGAAACTTGCCCTGAAACCTCGCATAGGTGGCGTAATCAATATCGAGGCGTCGCTTGATATAGTCACTGACACAGGGCGCGGTGAAGCGCTCGGCGTAGATGCGTTCCGTCACCACCAGTGAAAAGGCATCGCTGCCTGCGCCTGCGCCATACGACACCATCAGGATGCGATCGCCGGCTTTTGCCACATCGAGCACGGCGCTCAGGCCCAGCAAGGCCGAGCCGGCGTGCGTGCTGCCGACGTCCTCAACCACGAATCCGGCCGCGTATTGATCGTAGGAAAAGCCCAGGGCTTCAGCCACGCGTCGCGGGACCTTGTTGTCCGGCTGATGCAGAATAAGGTGTTGGTAGTCGGCCGCCGTGCGCCCAAGTTCGCCCAGCAGCGCGCTGGCCGCGGCTTTGACATGGTCAGCGTAGGCGTCGGCGCCGGTGGAGCGCAAGGCATTGCTGTAGTAGCGCGCGTCGGCGCGCCGCCAGATGTCCGTGCTGTTCGTGACGTAGGAAAGCGAGCCTTCGATGACAGCGATGCTCTCGGCGGCCGGCCCGACGATGACTGCGGCGCCGCCCGCTGCCGTTGTGTACTCCAGGGCGTCGCCAGGGCGTCCCTGTGCAGCATCCATGCCGATGCACATCGCGTAGTTCGCCATGCCAGAGCCGACCAGGGCGATACAGGCCTGTAATGCCTCGGTGCCGGCCTTGCCGCCAAACTCCCAGTCAGCCGCCTGGATGTCGGGTAACGCGCCCAGGAACTCGGCGACGATCGTGCTGGTTGGCTTGATGGCGTAGGGGTGCGATTCGCTGCCCACCCAGAGCGCTTTCAATTCTTTGGGATCAATCCCCGCACGCCAAAGGGCATTGCGCGCCGCCTCGATAGACATCGTGGCGGTGTCTTCGTCCATGCCGGCCACCGCTTTTTGCTTGACAGGCCAGCCGGCATCTTTGCCGCGCCAGACGCGCGCGATCTCTTCGCCGGCCAAGCGGTAACGAGGTATGTAGGCGCCATGACTGGTGAGACCCACATCGCGGTTGGGTTTGAGCATAGCTAGGCCTGCGTATTACTTTCCATATGTAGCTGCTGCTTGAAGATGGATTGGTACACATCGCCCTGACTGACGATTCCCACCAATTTGCCACCCTCAACCACCGGGAGGCGGCGGATGTTCCAGAGAACCATCAGGCCGGCGGCTTCCAGCAACGGCGTATCCGGCGTGACGGTCTGCACATGATGAGTCATCACATGGCCGGCCTTGATATGGCTGATGTCGGTGTAGCCCTCATCTTTGGCTGAATGGGCCAGGCTGGGCGTCGGCGACTCCAGGAGATGCTGGAAGAGTGGATGCATTTCGCGCAGCACATCTTTTTCCGAAATAATACCGACCATGTCGCCTTGATCGTTGACAACGGGTAAACCACTGAGGTGATGGTCTACAATGGCGCGGGCCACATCACGCAGCGGCGCCTTTTCATGAACAGTGAAGACGTTGGTCGTCATAATAGATCGAATAGTCACATTTCCCTCCCTCATGGCATCGGATCGAGAGTTCAAACAGGCAACAGCATTTGCTTACCTGAGTATTACTATAACGCATTGCGCCATAAAAGTCAACGGCGAATGGGCGGTTTTGATAGACGCCTGACGGGTGGCGCGATGTCACACTGGCAACCAGACCTCCCTACCCGTTTGGGCGGGTGAGCGGCTGCGGCCAGGCCCCTCTGTGGCCGCGCCGGCCGCTGACCTCTAGCTCAGTGAGGTTCGATATCCCACGTATCTTGCTGGCTGCCCCACTGGCTGCTGCCGTCGCTATCGCTGACATGCCACCAGGTTTTGCGCGTCACCGTGAAGCCGGCTGATTTCGGTTCGGAGGCTGGGATGATCTGTGAGGGTGATGCGGCTGGCGTCGCCCGTTGGCCGCGCCAGGCAGCCAGCCAGCGGCGGCCCAGGCGTAAAGCCACGGCCGCCGCGGTCATGGCCAGGGTGGCGCCCACTTCACGCCGGGTGATGGCCGGCAGTGTGACGCCGGCCAGGCGTGTGACAACCAGTCGGTCGTTGATATTGGCGCCGCAGGCGCGGCAAATGGTTGCTTCGGCCGCATTGGCAGCCCGGCAGCGTGGACAGATGCGCTGAATCGGTAAAATCGTCATGGCAACCTTTGGTTCACCGTGGTCTTGCCTGAATTCTAAATCAACTTGAATCGTCGCGCAAGGCGGGGCATTGACAAATGTGCGTCCCAGTGTACAATATCTACCATCTCGACCAACCGTCACGCAATCCGCCGGATTGCACCTTTTTTCTTGTGAGCAACCGATTGACAACCCTTCTTCTTGTTCGACATGCCACCAACGATTGGGTTGGTGAACGCCTGGCCGGGTGGACGCCTGGCGTTCACCTCAATGAGGCAGGCCGCCAGCAGGCGTTGACATTGGCAGAACGCCTGGCGGCGCTGCCGATCAAAGCCATCTACAGCAGCCCTTTGGAGCGAGCGCAGGAGACCGTGACGCCCCTGGCCGCACGATTGGAACTCCCCGTCCAGATTGAGCCTGATTTGGGCGAAGTGCAGTATGGACAGTGGACGGGCAAGCCGCTCAAGGAAATGCGCGAAACCGATCTCTGGCCCTTGCTGATGATGGCGCCCAGCCTCGCCCGTTTTCCTGAGGGCGAAAGCCTGTGCGAGGCGCAAGCGCGTATCATCGGCGCCCTCGAACGCTTGCGCAGAAAGCATCCTGATGATATGATTCTGGCCGTGTCGCACGCTGACATCCTCAAATCGGTAGTGGCCCATTATTTGGGTTTACATCTCGACTTGTTTCAGCGCCTTGTCATCAGTCCGGCTGCAGTCAGCGTCCTGCGTTTTTCACCGCCTGGCATTGCTCGCCTTGAACGCTTCAATGACACCGGGGGGCTGGCCGATCTCATACACGAGCCGCAGCGTGAACCAAAGGCTGACGAACAAGCCAAACCCGTTGAGCAGAGCACCTGAGCGTGCCCCGATAGAAGCCAAAATATCCATACGTAAATAAAGGAAACAGGTATGCCGCAGTTTGACTACGATTTTGACCCCGTGTCTCGCATCACCGTTGGCGCCATTGGTCAGCCGGGGCAGCGCGAGTTCTACTTGCAGGCGCGCACCGGCTTTCGGCTCGTGACCTTGAAAATCGAAAAACAGCAGGTGCAGGCGCTGGCGGTTGGTATCTCGCAATTGCTGGAACAGTTGGGCGATGTGTTGCCCCAACTGCGCACCGATCTCGTCAATACCAACAATCCGCGTATGGCATTGGAAGAACCGATCTATCCCGCTTTTGTCATTGGGCAGATTGGCCTGGGCTATGACGAAGAACGGCAGCTCGTGATCATCATTGCCCAAGAATTAGTGCTTGAGGATGCCGAGGCGGCCAGCCAGGCTGCGCTGGCGCGCTTTGTGGCCGGGCGCGAAATGATGCGCGATTTCAGCGAATATGCACTGGCGCTCGTCGCGGCCGGGCGCCCCACCTGTCCATTGTGTGGCCAACCGATTGATCCGCGCGGGCATTTTTGTCCCCCAAGTAATGGGCATAGCACATCGTTACTCCAGTAGGCGCAAGATTCCCGTGATCACCTGCGCGCAAAGAATCTATTTTATTTGACAGAGGAGGATTCATGGCAACATCGGCAATGAGAATGAGCCGCCCCGCTTTTGCGGCAGACGCCGGCATGTGGCTGCGCAGCCAGCGTTGGGACTTAACGTTCATTACCCTCAGTGTTATCCTCGTCCCCATTCCTTATCTGGCCTGGTTAGGGTTGAACTCGCTCGGCCTTAACATTGACCTGACCCGCAACATCGTTAATGGCCTGGTGGCGCTGGCCGTTGGCGGCCCGCATATGTACTGCACCTTCACGCGTACGATGCTCGACCGCGATTTTGTCACCAAACGCCCGGCATTTGCTCGTTCCACCATCGCCATTCCCTTGATCGTGATTTCGCTGGCGCTGCTCAACCTGGAACTGCTGCTCACCGTCTTCTTCTTCTGGGCTTCGCTGCACGTGCTGCATCAGATCATCTACATCCTCGAAGTCTATGACAAGAAACGCAAAAGCAGCCTGTCCCTGCCCTCGCGGGTGATTGATTATGCCGTCGTCTTGACCAGCCTTTATCCCATTGCGGCCTACCGCTTGACGATTAGCCGCGATCTGTTGATCGGCACCAATGACCTGGGCAAATCCATTCCAGAATTTCTCAAACAACCCTTGTTCTTTTATCTGGCCGCGGCCGTATTTGGCCTGGCCTTCGTCCTGTTCATCGCCAAGACGATCGTGGAATACCGCAACGGCAGTCTGCACGTCCCCAAAACGGTCTTCATTTTGGTAACAGCCGTCACCTCGTTCATCGTGCCTTCGTTGGGCAACCTGGACACGGCCTTCCAGGGCATGAACACCTGGCATTCGTTTCAATATCTGGCGCTGACCTGGTATATCAACCGTATCCGTGAGGAAAAGGGTGAGATGCACGCCCTGCCCATCGTTGAACGCATTTCACGACCGGGCGCGGCGCGTTCCTACTACCTCCTGATGGTTGGTTTCACCGTGGGCACCGTGCTCATCGGCGCCGTCATCTTCAGCATTCTGCGCTTTGGCGCCAACATGACGGTCAGCGCAGCCTTCGACCGCTCATACTACATTTCGGTGCTCTCGTTCCTCTGGATGCACTATTATCATGATCATTTCCTGTTTACCCAACCGCAGGCCATGCTGAACGTCCCCGCCGCCGCCCTGGCCGCCTGAACGACAAAAGCCGGATTCGTCAAGAATCCGGCTTTTATTTTCAAGACCAAACGGCGCTCTCACGATGGCGCGGGGTCAGGCCGAGCCGTGCGTGTGTAGCGGCGTTTGGCCGTGGTGATGACCAGGCAGCCTCCGCGCCAGGCGCACGTGCTGCATGGCGACGCTGCATCCACCACTTCAGTCAGGTAGCCGCGCTGCACCAGCGTTTGCAGCATACCCTCGAGCGCGCCTGGGCTGACATCCAGGCGCGCGGCCAGGTCTTCCAGGCACACCGCGCCCGCTTCCGGCCTGATGGCCGCCAGGATGGCGCGCAGCATCAGGCGAACCCTGCCAGGCGGCCAGCCTGAAAGACCAGCACGGCCAGCAGATAGGCGATGCCGGTCTGGTAGAAGGCTGAAAGGGCGGCCCAGCGCCAGCCGAACTCCGCCTTGATCGCGCCCAGGGTCGCCACACACGGCACATAGAGCAGGACAAACACCAGGTAGGAGATGCCGCTGAGCGGCGTGAAATGTTGACGTAGCGCACTGCTCAACGCGGTGTCGTTGACCGGCGCGGCCGGGGCGAGGCTGCTCAACCCTGGCGCCAGGCTCAGCAGGGTGCGCCCCGCCTGCACCGTCGCGTCGCCCAGGCCCGTCACGATGCCAAGCAGCTCAGCGCCGGCCGAGGCTGCCACCGGGCTGGGCGGCGGCAGCGACGGCGCATAAATCTGCGCCAGCGTACTGACCACCACTTCTTTGGCCACGAGTCCCGTCACCAGCGCGCCGGCGGCGTCCCAGCGGCCGAAGCCGGCCGGGGTCAGCGCGGGCGCAATGGCGTGGCTGATCTGGCCGAAGAGGCTTTGCCGCTGATCCTGCACGCCCCAGGGCAGGTTGAGCAGCAGCCAGATCAGCAGTGAAGCAACGAAGATGAGGCTGCCAGCCTTGCGCACAAAATCGCTCACATTGGCCCACATGTGCACACGCACACTGTGCCAGGTGGGCAGGCGATAGGGGGGCAGTTCCAGCACAAAGGCGCTGTCGGCCTGTTGACGCAAGACCGTTTTGCTGAGCAAAAGGCCGGCCAGCGCCGCCACCGCAATGCCCGTGGCATAGAGCGCCCAGATCAGGGTGCCAGACTGTTGCCGGAAAAAGGCCAGGCCAAATACCACATAAACCGGCAGGCGCGCGGAGCACGACATCAGCGGCACCAGCAGCGCCGTCAGGATGCGGTCGCGGCGGTTTTCCAGTGTGCGCGTGGCGTAGATGGCCGGAACCGCGCAGCCGAAGCCCAGAATCATCGGCACGAACGATTTTCCGTGCAGCCCTATCCACGCCATGGCCTTGTCCATGACGAACGCCGCGCGCGCCATGTAGCCGCTGTCTTCGAGCAATGACAGGAAAAAATAGAGCACCAGCAGGCCTGGCACGAAGGCCAGCACACTGCCGACGCCGGCCAAAACCCCATCCACCAGCAACGATTGCAGCCAGGCCGGCGCATGCAGCTGGCTCAACAGGGCGCTTACCCCGTGGGCCAGCGGCCCGTTGATCACCCCATCCACCCAGTCGAGGTACGGCGTAGAGACATTCTGCACCAGGTGAAAGATCAAGTACATCATTGCCAGAAAGAAGGGGATGCCCAGCCAGCGGTGTGTGACCACGCCATCAATGCGGTCGGTCAGGTCGAGGCGGCCTGGCCCGGCCTGGCGGGTGATCTGACGCGCCGCCCCGCGTACAAAGCCGTAGCGCTGATCGGTGATGGCAATGTCCACGTCATCGCCAAAGAACTGACGCAGACGGCCCTGACTGCGCTGCACCGCTTGCTGCACGGCCTGGCGGTCAGCCGCAGGCGCGGCCTGCTCAAGGACATCTCCCTCACCTTCCAGGAGCTTGATGGCCCGCCAGCGCGGCAAAAGCACGGCCCAGCCCGCGGCCGCTTGCTGATCGGCGCCAGGCGCCGGTTCAAGCAGGGCGGAGGCCGAGTTTTGTTTGCTAACCGCACAGACCTGGGCGATCTCTGCTTCGATCTCGCGGCCGTAATCGAGCTGGAAAGGAGGCCTGCCGCGCGGCTGCTGCGCCGCGCTCAACACGCAGGCCAAAAGCTCATCCAGGCCGATCCCGCGACGGGCGGTCAGCGGGACCACCGGGATGCCGCCCAACAGCGCGGCCAGGCGCGCGTAATCAATCTGTAAGCCTGCGGCGGTGGCGCTGTCCAGCATGTTGATCGCCAACACCAGGTTCGCGCCCATCTCCAGCAGCTGCACAGTCAGGTAGAGGTTACGCTCCAGGTTGAGGGCATCCACCACGTTGACCACCACCTGCGGGTGCTCTTGCAGGATGTAGTCGCGTGCGATGATTTCCTCGGGTGAATAGGCAGAGAGGCTGTAGGCGCCGGGCAGGTCAACGATCGTCATCTCGACGCCGCTGACGCGGGTGCAGAGGCCCTCTTTTTTCTCAACGGTTTTGCCCGGCCAGTTAGCCACATGCTGTTGCAGGCCGGTCAGCGCGTTGAACACCGTGCTCTTGCCTGTGTTGGGGTTGCCCGCCAGGGCAAGCGTGATCTGCGCGTTTGCCATGGCTCAGGCCAGCATCTCGATGTCAATCAGGCCAGCTTCGTGCGGCCGCAGCGCGAGGTGATAGTTCTTGACGCAATACTCGACGGGACTGCCGAGTGGGGCCAGGCGCACGGCCGCGATCTCCTCGCCCGGCAGCAGGCCCAGGTCGAGCATGCGGCGGCGAAAGGCGCCGATGCCGCCGACGCGGCGGATGATCCCATGTTGTCCCGGCTTTAGTTCATTCAAACGCATATGGATTGCCTCATGATCTGCTGGCCTTATTGCGAACGACTTGCAAGAAGGATTCTAACAGGGTTGCACGCTGGCCGATATGATTACGATCATATCGG
>DAISHS010000121.1:0-11513 GCA_036822415.1 Chloroflexota bacterium
AGATTGTCGCGCGTGGTGCCGGCGTTGTTCACCAGGATGTCAATGCGACCATAGGCGCTGAGCGTCGCTTTGACCAACGCCGTAGCCTCCTCGGTCACGCTTACATCGGCTTGCACCACCAGGGCCTCGCCGCCCGCGGCTTTGATTTCCTCCGCCAGCGCGGCTGAGGCGTCGGCGCTGGCGCGGTGGTTGATTACCACTTTGGCCCCGCGCGCCGCCAACAGTCGCGCCACCGCGGCCCCAATCCCGCGCGAGGCGCCGGTGACGATGGCAACTTGACCGTCAAGCGAGTTCATCGTGTGCCTCTCCTCTGTAACTATTCTGGCTCTTGCCCGGGGCCGCGGCAACGGCTGCGTAAACGGCCCGGCGGCTCAAACCGCGGGCGCCCGCAGGCTGAGCCACGGCTGTCAATTTTTAGACGAGCGCGCGCAGCTGCTCGATGCCCGCGGCGTCGCCCACGCTGAGCGTGCCGCTCTCCTTCACAATCCGTTTCACCAACCCCGTCAGCACGCTGCCCGCGCCAACCTCGATGAACAAACCCACGCCCTGCTCCGCCATCATGCGCACCGAGTCCTCCCAGCGCACGCCCGCGGTGAGCTGCCCCACCAGCTCGCGGCGGATTTCATCCACGCTGGTCAGGGGCTGCGCCGTGATATTGCTGATCACCGGGAGTTGCGGCGGTTTGAGGTCCGTTGCGATGATGGCCCGGCTCATCTCTGCGGCCGCCGGCGCCATCAACGGCGAATGGGCCGCGATGCTGATCGGCAAACGCATAGATTTGCGCGCGCCGCGTGTCTTCGCCAGTTCCAGGGCCTGCGCCAGCGAGGCGTCATCGCCTGAGATGACCACCTGACCAGGGCTGTTGTAATTGGCGACCTGCACCACGCCGCCGGTCAAGGCGCGGACTTCGGCGCAGATGGCATCCACCGTCGCGGCGTCCAACGCCAGAATGGCCGCCATGCCGCCCGGCGCCGTCTCATCGGCCTGGCCCATCAGCTGGCCGCGCAGGCGCACCAGGCGCAGAGCGTCAGCAAAACTGAGAACGCCCGCGGCCACCAGGGCGCTGTATTCCCCCAGGCTGTGCCCGGCCACGAAACTGGCGGCCGGAATCTGGCCTAGCGTTGCCTCGATAGCGCGCCACACCGCCACACTGACGACGAGCAGCGCCGGTTGGGTGTTGATGGTTTGGTTGAGCGCTTCGGCGGGGCCATTGAAGCAAAGATCGGAAAGGGAAAAACCGAGCATCTGGTCAGCTTCGGCAAACGTGGCGGCAGCGGCGGCGTTGGAGGCGGCCAGGGCCTGCCCCATGCCGACAGCTTGCGAGCCTTGACCAGGAAAGATGTAGGCAATTTGTGGCATAGTCGGTTGTAAAGCAATCGCTACGAAAGACGAAGGACGAATCTACGCTGCCAGGAGCTACGTTTCGTCCTTCGTCATGAAATACGGTTGGCGTCTCGTTGATCCGGCGCCGCCTTGAGCGCGGCTGCCAGCATAAGGGAGAATGAAAATCAGGCGCTCATTGACCTGAAAATCGCCATTTAGTTTCAGCTGCTCGCTGGTTCGGGGCGAGCCTCTTTACGCAGCTGGCTTCTTCTTGTCCTTCTCTTCTTGCTTGACGACTTCCACGCCCTTGTAGTAACCGCAGCTGGGGCAAACTTGATGCGCAAGGCGCGGCGTCTTGCAGTGTGGGCACTCGACCAGGTTGGGCAGGGTAATGGCGTCGTGCGCGCGGCGGCGATGCGTGCGGCCGTGCGAGAAACGACGTTTCGTTAATGGTGGCATTGGTTGACAATCTCCTCTTGACTTCTTTTTTCTTACGTTTTCAATAAATTACTTAAAGCTGCCCAGCGCGGGTCTGCTGACTCGATCTGGCATCCGCAAGGGCCTTCGTTAAGGTCTTTTCCACAGTTAGGGCACAATCCCCGGCAGTCTGGTTTGCACAGCGCCGCCGGTTCGGCAGCCAATAGCAGATCCTGGCGGATGATTTCACCCAGGTTCAGGATATGCTGCGCATCAATGAGCAGGGCCGTGTCCTCCGTCGGGTCTACGAATATGGCTGTCCCCGTGAGCACATCCACCGTAGACTTGAACTCCTCTTCGATCTCAAAGCGAGTTGGCAGTTCAAGCAGCCTCAGACAACGTTTACACTCCGTGGCAACCGTGACCTGCAACTGACCGGTGGCTAAAACGCCGCCAGGAACATGAAGGAGTTGAACCTGTCCGGTGACTGGAGTCACCAGCTGCAGCTCAGCGACCAACTCATGCACATCTTCGGCCAGCTCATAACGCCGCGTCGCGCCAACCGGCGCTTTGAGAAGCTGGGCAACGTTAAATTCTAAATCCATCAGACGTTTCCATCATGAACGGAAGAGCATGAACCCGGGGCGTAAGCCTGTCGCCCTCAGGGCTGCCGGCAGCAGGCCTTGGCTTGCCAGGCAGCATGACATTATAGGCGAGAGTAGGCGAGTCGTCAAAATTGTTTCCTTCTATCCTTACCCATCTTCCTTACCCATCTTCCTTACCCACTAACCCTTGTCCCGCTCATCCTTACTCCCTATCCTTGCCCTGCGCCCGGCTTGAGCACCTCGATCCCGTTGCGCACCTCCGTCAGCATCCGCTCCAGGTGCTGGCCCAGGTTTTGCAGGGAATGGGCCGCATAGTCGTCGGCATCGTTGCATAACTGCGCCTTCTGTTGCTCGGCTTGCTGCACGATGGACGCGGCGCGCTGCTGCGCGGCCTGGGCAATGTCGTGCTCATTGACCATTTCGGCTGCGCGCTCCTGCGCCCGCGCCACGATGCGGGCCGACTCCTCTTTGGCCTGGGCCAGGATGCGTTCACGCTCTTGCAGCGTGCGCTGGGCCTGTTTGATTATCTCTGGCACGGTCATGCGCATTTGCTCGATCAAGCGATTACAGTCGCTCTCGCTCACCAGCAGGCGGCTTGTCAGAGGCACGCGCCAGCTGCTGCGCAAAAGGCCATCCAACTCATCTACGAGCTGTAGTATTTCCATTGCGTTGCTTGCTTTCCGTTCTTCCGTTATTCTGGGCCAAGAATCTACGCGCCGCCGCGGCCCCTGCCCCCGTTCGGCCCCGCGCCTGACGTTTGCGCAAGGCAGGCTGGCCCGATCTACCCATTGAGCGCGGTCAGGCTGGCCGCTTTCTGCCGCAGTGCTTTCTCCACAGGCGCAGGCACAAGATCGCTCACTGACCCGTTCAGCAAGGCCACTTCTTTGAGAATGGTCGAACTGAGATACAGATACTCCAGGCTGGTCATCAGGCCCACGGTTTCGATGCTGGGGGCCAGCTTTTTGTTCGTTAGCGCCAATTGGAACTCGAATTCAAAATCGGAGATGGCGCGTAACCCGCGCACAACCACGCCTGCGCTGACCTGGCGGGCAAAATCAATCGTCAGGCCGCTGTAGAGCTGCACGGTGACATTGGGCAGATGAGCAAGCGCCTCACGAGCCATTTGCGCGCGCTCCTCTGTGCTGAAGAGCAGCCGCTTGGCTGGCCGGTCATACAGCCCCACGATCAAATGCTCGAACAGGCCGGCCGCACGCGTGGCGATATCAATGTGCCCGTTGTGAATCGGGTCAAAGGTGCCAGGATAAAGCGCAATCGTCATGGGCTTAGCTCACATCTCCTTGTCCGTGCCAGAAACGTTCCAGCCGGATTGCCAGGTTGCGATGTTCCGGCAGGTGCAGGGTTGGGTCAAACTCCAGTAATTGCTGCGCTTCGGCGCGCGCCATGTCCATCAGCCGCACATCGCCCAGGCTGGCCATGTGCAAGCCAGGCACGCCGCTCTGGCGTGTCCCCAAGAAATCGCCGGGGCCGCGTAGCTGCAGGTCAATCTCTGCCAGCTTGAAACCATCCTGGGTCTGCGCCATGGCGCGCAGCCGTTCATCCTCGGTTTGATCGGTGCGCTCCACGAGCAGCAGGCAAAAGGAAGCATGTTCGCCCCGCCCCACACGCCCGCGGAACTGGTGCAGCTGCGCCAGGCCAAAATGGTTAGCGCCTTCCACGAGCATCACCGTTGCGTTGGGGACATCAATGCCCACTTCCACCACGGAGGTCGAAACCAGCACCTGGGTTTCGTTGCGCGCGAACGCTTGCATGACCGCTTCTTTTTCGTCACCTTTCATGCGGCCGTGCAACAGCCCCAGCTTCAAGCGCGGGAAAACCTCGCGTTGCAGGCGCTCGTGCTCGGCTACCGCGGCGCGCGCGTCCGATTGTTCCGACTCTTCCACCAACGGGCAGATGATGAAGGCCTGACGGCCCTGCGCCGCCTGGGTTTGGATGAAGCTGTAGGCGCGCTCGCGCTCGTCTGGATGCACGACGTAGGTCTTGATCGGCTGGCGACCGGGCGGCAGCTCGTCAATGATCGAGAGGTCCAGGTCGCCGTAAACCGTCAGCGCCAGCGAGCGCGGGATCGGCGTCGCGCTCATCACCAACAAGTGCGGCGTGAGCGCCTCGCTCTGGCCGCCTGCGGCCTGCTTGAGCGCGGCGCGCTGTTCCACGCCAAAGCGCTGCTGCTCGTCCACCACGGCCAGGCCCAGGTTGGCAAAGGTTACGCCCTGCTGAATCAAGGCATGGGTGCCAACCACCATCTGCACTTCGCCGCTGGCTAATTGCGCAATGACAGCCTCTTTATCGGCATCCCGCAAGCTGCCGGTCAGCAGGGCGATCCTGGGCGCTTTGCTGCCTTCTTCGCCCTCGCTTTGCTCGTCTCTCCGTGCCAGCAGGCGCGTCAGGCCGGCAAAGTGCTGCTCGGCTAGAATTTCTGTCGGCGCCATCATCGCCGCCTGCCTTTGGTTTTGCGCGGCGATCCACATTGCCGTTGCGGCCACGACGGTCTTGCCGGAACCGACATCGCCTTGCAGCAGGCGGCTCATCGGGCGTATGTCCTGCAGATCGTGCAAAATCTCATCCAGCGCGCGCTGCTGTGCGCCGGTCAGCGTAAACGGCAGATTTTCCTGAAAGCGCGCCAGCTCTGTCTGGCCGATCGTCAGGCGCGGCGCGGGCTGTCCGCGCCAGGCCTGGCGACGACGCAGCGCGCCGAGCTGGATCATGAACAGCTCGTTGAAAGCCAGGCGGCGGCGGGCCTGGTCCAGCTGCTCGGCGTTGTCTGGAAAGTGAATTTGCGCCAGCGCCTTGGCCAGCGACATCAGCCGCGTCGAGGCCAGAACGCGATCGGGCAGGAAGTCGGTCGTGTGGCTGGCCCAGGCATCCACCACCTGTTTGATGCGTTGGCGCAGCCAGCGTTGACTCAGGTCTTTGGTCAGCGGGTACATCGGCACCATACGGCCGGTGTGAACCAGTTCCTGGTCCAACGGCTCCCACTCCGGGTTATTCATCACCAGGCGCCCCATGTAAAGGTCAATTTTGCCGCTCAGGGCCAGTACGCGCCCGGCCTTGACCTGGTTTTTGACATAGGGATTGAACCATGTCACCTGCATGGTGCCGCTGCCGTCGGCCACAATAGCCTGAATCACGCGCCGGCCGTTGAACTGCGGGCGCTCCTGCACCTCCCAGACGGTGCTGAGGACCGTCGCCTCTTCGCCGCGCGTCAGTGAGGCGATCGGCTTGAGATGGCTGTAGTCCACATAGCGATGGGGAAAATGCCATAGCAAATCTTCAACCGTGGCGATGTCAAGCCGCGCTAACAGCTCGGCATAGTGAGGGCCAATGCTTGGCAGGCTCGTCACCGGCGCTTGCAAGCCCAGGTTGATCTCGCCAGTGGAAAGGCCGCGTGCCCGGCGCACCGGCGGTCGGCGCTCCGGGACAGGATGGGACGGCGCGCCGCCGCGGGCCGGTCGTTCTGGCGCGCTCGGCTTTGCGGGCGCCGCCGGTTGTTTGGCCGGAGGCTGCTGCTTCTGCCCACCCTTGCCTGTCTGGCCTGGCCTGGCCGCGGCCGGCTGTGGCTTCAACGCGCCGGCCGCTTTGTCGGCGCCCTTTGGCGGCCTGGCCGCGGCCTGCTGCGGCTGAGCGGGGCGTTCAGGCGGCGGCGGCGCCTGGCGCGCAGGCGCCGGCTTGTTCTTTTCAGGCTGTCCGGCGCGCGCGGGCGGCGGCTCGGATTTGGGACGCGGCCGCGGTTCTGGCGGCGGCGCCGGCCGCGCGGGCGCCTGCGTGTTTCGGTCAGGCGCCTGATTGGCAGGGGCGCGCGGCGGGCGCGGACGCTCCTGGTCTGCGCGGCCGGTCTCTTGCCCAGCGGCCGGGGGGCGCGGCTCTGGGGCGCGTTCTGACGGCGCAGCGAAGGGCGCGCTCAGGCGCAGCATGATGTCGTTCAGCACCCGCGCCCGTGTCTCCGGGTCGGAGACCGCGGGGTAGCCTGTGAGCAGCGAGACGATCTCCGCGATCAGGGGCTGGCTGGCGGGTACTTCCTGGCGCGCATCCTGCTCCCAGCGGGCGGCGAACTTGTCGAGGCCGCCGATGACCGCCTTGTTGCGGTAGCCCTGGCGCTTTTCCAGGGCCAGAATTTTGCTGAGGCGCTCGAACGCGCCTGGCAGCTCGGGTTTGCTTGTCATACTAAATCTGACCTTCGTAGACGATGACACCCATGGCGCTTGGCCCCAGGTGGCAGGCCAGCGAGGGGCTATAGGTGTAGACAGGAATCTCCTGGTTGGGGTGTTGGTCGTGCAGATGTTTGAGCAACGTTTCGGCTTCATGATTGAAGCCATGTTGCAAAATAGCCATCTTGCGAATGTGCGAGAATTCGCCGATAAACTCCGCCAGTTTTTCGGCCGCCCGTTCACGCGTGTGCACTTTTTCGGCTGGCAGAATTTCGCCTTCTTCCACCGTCAGCAGCGGCTTGATGCCAAGCATGGTGCCAAGCAAGGCTTGCGCTTTGCTGATACGCCGGCTGCGTTCCAGGTAGTCGAGCGTTTCCACGAAGAAGGCCCCGTACAGGTGCGGCACCATGCCGCGCACCAGGCGCACCACTTCGTCCAGTCGGGTGCCGGCCGCCGCCGCTTCGGCCGCCGCTTCCACCAGGATGCCCAGGCCCAGCGACACCATCTGCGAATCGAGCACCATGATGCGACAACGGCCCAATAGATTGGCTGCCGCTGCCCGCGCAACCGCGCAGGTATCGTTGATGTGGGATGAGAGATGCAGCGACAAAATCTGATCCGTTTCACGATGCAGGCGCGCGTAGAGATCAGCCATATCCTGCTGTAAGGGCGGCAAGTCCACGGGCAAGACATTGCTGCGCTCCAGGCGAGCAAAGTAATTCTGCGACGTGACATCCACCCCTTCACGGCTAATTCGTTTGCCCTGTTGGATGCGCAAGGGCGCCACGTGGATGCCCAGGCGCTCCACCACGCCGGGCGACAGTTGGGCGTTGCTGTCGGTGACAATTTTTACCATAGACACGAGAACGACTCCAGGCTGCGATTATTCGACCGAAAGGATATAATGATAATGGGGTTGACCGCCGTTGATGAGCTCAACGGCCTGGTCAGGGTAGCTCTCTTGGATGACGGCCTGCAGGCCGGCGGCCTCTGTTTCATTGACTGGCTGACCATAGTAAACCGTGATGATCTCGCGGTCGTCAGCCTGCATCTGGCGCAGCAATTCCAGGGCTACCGTCAGGGCGTCGTGACCATGCGCGGTTAGCACATCGTTGAGCAAACCGATGACCTCACCCGCTTCTACCTGGATGCCATCGAAGACCGCGCTGCGCACCGCGACGGTAATTTCGCCCGTCTCGATCGCGGCCAGGGCGTCGGTCATGGCGTTGATGTTGTCTTCGACGCTGTCGGCCGGTTGAAACGCGATCAACGCGCTAATTCCCTGGGGAACCGTTTTGCTGGGGACAACGTGCACGCGCTTGGACGCCAGGCTGCGGGCCTGCTGCGCCGCCATGATGATGTTGCTGTTGTTGGGCAGGATGATGACATCCTCCGCCGCGCTGGCCTCCACGGCCGCCAGCAGTTCCTGGGTGCTCGGATTCATCGTCTGCCCCCCAGCGACAATGTGGTTGGCGCCCAGGCTTTGGAAGACCTGCTGCAGGCCCGCGCCCGGCGCCACGACGATGATGGCAATCCCGGCCTGGGAGATGGGCTGGGCGTCTGTATGGGGCGCGGCGCGGCCGGCCAGCGGTCCGTCGCCGCTGCCCTCGCCGTGGACAAACTCCTCGAACTGCGCGTCCATGTTCTCGACGATGATGCGGCTCATGTGGCCGACGCTCACGCCGTAGTTCAAGGCGTGGCCCGGTTCACTGGAATGAAGGTGCACCTTGACCGCACGACTGTCGCCCACCACCAGCACCGACTCGCCCATGCTGGTGATAACGCGGCGAATTTCATCCACGTCCAGATTGCTGCCTTGCAGGATGAACTGAATGTCGAAACCGTACTCGCCTTCTAGCGCCTCAGCATGACCGGAGAACGCTGCCTGCCGGGTTTGGTCCTGTATCACGCGTTCACCTTCCAGGGCATGCGCCATGCCCTCCAGCAGATAAAAGAGGCCCTTGCCGCCGGCGTCCACCACGCCGGCCTGCGCGAGAATGGCAAGCAGGCTGGGCGTTTTTGCCACTGCCTCATCGGCGGTATGAACGATCCGGCGAAAGACAAAGCGCAGATCATGATCGAGCTGCGCCGCTTTCTCGGCCGCGTCGGCCACCAGGCGGATTACCGTTAGAATGGTGCCTTCCACCGGCTTGACGACGCCTTTGTAGGCCGTATCAGAGGCCAGACGCAGGGCGTGCGCCAGTTGCTGCACATCACAGGTGGTGTGCTGCTCCAACCCGCGCGCCATCCCGCGCAGAATCTGCGACAAAATTACCCCAGAATTGCCGCGCGCGCCCATCAGCGCCCCGTGAGCCGCAGCTTGCATGATCTTCCCGAGGTGATTGCGGTCTACCTTGACGATCTCTTCCCAGGCCGATTGCATGGTAAGCAGCATATTGGTGCCCGTGTCGCCATCCGGCACCGGGAAGACATTGAGCGCGTTGACGCTTTCATGGTGCTGCGCCAACCAGGCGTACCCGGCTTCGAGCAACTGGCGAAAATCGGTTCCATCCACACTGGGCACTGCGGCGCCAGGGGGATATTTGTCGGCCAGTATGAGCGACGTGGCCTGACCGTGTTGTGAAGATGTCCCTGCCAACCCTGGAGTCTCCTGTTTATCTCAGTTCCGTGACTCAGCCTGATCTTCGCCATTCATGCGCAGCCCCTGCACATGAACATTGACCTCTTGCACCGGCAGCCCCAGGGTTTGCTCCAGGGTAAATTTAACCCGGTTCATCACGCTTTGGGCCACCTCAGAAATGCGGGTGCCGTATTGAACGATGATATACAGGTCAATGGTAATACGCTCGTCATCCTGATGCACAACCACGCCGCGGCGGGCGCGGTCGCCCTGCAAGATCTCGCTAATACCGTCAATCAAGTTGCGGCTGGCCATCCCCACGACGCCATAGGATTCCAGGACCGCTTCACTGGTCAGCGCCGCGATCGCCGCGGGTGAAATTTCAATCTTTCCTCGTTTGGTTTCGTCCATCTGTACCCCCAACTCAGCCCAGAGCCAGCTGTTTTGATCTTTGCACACTAACTTTTTTGGCGAAACGGCTATCCTGTGGTAAGATCATCCGCAATGAACGGCACGACTTTGGGCCAATTGCCCTGCAATTTTGCGGGGCGTTTATTTTGCCCGGCAGTCAGGCGAAAAAATTAGCGCGCGATGGCTTCTCGCTGCAACGCATGGGTGAGACCAGCGCCACGTCCGTGGGGGGAAATTCGACATGGCAATGTGTGAAATGTGCGGCAAGGCGCCTCAGTTTGGCAACCGGGTAAGCTTTTCGGCCCGGCATACCCGTCACATGTGGCGGCCCAATATCCAGCGCAAGACCATCCAGGTGGATGGCAAGCCGCGCCGGGTGTATGCTTGCGCCAAATGCTTGAAGACGCTGCAAAAGAATGTTTGATGGTTCTCACTTCAGCATGTTGTGAGCGATCAAAAACGCCAGCCGCATCTCGGGTTGGCGTTTTTGTTTACCCCGCCGTCGCCAGTTGAATTTGCTGCCGCAGCTGGCCGCACCCAGCGTTGATCTCGACGCCGCGGCGTAAACGCAGCGTGGCTGAGATGCCGGCTTGCTGCAGGGTATTGAGAAAAGCCTCCGTATCTACTTTGGTTGACGGCTGAAAAGCTGAACCGCGCACGGGATTGAGGGGAATGAGATTTACATGACATAACATGCCTTGCACAAGGCGCGCCAGGCGTTGCGCATGTTCAGGTTTGTCATTGATGCCGCGCATCAGCGCATATTCAAAACTCAACCGACGGTGAGTAGATTCGGTGTAGGTGCGACAGGCCGCCAGCAGCACAGCGAGCGGATAGCGTTTGTTGATCGGCGTCAGCGTATTGCGCAGCTCGTCAGTCGGGGCGTGCAGGCTGACCGCCAGATTGATCTGCAGCGGCTCAGTCGCCATGCGCTCGATCATCGGCGCCAGGCCCACGGTGGACAGAGTGAAATGGCGTGCGCCCAGGCCAAAGCCCTGCGCATCGGTCAGCGTGCGCAGCGCCTGCCACACCGCCTTGTAGTTGGCAAGAGGCTCGCCCATGCCCATCAGCACCACGTTGGTCACTTGCGTGGGGCGCATGATCGGCAGCGAGTCAGCCCCGCCCAGCGTTGGATCGCCCAACCAGCGGGCAAAATAGAGAACCTGGGCAGCAATTTCTCCTGCGCTCAAATTGCGCGCCAGTCCGCCCAGCCCCGTCGCGCAAAACGTACAGCCCATCGCGCAACCGGCCTGCGTGGAAATGCACAGCGTGCGCCGGCGGTCATACAGCATCAGCACCGCCTCGATGGTTTGTCGGTCGTGGAGTTGAAAGAGCACCTTATGCGCCAGGCGATCGGCCGACACCGTCTTCGCCACGGGCTGGATAAGATCAATGGCCGCTTCGGTCGCCAGGCGTGCTTGCAGAGTGCGCGGCAGGTTCGTCATGGCCGCCGCGTCGTTGGCCTGTCGCGCATACAGCCAATGCCAGAGTTGATCAGCCCGAAAGGCCGGCTCCTCCCAGGCTTGCACCTGTGCACGCAGCTGTTCTAATGTCAGGTCAAGTAGACGAATCATGCTCTCACGCTCGTTGATTTTGCCGGGAGATCGCACAGCAGGAGCGCCCTACCGTTTTTTGTCCGCTCCCAAACGCAAATCAGTATACCGCACGCCGAAAGCGAAGTCAAAAAGATGTCGGCAAAGGCTTTTGCTTTTGGCGCGGCTCGTGGTAAAATGAACTAATGGGTTCCAATAAAAGAAAGGATATTCTCATGGATAAGCAAACACTCGTTACCCACTTGAACAACGACCTGGCCGGTGAACTTGGCGCCATCATTCAGTACCTGACTTACGCAGCCAAGGCCAATGGCCCATTCCGTCCCCAACTGGTGCAGTTTTTCATGGCCGAAGTCCCGGATGAGCAGCTTCATGCTCAATTCCTGGCCAACAAGATCGTCGCCCTCGGCGGCGAGCCAACGACCCAACCGCGCCCGGTTCCGGTTGCGCACAACAACCG
>DAISHS010000122.1:0-11507 GCA_036822415.1 Chloroflexota bacterium
AGCCGTCCTCGGCGCGGCCGCCCTCGCCCTCGGCCTGATGCCAGTCGAGCGCCACCTGAGGCTCAGCCACGCGCGCTGCCCCGCCACGGTCGCGGGTCGTCGCAGCACGATCATCAGCGCCAGCAGCTGCGCGCCCAGCTGATAGAGCTGCACCGGATGGCGCGCCGCGCCCCACACGGTGATCGCCCACGGCAGGGTCGTTGGCGCGCCGTAGGCATCGCCGGCCAGGAAATCGGCCAGGCTCATGATCGTCAGCCCCAGCAGGGCCGCGGGCGCCAGGGCGTCCAATACCTCCAGCAGCGGCAGGCGCAGGCGCCGCACGTAGACCCACCCGGCGAGCAGGCCGATGACCAGGCCTGGCGTCCAGGCCAGGGCGCCGGGGCGCGGGGAAACGATGGCGAGCAGATCGGCCTGATAGGCCGGCCAGAATTGCGCGACATAGGCCAGGCGCGCGCCCACCACAGCGGCGCTGGCGCTGATGAAGCCCAGGTTCCAGAGGTGATCGCCGTCCAGGCCGCGCCGGCGCGCCAGCTGCGCCGCCAGCCACAGGGCGGCGTACAATGCCGCCAGGGCAAACAAGGGCTTGACCGGCAGACTGAGGCCGGCAATCAGAATGGTGCGCAGCATGGTTTTGGTTCTATTTCAGGAGACTTTCCATTTTGCTGGTCAGCAGAGCCTGGCTCATGGGGCCGCCGATGACGATCTCGCGAATGACGCCCTCTCGATCCAGAAAGAAGGTCGTCGGCAGAGAGCGCACCCGGTAGAGCTGGCTCACCGCCGCATCACGGTCAAGCAGCGCCGGCAGGTCGAGCTGCAGCGTCTGCATAAACGCGGTTACCTGCGCCGGTTCTTCGGCCTGGTTGATCGCCAGCACGCGCACGCCGCGGCCGCCAAAGGTCTGCGCGGCGCTCTGCAGCGCGGGCATTTCCGCGCGACAGGGCGGGCACCAGGTGGCCCAAAAGTTGAGCACCAGGGGCTGCCCGTGCAGATCGGCCAGGCGCAGGGTCTGACCATCTGCGCGGCTGAGGGTGAAGTCTGGCGCGGGAAAACCGACCTGCGGGCTGGCTGGGCGCTGACCCGGTGGGCCGAGCAGGGCTGGGTCTTGCACCCGCGTCGCGTTGATCCAGAGCAGGCCGGCGGTCAACAGCAGCAGCCAGGCCACCCGCGGGGCGCGCAGCGCGATTTTGAGGTCAGGCATGGGTTAGCTCCCCGTGCGCCAGCAGGGCGCTGGCGTTCCCAGCGACTTCAAGCGCCGGCGCCCTGGGCAATGACAAAGGCCACGGCGTAGGCGGCCGTGTGCGACAGACTGACGACCCACTGCTGCAAGCCCAGGCGGTCGGCCAGGGCGCGGGCGGCGCCGTGCAGCACGATGCCGGGCTGGCCCTGGGGCGTGCGCACGATCTCGATCTCCGTCCACTCGATGCCTTCCCAACCGGAGCCAAGCGCTTTGCTGACCGCTTCTTTGGCTGCCCAGCGCGCGGCCAGCGAGGCGGCCTGGCCTTGACAGTCGGCCACTTCCTGCGGCGTGTAGACCCGCTCCAGGAAGCGCGCCGGATGCCGCGCAAGCACCGCCTGCACGCGCGCCACTTCGACGAGATCAACACCAATCGTCAGCATCACTGGGCCTCAGGGTCGTTTCAGAAAACAAAATTGGGGCCGCAAGTTTTACGAAGGCAAATCCTCGGCGCCCTCTGCGCTTATTTTCTAGGCGGCCGCCGGCGGGCCGGCGATGCCGAGCGCGTAGTTGGCCGGGTCCAGGAAACGATGCACAGCCGCTTGCAGTTGCGCGGCGGTCAGCTCATGGATGCGCGCAGGGTAGTGCTTGAGGAAGTCCAGCCCCAGGTTGAAGCGCTCCATGTCAGCCAGGGTGTCCGCGACGCCTTCGTTCGTTTCCAGGCGCAGGGGCAGGATGCCGGTCATGAACGCCTGCGAATCGGCCATCTCGTCCGCGGGGATCAGCTCCTCGCGCAAGCGCACGATTTCTTCCAGCACGCTGCTGATGGTGCGCTCGACGGTGGCGGGGTTGACGCCGGCCACCGCCATCCACGCGCCGGGGCCTTCGCCAGCTTCGACCGCGCTGTAGGCGTAGTAAGCCAGGCCCTGCTTTTCGCGCACATTGTCGCCCAGGCGCCCCATCATGCCGAAACGCCCCAGGATGGTATTGGTCAGGGCCACGGCGTAGTAATCAGGGTCGCTGCGCTCCGGGCCTAACCAGCCCAGGACGATGTCGGTTTGCGTCTTGCCCGCAATCGCCACGCTGCGCTGCACGATGCCTGTGGGCGCGGCCAACGGCGGCAAGCCCGCGTTGACCGCCGGCGAGGCCCAATCGCCCAGCAACGACTCCAGCTGCGCCAGCAGTTGCTCCGTCTGCACGTCGCCCACGATGACGAGCGCGCCGCCGGCCGGGCCATAGGTGCGCTGATAGAAATCCACCATATCTTGCCGCGTGAGGCCGGTCACGGTCTCACGTTCGCCGGACAGGCTGCGCCCGTAAGGATGATCGGCGCCGTACAACAGCTGGCGGAAGGTCAGGGAGGCCATGCTGCGCGTGTCGTTGTCGCGTTCCTGCAAGCCGGTCAAAATTTGCCCGCGCACCTTGTCCACGTGCTCTTCCGGGAAGACGGGATGGCGCAGGACATCGGTCATGATGTCCAACAGCAGGGGCAGGTCCTCGCGCAGGCATTTGCCGCCGAATTCGGTGATGTGGCGACCGCTGCTGATGCCAAACGAGGCGCCTACCGCTTCCAGGGTTTCATTGATGTCGGCAAAGGAGCGGTTGACCGTTCCACGGCGCAGCATCGAAGCGGTGAAGTTGGCCAGGCCGCTCTGGGCCGCTGTTTCCAGCAGCGAGCCGCCGCGCACATAGCCGCTGATGACCAGCGAGGGGTTCGTATGGTTTTCATGCACCAGCACAGTCAGCCCGTTGCTGAGGCGCTGCCGGGTGATGGATGTTGAATCAGGGACAGCCAGTTTATTCATAAGACTTGTTCTTGTTTCCTCGTGTCAGAACAGGCGGGCGCCAGGCCCTCACTTCGACAGATCGTCCGGCAAGAAGATGCCGATCGTGCGCTGGTTGGCAGCAAGATAGGTGGCCGCGACGCGCTGCACATCGGCGGGGGTGACGGCCGCCAGGCGCGCCAGGTAGGCGTCGAGCCAGTCGAGAGAAGCGACGACCTCGCTAAAGCCCAGCCAGTAAGCCTGATCGGTCACGCTTTCGGCGCCGTAGACGAACTGGGCTTGCGTTTGCTTGATGGCCTTGTTGACCTCGGCCTGGCTCACCGGTTCGTCCACCAGGCGCTGCACCTGGGCCAGCAGCGCGGCTTCGACTGCGTCCGGCTCGGCTGGCGCCTGCACCGTTGCGTCCAGGCTGTACAGAAACGGGGCGACGGTGGGGAGCAGCTGCGTGCTGGCATCGGCCGCCAGGCCCGTTTCCACCAGGGCGCGGTAAAGCCGCGAGCTGCGGCTCGGTTCGGCGTCGGCGAACATCCCCATGGCGCTGGCGCCGCCCAGGATCGTGTCCAGAACCACGAGCGGGAAATAGTCGGGGTGGCTGGCTGGAGGGACATGGTAGGCGGCGCTGATGTAAACCGTGTCGCCTGGCCCGCGGCGCAGCACGCGGCGCTCGCCCATCTGGCGCGGCTCGATACTGCGCTCCGGCGGCGGCGGCGGCCCGCTCTCGATGCCGCCGAAGTAGGCCGTGATCTTCTCCACGACCTCAGGCCCTGCGAACGGCCCCACAACGACGATTACCGCGTTGCGTGGGGTGTAGTAACGCCGGTAGTGGTTGTAAAGATCGTCGCGCGTCATCTGCTCCAGGTCGCACTGCCAGCCGATCGTGTCGTGATGATAGCCGTGCACCTTGAACGCGGCCGCTTTGATTTCCTCGCCGAGCAGGAAAGTCGGCTCGTTTTCGATGCCCTGCCGTTCGGAGATGATGACCGTGCGCTCACTGTCAACCTCGTCGGGATCGAAGCGGCTGTTGACCAGGCGGTCGGCCTCGATCTGCAGGGCCAGCTCGAAGTGCTCCGCGGGCACGGTTTGGTAGTAGGTGGTGAAATCAATCCAGGTCATCGCGTTGCGTACGCCGCCCACGCGCGCCACCTGGCGATCGGCCTCGCCCGGCGGAAAGGCCTCGGTGCCCTTGAAGAGCATGTGCTCCACCCAGTGCGAGACGCCGGTGACGCCGGGCGTTTCCAGCCGGCTGCCGACGCGGTACCACAGCCAAACGCTGGCCACGGGCGCGGTCGGCGCCGGCTTGACCAGAATGGTCAGCCCGTTGGCCAGGGTTGTGCGCAGCAAGTTTTGGGTAAACATCAGCGGCCTGCCTGTCGGGGGAGATAATGGCCCACCGTGCATTGCTGGCGCCGCAGGTAGTGCGCGGCCACCCGGCGCACATCATCCACCGTCACCCGGCTGACCTGCTCCAGGTAGCTGCTGAGCCAGGCTGACGAGGCCACGACCGCGCTGAAGCCCAACCAGTAGGCCTGCTGGGTGATGCTTTCGCTGCCGTAGACGAACTGGGCGCGTGTCTGTTTGATCGCTTTTTCCACCTCGAGCGTGGACAATTGGCCGGCCGCGGCCTGGTCCACGACCTCCCACAGCGCGGCTTCCACCGTGTCGGCGGTCTGGCCGGCGCGCACGGTGGCATAGAAGCTGAACAGGTGCGGATCGAGGCTGGGGCGAATGTAGGAGCCGGCGCTGGCCGCCAGGCCCGACTCAACCAGGCGGCGATAGATGCGCGCGCTGCGTCCCATGGATTCACCGCCAAAGGCCCCGGGCGATTTGGCGCCGCTGAGAATGGCATCGAGCACGGTCAGGCTGAAGAAGTCGGGGTGCAGGGCTGTGGGCGCGCGGAAGGCCAGCTCGACATAAGCCACGGGGCTGTCCCCCTCGACCGTGACGCGGCGCAGGGCCGTTTGCGGCGGCTCTTCGATGTCCATGCGCGGCACGGGCGCGGCCGTGGCCGGAGCCGGGGCGAACAGCTCCTCGATGCGAGCCAGGATGGCGTCGGTGTCCACGTCGCCGACGGCAATGGCGATGGCGTTGTTGGGCGCGTAGAAAGTGCGGTAATGCTGCCACAAATCGTCACGCGTCATGCTGGTGAGATCGGCGCGTGAGCCGATGACGGTGTGCCCGTAGGGATGGACAGAGAACGCGGCCGCGTTCAGGGCCTCATCGAGCAGGAAGCCGGGGCTATTTTCACGCCCGGCGCGCTCGGAAATGATGACCGTGCGTTCGGCTTCGACATCTTCGGGCGCAAAGCGGGCGTTGATCATGCGGTCCGATTCGAGCTGCAGCGCCAGGTCAATGCGATCGGCCGGCAGGGTCTCGAAATAGGCGGTGTAATCGAGGTAGGTGAAGCCGTTGCGCGTGCCGCCCTCGCGGGCCACCAGTTTGTGCACGGCGCCGCCCGGGAAGCGCTCGGTGCCGCGGAAGAGCAAGTGCTCCACCCAGTGCGAGGCGCCGGTCAGGCCGGCGCGTTCGTTGCGGCTGCCCACGCGGTACCAGACCCAAAACGACGCGACCGGCGCGTGGTGCATTTCCTTGATCAGAACCTGGAGTCCGTTGGCGAGCGTATGGCTGCTAAAATGATTTGTCGTCATGGCATGTTTTCACCTGAATCAGGTTGTCTCATGAGGCCCTTTCGCTGGACTGCGTAGCCGCGCCGAAATCGCGCCAGGTCACCTGCTCGCGCCACATGAAGAAAGCCCCCAGCGCGGTGATGGGTAACCACAGCGCAACGTGCAGGACGAGGGTGTAGGCGGCGGCGATCTCTTTGGGCACGCTGAAGGCGCGCAAGACGGCGATGCCGGGGGCGTCGAAGGTACCAACATAGCCCGGTGCGGCCGGAAGTGTCGTAGCCAGGTTTACAATGCCGTTCATCAACATCAAAACGATGAAGGAGACGGAGAAGTCGAACGCGTGCATGACGAACCAGTACTTGACCGTTTCGGCCAGCCAGATCACCACCGAGGTGGCAAAGATCATGAACACGTCGCGGCCGCGCCGCAGCGCGGACAAACCGAGCATGAAGCGATCGAACAGATCGCTGACGCGGGGGCGCAGGCGTTCAGGCAGGAAGCGGCCGGCCAAAGCATCGTACAGGCGTCGCGTGCGCGTCGGCGACGCGGCCAGGATCATGAAGACGGCCAGGGCCACAAAGAAGAGCACACTGAAGATGATGACCGACTGCCGAAAATCTTGCAGCATGGGCGCAAAGGGCAGCGCAATGAAGACGAAGAGCAGCATGACCAGGCCATCGAAGACGCGCTCGACGATCACGGTGGCGAGCGAGGCGCTCATGCTGATGCCCTCTTTGCGCTTCAGCACGTACGAGCGGATGACCTCGCCGGCGCGCGCGGGGTAGATGTTGTTGCCCATGTAGCCGATGCAGACCACGGGGAACAAGCGTCCCAGCGGCACCGGCTTGATGGGGCCGAGCATGTAGTGCCAGCGCCAGGTGCGCGCCCAGACGGCAAAAAAATAGACCAGCACGCCTGGAATCAACCAGACATAACGGGCGCTGCGAATATCTTTCCAGGCCTCGGCCAGGTCCAGCCCGCGCAGGGCCAAATAGAGGAAGACAACGCTTACCAGGATGCCTAACCAGAACTGCCAACGCTTCAAGGTTCTCTCCAAAAGTTCAGCTTGGGTCTTTTCAGCGGACAACGCAGCGGGCGGGTCAAAGCCGACCCGCCCGCCTGGGCGAAGGACACACGAGTCCATGTCATCCGAGGTTGCCAGGCTACTCAAAGATGCAGGCTGGCGCCATTTGATTACACGGCGGATGACTCTGGGGGCCTGTTAAAACATGCCGCGCTTAGACGACGACCGGCTCCTCTATGGGCGGGGTCGCCAGCGGCGCTGGCATCAGATAGCCGGTGAAGATGGTTTCGAGTGCAATGACGTGAGGACAAAGACCGCGGTGTTGGAACGAATTACAGTCGCACATCCATGCACCTTCGTTATACTCCACCTGATGTTCACTGTGCTCACCGTGAAAATTCACGCGCAATGAGGCCACGTGGACGCGATCAGTTTCCTGTGCATACCGTTTGCCCTTTTCGATCTTACCGATAAAGCTTGAATCCATCAAACGAGTCTCCTTATCAAGGTGTATTCAACAACAGCGCTTTTGTAAGCGAAAAGGCACCAGAGCGCGAGCGCGCTCCAGTGCCTTCAACAGGGTTTGCCAGTGCGGTTGATTGCCGCGGTTAAGAATTTCATAGCAGTGTCATCCATCCTCCATCTGCACGGGGGCCACGGTCGCTGAGGTGGCTTTGTTATCTTGGCTCAAGTATACCTGTCCCCCTCATATTTGTCAAGCATTTTCCGCGGCGGCGGGCGATTGTCACAATGGCGGGGGTAGAGTAAAATAGCCTGCCATTGCGCGCACTCTTCCCAGGAGGATCACTCATGCTTGCGGCCACGCCTCTACTAATCACCCCTACGGGCAAGTCGCTCTTTTCCCAGCACTACCTGGAGACGCGCCTGCCCCGCCATTCCGCCTGGGCGGACGATCCGCAGCCGGCCTTCGCGGCGCTGCAGGCGCTGTGGCTCAAGGCTCGCCAATTCGGCCAGGCCTGGAACGAGGCCCAAACCGAGGATGAGTTTGTCAAGCCCGCGCTGGCTGCGCTGGGCTGGAGCTATATTCCACAGGTCAAGAACCAGCACAGCGGCCGTATCAACCGGCCCGACTATGCCCTCTTCGCGGACGAAGTCAGCAAGAATCTGGCTTATCCCCACCATGGCAACGACGACGCCTTCTATCCTCGCGCCCTGGCCATCGCCGAGACGAAATACTGGGGGCGGCCATTGAGCCGCAAGGACGCCAGCGGCCGCGACACCTGGAAGACCGATAACAACCCCAGCCATCAAATGGTCAGCTACCTGGTGGGCACCCGCTGCCCCTGGGGGATTCTCAGCAACGGCCAGGTCTGGCGCCTCTACAGCCGCGAGGTCAGCAGCACCGCCAGTGAGTACTACGAAGTAGATCTGGGGGCCATTTTTGCTGATGTCGGGGTAGATTTACCCGCCGCGGCGGAGCAGACGCCGGCGCCCAAACTCGCCGCTATGGACGCCTTCAAACGCTTCTGGCTCTTTTTCCGCCGCGCCGCGTTTATGCCGGATGCGCACGGTCGCTCTTTTCTCCAGCACATCCACGAAGGCTCAGCCACCTATGCCAGGGAGATCAGTGATAAGCTCAAGGAACTGGTTTTCGCTGAGGTGATGCCAGAGATTGCGGCCGGCTTTGTGACCTACCGCCGCGAGCAGCTCGGCGTCGCGCAGGAAAGCGAGGAGAGTCTGCGCCAGGTTTACCGCGGCAGTTTGAGCCTCCTCTACAAACTGCTGTTCGTACTCTATGCTGAAGCTCGCAGCCTGCTGCCCATCCACAACCCGGTTACTTTTGTTCGCATACGGTGGGATATCTGCATATTACAGAGAAAGACATCCAACTTGGGTTCTTTGTTGCTTTGCTAAACTCCACATTGCTTGATTGGCGGTTCAATTTAACCAGCACAACAATAACGTGAACGGCTATGAAGTTGAGGCTCTTCCCGTTCGTCGCATCGCCTTCACCACCCCCTCCGCCGACCGCGCCCGCTACGCCGAAGAAGGCCGCCGGCTCTACGCGCAGTTCTGCATCACGGCCGACGACGCCGGCGTGCTGGCCTTCGTGGCGCATCACCTGGCCCAGGGGCAAGCCGACATCATCCACGACCTGCTGGCCTTCCTGGCCGAGCAGATGATCGAGATGAACAAGGCCAGGCAGGCCGAGATCAAGGGCTTCCTGGCCTGGCTGAGCCGTGAGCTTGGCGCGGACATCGGCACGTTGAGCAACAAGACGGCCATCCAGACCTACCTGGGCGACTATCAAAAGGACAAGGCGCACGCCACGCTGGCAGAGGTGTTGGCCGTGCTGCGTCAGAACCGGCGCAAGCTGGCCGTGGATCCGAGCCAGCGCGCCTTCCAGGAGCATCTCGCCGCCGAGTACGCCGCCAGCCTGGCCAAGCTGCTGCCGATCAAACAGCGCCTGGCCGCCAGCGATCGGCTGATTGACCATGTGGTCTACCGGCTCTATGGACTGACCGCGGAAGAGATAGCCGTGGTGGAGGGTGCTGGGTAGATGATCGCTGGCTGTGGTATAATTCTGCCTGAATGGAAGAATAGGCGATGCACACGCTGACCATCGAGTACCCATCCGAACTGCTGGGGGCCTTACAACAGGAACCGCAGGAATTCGAGGCTGACGCCCGCCTGCTTTTGGCCCTGAAGCTTTATGAGATTGGCCGGCTCAGCACTGGCTTAGCGGCCAGGCTGGCCGGAATGCCGCGTTCAGCTTTCATTTTCCTGTTGGGCCGGCATGGGCTTTCTCCGTTCGGCCAGTCTGCTGATGAGCTAAAGGAAGACAGCGCCATCCTGCAAGACTGGCTGCAACGCCGCGCCGCTGGCGCGGCGGAGACGGTCTCGCTGGATGATCTGGAGCGGGAGCTGTTGGCCGATGGCTGTAATGTAGAGCGACATGTGATCTTGGAGGATAGTTATGACCCTGGAACAACTGCTGGCTGATATTCATGCCCTGGAAGAAGACCTCCTGGCTTTTGAACGCAAGTACGGGATTCGTTCGGAGACCTTCTTTGCTTTGTATCAAAGTGGCGAGGAACCTGAAGACGATTCGTGGATGCTGGATTTTGGCGAATGGGCCAGCGTCTATCGAACCTACCTGGCGCGGCAAGCCGAGTATCGCAACGAGGTGCAGCGCCGCCAACGACAAGCACCCAGTCTCGCCGGCTTGATCCGGGTCGCCGCATGAGTAATCCGCTGCGCAGTGCCGACGACTATGAGCTCTTTGTGTATACTGCCGGAGCAGTTTTCTTCGATCCTTGTGTCTACTCTGGTGTTCGAACGTCGCGGGGCAACGCTGGCGCGCGTCGCTGGCCAACTCACGCTTGACCGAGGCTATCGAATCGTTGTCCGTGAGCGAGTTCTCTTCGATCGTCTACCTGCTCTGATCGAATGGTACGGATACGAGGTATGGCAAGGCGAGGAGAAACTGCTCTGGTACGATTCGCAGCCGCACCCCGATGACCCTAGGCTGCAAAGCACTCATCCCCATCACAAACATATACCTCCAGAAATCAAACACAATCGGATCCCAGCGCCTACGATGAGCTTCACCCATCCGAACTTGCCGGCAGTGATTCGCGAGGTCGAGGTAATGCTCGCAATCTCAGGGAGCGATCTGAGGGCGGTTTAACCTTAGAAATTGCACCGTATCCTTGCGCCAAACAAGCCCATTCCCATGCCTCACCGCTAATATGAGCTGCTGCCGAAGAGATCGCTGTGGCCGCGGGTCACTGACCTATCCACGAAGCCTGTGGTATAATATCCACACACTGCATGGCTGCATCTTCTTGATTCCTTGCCGAGCCGACCTGGAGGTAGAACCGATGATCGCAACTGACGATTTGACCCGCAGCCTGGCCGACGGCAGCGTCTGCGCCTTTGTGGGCGCCGGCCTTTCCGTGGGCGCCGGACTCCCCGGCTGGTACGATCTGATCGCTGAGCTGTCGGCGCGCAGCGGCTATGACCTGCCGCCGCCGCAGTATGCCAGCGGCGACGCCCTGATTGATGCGGCCCAGGACTACGTCAACCGCGCGGGGCTGCACAGCCTGCTCAGTCACCTCAAGGCCCGCCTCGACACGCGGGGTAAGACGCCCAGCGCCGCCCACCGCGCCCTGGCTCGCCTGCCAATCTCCCTTGTCTTCACCGCGAACTTCGATGACCTGCTGGAACGCGCTTACCGCGAGGCCGGCAAGCGGGTCGAAGTGGTCACGCAGGACGGCGCCATCCCTTTCATGAGCCGCGACCGCGATACCGTCAACCTCGTCAAACTGTACGGCGACCTGGGCCAACCCGACACGATCGTGCTGGCGCGGGAACAGTACGAAACCTTTTTCTTGCAGCGGCCGCAGATGGTCAAACTGTTGGAGATCGAGCTGGCTCGCTCGGACATGCTCTACCTGGGCTGGAGCCACGGCGACCCCTATTTCAAGATGATCTTCGGCGAGCTGCTGGCGCGCTTTGGCAAGATGACGCGCCCCGGCTACGCGGTGATGTTTGGCCTGAGCGACGCGCAGCGCGCCGAGCTGAACCGCAAGCACCTGATCCCGGTAGAACTGCCCGACGCCGACCGCACAGCCAGCCTGGCGGCCTGGCTGCAAAGCCTGGCGCAGCCCCCAGCGCCCACGCCGCCGCTGCAGACGCAGCCTGGAGGGTTTTCACAACCCCCAGCTGTTTTGGACAACCCAAACCTGACGACTGGAGGCGCTATGACAACCAGTATACCCCCCGCCAGCGATCGCACCATCGTGGAAACCCGACTCAGAATGGCGCGCCGCAGCCTGACGATTCTGGAGACGCAGGCCGCGGCCTTCACCGCGTTGACGATTCCGGCCCATCTGCAAATCGAGCTGGAGGAGAAACGCGCCGAGGTGGCCGCGCTT
>DAISHS010000123.1:0-11506 GCA_036822415.1 Chloroflexota bacterium
GTGGATGTGATGACCGTGACCGCGCGCTGGAATTTGGCTTGTTCGTAGAGGGGGAACCACCCGCGTGCCAGGCGACTAAAGTCGCGGCAACCGCTGCAAAGTCGGCGCGTTGGCCGACTGGGGTATCGCCCGAGCGAGGCTGTAGCGCCGCCAGGCAGCGCCGTCCTTTTGACCATGCGTGACCGCCGTGTGGCCTATGCCGTGGGCGGACTAGAGGTTATCCACGATCTGGATGCGTTGAGCCAGGGCGACGAGCGCGCCCTGCTGCAGCGAGCGCCCGGCCTGCCCGACGAACGGGCCGACGCAGCGGCCGCCGGGTTAGGATGCCATGCCCAGCTTTCATTTGCCAAAACAGTTGATGACTACTGGTCATTTTGTTTCCGTCCGCAACATTACCAACGCCTCATCCAACCCGTGGCGCAAGATCTCCAATCTTGACGCGAAAGATGCCAGCCTCTCAGCGCTTATCGGTGCCAGCTGGAATGGGAACAGGCTAGGACCCTCAAGCAACTCTCTGAGCGACGCAGCGCCATTCGCTCGTGCCCGCAGCGAAGCCTCAGCCAACCAGGCGGCCAACTGAGGATCATTCACAGCCTGAAGGACACTAGCACGGTACACACCGGGTGCCCCAGTCTCCTGCAGCCCCCCCCAATCCAGATAAGATCGCAGGACATACCTGGTACGACGGGCCACTGTCTCCCGATCGCCATACTGCTCGCGCATCCGACGTTGCACCTGGAAGGCTGAAACAGTGCCCTGGAGTCGCAGCAGACGTCCCACCTGTGTGGCCACGCTGCACCAGAATGGGTAGGCGGCCATGAGCATCCCCCAATGAATGGAAGTATGCTCGCGGGGCGGAAAGCGCGCCAGCAGTTCCAGGCCATCGGTATGCAGTGGGCGGATCTCGGGCGGAGGATTCCCCCAGACTTTCTGCAAGATGGTGATGGTCTTGTCCAACGATCCCCGAACGACCACTTCCGACGATCTGAAGAAACCTCTCAGATCTTCCTGTAGTGTGACCTTGATGGTGGAATCATCATTCCCGGCCAAAACCAGTGCAGCGGTACGTTCCAGCCATGCGAGCTTGACGAGACGATCCAAGCCGATCTGCTCAACTCGACGCGATGCGCTGCCGCTCATACGTTGCTCCTCGTTATCTGCACCAGGGGCACGATGATCTCCTCGATTGAGGCGCCGCCGTGGCACACGGTCCGTTGCTTCTCTTGGACAAATGCCTTGCGGGCCGGCGCCAGCAGGGGAAGATAGTCGTCTGGGAGCCCGATCGGCGCCCATGCTAACGCCCCTGGGAAGTGCTCCTCGGCCTTCCTTCTCAGGGCCTGGTCAGGGTAGATTCGAACCCGTTCACCGCGCACGTCTGCTAGAGCGCCTTCGGACGGGCGACCACACCCCCCCGCCTCGACATTCCCGTGATCCGAAGTCAGGTAGACACGGAAACCTCGATCCAGGAGCAGATCAAAGAGCGCGTGCAGATAGCCTTGCTGGGACCATTGGCGGACCTGGTTGTGCATGCCGGCCGTGCCCAACTCCATGCCGTGCATGATCTTGTCGACCTTGTCAACGACGAATCCGGCGATTCTGACTTTGGGATGCGAGAGCGTTTCAGACACACCCTCAAGACTTCCTTCGCCGAGCCCTTTGAGGTATATGACCTCGTTTGGCTTGAGCCCCTGGTCGGCCCAAAACTGCGTCCACAAGGCCGGTTCCTTGTCGGTGGTTTGAATGTTGTCCGGGAAAAAGATAGGAGCCTTACCGGCAAAGGTCGCCTGCCGTGACACGGATGTGAGCGATGGGATCCAGGCGAATACCGCTTGCTCTCTGAAGCGTAATGCCGGCTGCTGGGTGGCAAGCACATCACGAACGACCAGCCATTGGTCCAAGGAAAGCCCATCCATGACAACCAGCGCGACCTTGGCAGCGCGTTCCTGGGCCATCTGGCGAGACAAGAACCGGGACAGGTGGTGCAGCATGACCGGAGGAACCGGCGGCAGATTGATGAGTCCGGCGTAACGCTTTGCCAGCCAAGCGGTCATCTGGCTGTCTACTCGTGCTTGCAGACTCTTGATGCTCTGTGCGGTTTTGTCTGGGAGACCTTCGTGCGATTGGCTCGCCAGGACGACCTGCTCCGCCCAACCGCGCGCAAAACGGAACCAATCGCCATACCGTGCATCTTCAGTAGGAAGAGATGCCGTCAGGCTTTCGATGAGCTTGCTCAGCCGGTGCAGCCGGTCAGCGGAGGGGTTAGTGCTGAGACCGACGCCTACCCATGTCTTGGTGAGAACGTCTGCCTGCTTATGGGCAACGGCGCGCAGCCGTCCCTCCAGGAACAAGCTGTTGATATAAACCCGGACGTCGTGGTGGTCGAACGGCAGGTCCGCAGGCCCAGGAATAGCCAGGCCGTAGGACGCTTTGTCATCCCAAGGACCGAGCAACCTTTTGGCCGCCTCGCGGTCCAGGAAGATCGGCCAACGCTCTTGGAGGAAGGCGAAAAACGCCTCACGATCCGCAAGCAGCTTCTCAAGCGGCCAATCGTCGAAGGCGCTGTTTTGGCGCTGAAGCTGGATGAAACGCTCGTCGAGGACGGCAGGGATGCGTTGGCCCTGATAGTGCCGGCGCAGCAGCACGCGCAGCAGGTCCGCCGGCTGTTTGATGAGCTCCGGCGCAATCCCGAAGACGTGTCGCAGCACGAACTCCTTGGTGGCATTGTCGCCCAAAGTCCCAGGCGCGTGTTGTTTCTGAGCTTGAAACAGTGCATCCAGGTCGCCGCGATCCAGGTCAGTCACGACGGGATAGCTCAGATTCGGAAATATGTCGCCAAGGCTGAAAGAGAGCTTTCGCCCGGCTTGCAGCAGGTCATAGGGCAGAGAGCCGAGATCGCTGGCCGGGGAACGCAGCACGACCACGAGGTCTGTGTGTTCCTCCCGGTCCCAGTGGGAGCGAAACTTCGATTCGTAGGCATACCGGAACGCAATATGGTCTTCGAACGGGATGAGCTCGAATCCCCGCTCCCGGATGCCTTCGAGAATCCCTTCTTCCAGCAAAAGCCCGTCCGGGTCGGCCACCAGGGTCAGTCGGGCCACCTTCGGGGTGAACTCCACCAGGATTTGATCGCGCCAGCTACTCATGGCCGCCCTCCACCCGCACCACGAGTAGTGGGACCATCTCGGGATACGCCTGGGCCTTCTTGTCGAGTTGCTCATGAAGCGTCCGCTCTTCCCTGACTAGAAGGTTCAGGCGATAGTTGCGGACCTGGGCCAGGCCGATGCGCTCGATCGCCCTGCGCCGAGCGGCAAAGGCGTAGTCGGCTTTCTCCTGCTCACGCGCCAGGCGGCTCCGATGCTCTTGCACGAGCGCGTCGTACATCGGCCTGCCATATTCCTCCGCGGCTCGCTGCAGCCCTGTGAAGGCGACCTGCGATGCCTGCGGATCAAGGGCGGAACGGATCGGCGGACCGACCGTCAGGAGCTGGTCCCAGATGTGCCTGGCTGTCGGCACAAAGACTCGGCCGCTATCGGCCAGAAACAGCGGCATGATCCTGCGGCGGTTCCAGCCGGCCGGCTCCTCGGAGGTGGATGCCGAGGCGATGGCGATGCGCCACAGCGACCAGATGCCCTGAACCTCAGCGGAGACCCCAGGGAGCGACACGATCGGCAACGGCTGACCGGGCGCAAAGCGGGGGAGTTGCATGGCCAGGCCGCGAACCCGCGGCTCCTCCAAGGTGAGATGCCGGGCGGCCGGAAGCTGTTCGGCCTCCTTGCCGATGAAGACCACGTTCTTGAAGGTCTGGCCGTCGGGCCAGGTGAGATCCCAGCCCTGGTTTCGCCTCTCGACCTGGCCGCCGCGGGATTTCAAGTAACTCACGGTCATCCGCTCGACCCAATGCGGCAAGGGGTGGGTCAGCAGCCGTTGAGCCTCGCCAGGATCGAGCTCCTGCGTGGCGCCGAGCACGGAGGCTGTCGCACGCGCCGCGCGCGCTTGTTCCTGCAAGCGGGCGATCACGCCCTCCACGGAGTCCTCGATCTTGTCGGGGTTGAGGATCGCTTCGACATACATGTCGTCGAACAGCCGGCCGGCCTGCGCTGAGTCGAGAACGTCGCCGGTCTTGTCTATGCCGAACTCCTCGAAGATGATGGCGAGCTTCTCTTCCAGCACCTCGCGGACCCGGTGCTCGACCGAACCTTGCAAGATCAAGTTAATCGCCCGCACCGCATGGGGCTGGCCGATACGGTCTACCCGGCCGATCCGTTGCTCCAGCCGCATCGGGTTCCAGGGGATGTCGTAGTTGATCACGACGTGGCAGAACTGCAGGTTCAAACCCTCGCCGCCCGCGTCGGTGGAGATGAGAATCCGCGCCTCCCGGGCAAACGCTTCCTGCACCCGCACGCGCGCTTCCATGTCTAGGGAGCCGTTCAGGCACACCACCGAGAAGCCGCGCTCGGTCAGAAAGCGCCGCAGCATCTCCTGGGTCGGAACAAACTCGGTAAATATGAGTGCCTTGAGCTCGGAGTCGCTTTCCTCTGACTGGAGGCGGTAGAGCCAGTCGAGCAGCGCTTCGGCCTTAGCGTCCGGCCCTGCCTGCTCGCAGCGGGCCGCGGCTTCCAGCAGCAACTTCACTTCCACGCGTTCGTTCTTGAGTGCCCGCAGGTGCGTGTGCAGCAGCGCGTCGAGCTGCTCCTGACCATCCAGGTCCGCCCATTCCTCATCGGCGGTGAGCGAAAACAAGGTCAGTGGCTCCTCGGGCGCGGCGAGCGCATCGAGGCGCCTTTCCAGCGTGGTACGGATGGCGCTGGTGCTGGAAACCACCAGGCGCTGCATCAAGATCATCAGGAAGCCGATGTAGCTGCGTTTCTCCTGCATGGCCTGGTTGTAGCCCTCGCGCACGTACTCCGTGACTGCATCGTAGAGCGCTTTCTGCGGGCGGTGGCGCGCCTCCCAGCGCACAGGCCCAAGCTGCGTGTGTCGGGGCTTGAACAGCGGCTTGCCTTCGGCGTCAATCGCACGGCGCTTCTCGGTGCGGATGATGTATGGCTGGACCCGCTCGCGGGTGATGCTGCCGATATCCGGGAACTCCTGGGCGTCAAGGAGCGAGACCAGCCGGTGAAAGGCGTCGGTCTTGCCCTGGTGCGGGGTGGCTGACAGCAGCAGGAGGTAAGGCGCCGCCTCGGACAGCCCCTGGCCCAGCTTGAAACGGGCCACCTGGTCGGTGCTGCCGCCGAGGCGGTGCGCCTCGTCCACGATGACCATGTCCCATTCAGCCGAGATCAGGTCTTCGAACCGTTCGCGATTGTGCTCCCCTACCTGGGCCGCGCTCCACCCGCGGCGCTTGTCCAGAGGCTTGACCGAATCCATCGGCACTACGACCTGGCTGAACATCCGCCAGGGATTGGCCGGCAGGTTCTCCGGATCGTGGCCGCTCCTCTCCTCGTGTCCTGGCGCTGCGGCGTGAGCGATCCGCTGCCATGATTTGATGTCTTCGGGGAGCACGAGTTGGAACGCTTCGCCGAAATGGAGACGCATCTCACTGACCCACTGCGTCACCAACCCTTTCGGCGCGATGACCAGCGTCCGCTGCACCAGCCCGCGCAGCTTGAGCTCCCGCATGATGAGGCCGGCTTCGATGGTCTTACCCAGGCCCACCTCGTCCGCCAGCAGGTAACGAACTCGATCGTTGGCGATGGCGCGGGACAGCGCCCGGATCTGGTGCGGCAAGGGAATGACGGAGGATTCGATGGGCGCCAGCAGCACGTCCTGGGTCAGGGCATCGGCCACGCGCGCGGCCGCAGCGATGTAAGTAATGGCGTCAGGCGAACCGGCGCCCGCGTCCGCCAGCGGCTTGAGTCGGGAAGCCGGGATGCGGACCACCGCATCGCTGCCGGGCAGCCACACACGGCAGATCGCCTCACCCCAGAGGGTCTGGGTTTCGATGACCTGGCCGAGCTGGCCGTGGTCCGGGCTGTAGTACCACGATTTGTTGCTCTCGAATGCAAGTAGAGTCATGCCCTGGCTTCCATCTTCAGCCGATTGGCTCTGATGCCTGAACGTGACCAGTGCTGTTCAACCGATTGAATAAAAGTAGGGCGAACCAACTTGGCTCTCTGGACCAACCAGTCACCCTGGTCGAACCGAAGATAGAGACCCTCTGCTGGTCCGTCGCAGAGTTGTGACTGCGATAGAAGTTTACTTAGTTTCGCAAGCGTGAAGTGACCACAATCTACTCTTGGGACTTGAGAGACACCAAGCGCCCGGAAGATTTCATCTCGACGGACGCAAGAAAAAAACTGGGCGGTATTTTTGTCATAGATATCGAAACCCAGAAACCAGTCCGGCAATCGATCATAGGCGACCGAGTGCTGGGCGTAGCACCACTCTCCGAAAATTATGTAGCGGTCGGTCAGTTGATCGAAAAGTGCGTTGCTCCTGGATTCCAGCCACTCACTGAGCTTCTTCCACTGCCCCGAACCCGGAAGATGCAAGTATGCGCCTCTATTCTGGGCGCGGATGTTTCCCTCCGCGTCAACAGAAAGACCAAGATTCGCCCCATCCACCTTTTCTTCAACGACAAGTTCATGCTGAAGGAAATCGTCCCGTTCAGTTACCGACATGACTTTGTCGTCCCTGACTTCGACACCACCGAGAAGCGCCAGATGTGGTGTGGAGGGAAACTTGAAGAAATCGTCTTTCACTCGCCCATCTTCTCCGTGTACTTTACCTTAGCGTAATCAGGACACAAAAAATACACAGTAATCCCGACCTCAGCCAAGGCGCCTTTCCATCCCCACCACTTGCTATCCGTCGCTTGTAAGACTGGTGGTTTATCTGGATGAGCGTTCGAGACCGCGATGAACTTCCGATCAGAGTTGTCGAACTGGGTCAACCCTTCGTGATCAGGAAATTCGACGTATGACTCACCTTTCTTTGTAATCGTAACGCGATCCGCATCGGGAAACGTCCAGCGATTGTCGTGAACCCACTTCATAAACCCATCTCCCACGCCTGGCTGTCCACTCAGCGAGAGTTGGTGTCGGTATTCGTCGAAGATTTCATCATCAGCGTCCAGAACCAAACCGCCCCTTCTGATGACATGTTCAACTGCCTCAACGCAAGCATAGACGCAAGCAGTTAGTTCTTCAGGAACCTTTGCCGGATCGACAGCGAGATTGGCTGTCTTGGGTACATTCGTATCTAGCAGGCACTTTCGGGGAAGGCTCTTCATCCGGATATCTCCGAACTGCTGGCGCTTTGGCTCACGCGTTTTCTCATCGCGGCCTTGGCTTGGTTGATAATGTCTCCCATCTCATCACCGAAGAAGTTCTCTGGCCAGTTCTGAATGCTGCCATACATGTCGATCTGAAGTGGATCCAGGATGGCCGGGGTCTTGGTGATGTTGGCGAAGTAGACTGATACGCTTTCTTTGGACACGACATCCTCAGCAATTCGCCGCTGCAGTCGCCGCAAGAAGTGTTCGGAGTGCGTCTCGATGATCAACTGGATGTTCCTGTCAGCGCCGTTCTCTTTGGAGTTGATGACATCAATCATCACATCGGCCAGCGCGGATTGGGCGCTTGGATGCAGGTGAATTTCCGGCTGCTCCATGAGGATAATTGACCCTGGCGGGGCATAGAAACACTGAACCAACACAGGAAGCACTTGGGAGACGCCAAAACCGACGTCCGGGAGGTCCACCCAGTCACGCGATCCTTTGGTTCGGACCTTGACTTCATATTCCTGTCGCTGTTCGGAGATCGGATTGACTTTGAACTCCTCGATCAACCCCATTTTCTTTAACTTTAGCGCAATGATCTCCTCGAAGGGCTTGTACTGGCGCTTATACCCGAGACTGATTCTACGATTACGGGCGGCCAAAATGGCCGCCACCGTGTTTTCGCCCGAAAATCCGACGCTTTCAGGATTGACGCCGCCCCACGAATACAGTCGTTCGGCTTTGGTGCGCAACGGGCCGAGGTAGAAGAGCGACTGGAACAATTTCTCGTGTCGCAAATTGAGCTCTTGGACAAAATCGGCGTTCTGATAATAAGCAACCACTTCATCCGGAAAGCCATAGAATCTGACGGCATCCTTCAGTGACCAGGCTCGCATTTGTTTCCGCACAAGGGTATACTGCTCTGCCTCTGCTTTGTATTCAGATTTGGCGTTGGTCTTAAGTTCCAACCATACAGCGAGTATTTGCTCTTCCTTCGCCATTAACTGATATTTCAAGCGGTCGACAGCAAGCGAATACTTCTGTTTATCTCCCAGCCCCACGACGGCTTCAAATGTCAGGGTGTCTCCTGAGTAAGTCTGACTGGTAATCGGGTCCCTAATCTGAAGTGCATCTTGAAAATCCCACTGGTATTCGAACGAGATCTTATTGTCAGGGTTACGGTGAAATACCATCTCCTGGTAAGAACCAAGTTGAACCGCCGAGTTCTTCCCGCCGGGATAGAAGACCGCTTTACGGTCCGGGGACTCAACCGTCTGCTTCAGCATCATCAGGAACTGCCCGATGCTGGACTTGCCTGAACTGTTGGCGCCAAAAAACAAGGTAATCGGAGCCATGCGGATGTCTCCGGTATCTTGCCATATCTTGAAATTCCGGATTCGCAATCGCCTGAGCATCATTCGCCTCCCGCTCTAGTTACCGCCTGGTCGTACCACATGAGCAGTTTCGGATCCTCCTGGAGGACGTCCTCCGGTATCCGCTGCGCCACGGCAATGATCGTACTATAGTCGCGCTCCTGCCACGCCTTCTTGAACCCGGCGCGCACCGCCTCCAGGCGGAAGACCTTCAATCGCTTTTGGCCCGACGTCCGATACTCCTCGAACTCCTTGAGCAGCGCCTTCTCCCTCAGCTTCTCCAGGTCGCCGGCCTTGTTCGGGTCGGGCACATACCAGCGTTCTTTACCTTTGGTGCGCAGGCTCTCGTCGTCTTTAGGCAGGTTGCGCAGCTCCTTGAAATTGGTAGACAGGTAGCTGTGAATCTGGCTGGGCACCTCCCCCTTGCCATCGTAGCGCAGGAAGTTCTGTTCCAGGAGCTCGTCGAGTTCGAGCATTTTCTCGGATTTCTGCCAACCACCGATTTCCTGCATGAATTGAGGCTTCAATTCGCCCGCTGTCTGCGGCTTCCTCAGAAGCTGCTGACGAAGCCATTGAATCGCGGAAGACTCGTCGGTGACGAAGAGCTGGAGCTGCAGAACCTCCTGGACAGTCATTCGCTTCCTGTCGTACTCCGCCACCTGGTCGGGCATAAAATACATGTCATCCCGCGAAGGGAAACGTTGCTCCAGCCCGGCGTAGAACTCCGTCGCGGACAGTGGGACGGTTACGCCGCGTTGCACGTGGAAAGCCACCATGCGATCAAAGAGCAGGTAGTCCTGCCGTTCGGCAATCACCTCAGCTTGACCATCCTTGGAAACGAAGACGGGAAGTTGCTTCAGATGCATACGGACGAAGTCCCAAACGCCTGTCTCGGTGCCAGCCTCCAGCCTAAAGCGATTTTCTAGATCGCCGTTCGGCTTGTACGCCGAAATGATCAGATCTTGTTTAACCGCCCCTGCCGTCTGAACCTGCTTTATGCTCCCGTGTTGCTTGTCGAGAACCCGCACATCTGCGATTACGAAACCTGAGTTTTCCAATGCCTCTTGGAGAGCTGTCCATACCGTGTTCTTGCTGTTGTGAAATTCGACAGTCAGCCACCTTCCCGGCTTCAGTACCCGTCTGATTTCCGAGAACCCTTCGGTCATACCCCTGGTGTACGAAAACAAATCCTTGTTGAATCCGGTATTGACGATGGTTTCTTCTCGCTCATTGGTGAAGACCTTTAGCCAGCATTCCCACAGGAAGTTCAGTTCACTGTAGATGAGGTTGTCCCCGAATGGCGGATCAACAAATGCATAGTCGATGCAATTCTCGGGGATTGGGGCAAAGCAAGCAGGGCCGGTCGATGTAAGTATCTGGCTCCTCTCGGAAAGCTCCGGCAACGCCATGCACATGTCACGAAGCGTGATTTCCAGGAAGTGCACGGGATTCACCTCCTGATTCAATGAGGAGATGTATAGGTTTCCCTTCATCACTCGACCAATACCATCTGCATTGTATGACATCAACCGCGAGCACTTCATTGATGTAGCAAGGAACCAGAAACGCAAATGATGGCGCAAGTCGGCTGGGGATTCTTCGATCAGGCCCCAGATGAAGTCTAGCAGTGCCAGAGATCGCCAAGTATAGAAATGATGCGAGTGGGTAATACCGTAGTGATAGCCGGAGCGATACAAACACCCCCACCGGCCTTGGCGAAACATGAAAGGAACAATCCTAAAGTGAGTTGCCTCCGCCTTCACTGGAGGAATGATGGCATCACGAACTTCAGACTCGTTCATTTTCCGCTTGATTCGTTTCCCGCCTTTTTCATATACGATCCAAAATGGTCGCCGTTTGTTTTGTTGAATCGTCTGTTGGAGGTATGGGTCGAAGACCGTCTCTCGAGCGTAGTTTACAGACGATTTTGTTTGGATTGCACCACAGTTGGGGCAGCGATATGTGCTAAGAATCGTCTCATCCTTCAGATTGACCGCAGCTTCGGCAAACATGAAAGGCTCATTGCACGAATCGCATTCGAACACGTCACTCCAAACGCAGTACTTGACTTCGCCAACGCTCTTGCCATCTTCCACTGCTCTGAATCGTATCTGGGATTCGGATTTGGCCGCCTTCAGTATCGCCTCAGCTTGTCTTTTGAAGGAGGGAATGTTCCACGCTTGAGCGTAACCACCTGCAATGTGTGCGGCAGCTGGCGAGAGGTCACCCTGAATCACGGTTCGTTCGCCCACCAACCGACCTGCAACGCCTGACATGCCTGAACCTGCGTATGGATCAAGAATCGTGTCGCCAGGTCTTGTGTAGTGCCTGATGAATCTCTCTATGGCCTTGGGAGGCACTTTTGTATGATATGTGTGTGCTTTGTAGATAGGATCATGCTTACCTTCGCTCACATCTGCAGCGAATGGCTCGTGGCGGTAGTTGTCCAATTTCGGATCGTAGGGCTTGCCGAAGTGCTTGATGAAATCCGCGATGAACGGGTTCGGACACGCCGTATAGTATGGCGGGTCGGACAGCGCCAGGATGTCCTCGTCCGATCCGATGGGGAAGCCCTCGATCTTGCGAAACTCCGGATCCTTCAGTTTCTCGCGCAGGATATCCAGGAAGTACTTCCGTCGTTCCTCATCGTTGGCGAACGTCAGGCCCAGACATTCTACCCGACGGTTACGCTCTTCCTCGATCTGTTCCTGATACGATTTCTCGAACAGATGCCCTTGCGCATCCGGAAAAAGTCGCTGCGTCAGGCTGTTCTTTTGTTCCATGCTATCCCCTTAGGTGAGCGATTCCTGCCCTGTCTGAGGTTTTGCCTTCAGCGCCGCCAGAAGGCGGATATCTATGTCCGACTCTGGCCCCGACTCTGGCCCTGACTCTGGCCCTGCAGCGCCCCGGTATG
>DAISHS010000124.1:0-11487 GCA_036822415.1 Chloroflexota bacterium
GGGAAAGTGAACCTGCACCGAGCCGCCCATGTGCTGGCAAAATTCGCCAATTTCTGCATCGCCCAGAGGCGCTTCCGCGGCGGAACCGTAGCGCCGGATGCCGAAGCGTCCCATCAGATGGCGTCGCGCCCATCTGAGAACCGGGTTACGATCCGAATTCTCGATGAAAACCGCGCGCCCGCCTGGCCGCAGAACCCGGCCAATTTCAGCGCCCGCCTGTGCGCAATCCAGGTGGTGCAAGACCTGTGCGCCAAAAACCAGGTCAACGCTCTGGTCAGCCAGGGCCAGGCGATGAGCATCCATGCTGACGTTGCAAACCTGCTGCGCCTGGCCGGCCAGTTGGGCGAGGGCGCGCCCCTGTTCGAGGCCTTTCAGCGCGATATCCACGGCCAGAACGACCGCCCCCCGCCGCCCAATTTCAACGGCGTGACGCCCGCTGCCGCTGCCCACATCCAGCACCAGGTTTCCCCGGCGGGCGCCTAACAGCGCCAGGGCATAGACTTCACGTACGCTGAGCGGCTCGGCCAAGCGCGACGTCAGGTCATCCTGGCGGTGATAAACACCGTCGTAGAACTGCCGCTCCTGGCGCGTCTGCTCAGTCCACTGTGCTTCAGACAAAGCCTCTCGGTCGCCCCGTTTCTGGTCAAAGGGCGCAACCCGTTTGCCGGCGCGCCCTGTTTTCTATGGTCATGCAGGTAAAAAGAACGAGAGAGTGTCATCCTCTCCCGTCCTAGATGCCCGCTTTCATTTTAACACAGGAAGCTAAAGTGAGCACATTTTCACAGGGTTATGTTGTGATGGGGGTTCAATACGCCCCGCGCCCCAGGAGGACGGCCGGCACGGTGCGCAGAAGAATCCATAGATCGAACCAGAAGGAGCGTCGAGCAATGTAGTCCAGGTCAAGGCGCACCCACTGATCGAAGTCACTGACGCGGTTGCGCCCGCCAATTTGCCACAAACAGGTCATGCCTGGCTTGACGCTGAGTTTGGCGCGCTGCCAGGGCGCAAATTGCGCGTACTCGCTGCGCAGCGGCGGCCGCGGCCCCACCAGGCTCATATCGCCTTTGAGAACGCTCCAGAGCTGCGGCAGCTCGTCCAGGCTCAGTTTGCGCAAAAAACGCCCCACGGGTGTGATGCGCGGGTCGCGCTTGATCTTGAAGACAGGCCCGCTCATTTCATTGGCAGCCATCAGTTGCGCCTTGAGCGCGTCTGCGTTGACAACCATGGTGCGGAACTTGTAGCCGACGAAGGGTTGGCCGCCCAGTCCCACCACCTGCCAGCGGTAGAAAACAGGGCCGGCCGTGGTTAGCTTGATCGCCAGCGCAATGAGCAGCAGCAGCGGGGAGAGCAGCGCCAGCAGCAGCGCGCTGACCGCCGCGTCGAAGCAGCGTTTGCTGATTTCATAGATTGGCCGCGGTGTCGCCAGTGGTACGGGTGGAAACTCCATAACGCTCCTCAGGCAGGACAGGACGCCCACGATTCAGCGCCCAGGTCGCCTGCCAACCTCCCTTGTTTCAAACGTCCGATTCAGCCGATGCCACCTGCGTAGACGACGCAACATGAAAGCGAGTTACGATGGCCTCTACGATCCGTGAGGCGGCATGACCATCGCCATAGGGGCTGGTCGCCTGCGCCATCGCCTGGTAGGCCGCTGCATCGTGCAGCAAGCGCTCGGCTTCGCGCACGATGTCCGCCTGCTCAGTGCCAACTAATCGCGCATTGCCGGCTTCGATGCCTTCGGGGCGTTCGGTATCGCGGCGTAGAACCAACACCGGTTTGCCGAGGACTGGCGCTTCTTCCTGGATGCCCCCTGAATCGGTGAGAACCAGGGTGCAGCGTTTCAGCAGATAGACCAGGGTGCGATACTCCACCGGATCAATCAAATGGATGCGCTCGTGCCCGGCCAGGATGCGAAAGACCGGCTCGCGTACCTGGGGGTTGAGATGAACGGGATAGATCAACGCCACATCGGCGTTACGCTCGACCAGCTGGCGTAGGCCCTGGCAGATGGAGACAAAAGGCGCGCCAAAGTTCTCGCGGCGGTGCGCGGTCACCAGCAGCAAGCGCCGGCCTGCGGTTTGCGCCAGCCGTGCGCTCAACGCGGCGTCCGGCGTGAACGGCTGAGCCGCAATGGACTGCAAGGCGTCCACCACGGTGTTGCCGGTCAGAAAGATGTTTTGCGCAGACACGCCCTCGGCCTGCAGCGCGGCGACGGCGCGTGGCGTCGGCGCAAAGTGCAGCGTCGCCAGCGCGCCGACCAGCCGCCGATTCATTTCTTCGGGAAAAGGGCTGTAACGCTGATGCGTGCGCAGCCCGGCTTCCACATGTCCCATTGCAACCTGAGCGTAGAAACTGGCCAAGCCTGCCACCATCACCGTCGTCGTGTCGCCCTGCGCCAGGACCAGGTCAGGCTGCAGGTCCTGCAGCGTCTGGCTGACGCGCGTCAGCGCGAGGGCGGTCAGCGCAGGCAACGTCTGGTTGGGCTGCATCAGGTTGAGGTCTACATCGGGGTGGATGGCAAAGAGGTCGAAAACCTGGTCAAGCATCTCACGGTGCTGCGCGGTGGCGCAAACCAGCGCCCGCACGCCGGGCTGCACGGCCAGCGCCTTGATGACCGGCGCCATCTTGACCGCCTCCGGCCGCGTGCCCACGATGGACAGGACGGTCAGTGGCTTGCTCCTCGCCGGGCCGGCGTCAAGGCTCATGGTTCATCATCCTGATAGAAACGCAGGACGATGGGGGTGCGCATGGCGGCCATGACCGCATGTTGTTCCGCCTTCCAGGCTTGTTTGACGCTCTTGTGCTCCACCAGGAAGATCAGACAGTCCGCGCCTGCCGCTGCGGCGGCCAGGCTGGTATATTCATGCCCAGGCGCCAGCGGGTCGTAGTGCGCGAGCTGATAACCGTCCGCGCGCAGGAGCTGGACGATTTCCAGGGCCGGACTTTCGCGGGTGTCCTCTGTGTCGGGCTTGTAGCTCATGCCGATGGCGACGAGGCGCGGTGAGGTGATGGCGGCCACGGCTCTGCGCACGCGCGCCGCAATTTTGTGCGGCACTTCGTCGTTGACCAGCCGTGCGGTGAAGATCAGGCGCGAATTGGCAGGATCCACCTCTTTGATGAACCACGGATCGAGGGGGATGCAGTGGCCGCCGACGCCAATCCCTGGGCGCATGATGTTGACGCGGGGATGCTTGTTGGCCAGGCGAATCACCTCCAGGGGATCAATGTTCAAGCCTTCAGCCACGGCCGCAAACTCATTGGCCAGGGCGATGTTGACATCACGAAAAGTATTTTCGCATAGTTTACACAGCTCGGCCGTGACATCGTCCGTCAGATAGAGGTTGCCTTCGACAAACGAGGCATAGACCGCGCGCGCCAGCTCGCGGCCGATCGGCTCGGCGCAGCCAATGATGCGGTCGTTATGCACGATTTCGTAGAACACGTCGCCCGGCAGGATGCGCTCCGGGCAGTGGGCCAGGTGCAAATCCGCGCCAACTTTAAGGCCGCTGCGCTCCAGCAGGGGGGCGACCACGTTGCGGCAGGTCAACGGTGGAATCGTAGATTCGATGATGATCAGGTTGCCGGCGCGCAGGTGGGGCAGCAGGGCTTCAACCGCGCTGATGACGTAGGAAAGGTCAGCCACCTTCTGGCGTGGGAGCACCGGCGTGGGCACGGCGATGATGAAGACATCGGCTGGGCAGGGCGCCTGGCGAGCGCTGACATTTTGGCGCACCTGGGGATCATGCAGCAGCGCTTGCAAATCGGCTTCTTTGATGTGCAGTACGCCTTCGTTGATGGCGCGCACGATATTCTCGTTGATGTCAACGCCGATGACGCGCCAGCCCGCCCGCGCCAGCATGAGCGCGGCCGGCAGCCCGACGTAGCCGGTGCCTACCACCACCACCTGCTTAGCGTCGGCCATAGAACACCTTTTGCCATTCGATCGTGCGGGCGACGCCTTCAGCCAATGAAACCGTGGCCTGGTGCCCCAGGTCGCGCACGGCTTTGGCCGTGTCCGCGCGTTTGTCGCGCGTGTTGTGCGCTTCGTATTCCAGGTAAGTGACCAGCCGATCATCCTTGCCCAGGTAGGTCAAAATCATATCGGAAAGCGCCTTGATGTCGTGATACTCATCGCCCGCGATGTTGTAGATCTCGCCGGGCTGAAACCGTTCGCAGATGTTGGCCAGGGTGCGCACGCAGTCATCAATATAGGTGGAGCTGCGATGATGGTTGAGATACACCGTGTAGGGCAGATCGTGCAGCGCGCGGTAGATGAACAGGCAGATGACGCTGCGATAAGGCGAGTACGGCTCACCCGGGCCGTAGGTGTTGAACAAGCGCACGCGCACCGACTCGGTGCCGAAGCGATCCATGGAGTTCATGATCTGCTGTTCGTTGACCCATTTGCTGATGGCATAATCGTTCAGTTGACGGACCGCAAAACGCGCCATGACATCTTCGGACATAACGTCGGGATAATCGCCATACACTTCGGAGCTGCTAAAGGCAATCAGGCGAAAACGCTGCGCTTCTTGCATGCGCAGGATGTTTTTCGTGCCAATGGCGTTTGTTTGCCAGACTTTCTCATAGTAATCCTCGCCGTTGTTACGTCCAAACTCGGCCGCCAGGTGATAAACGGTGTCGAACTCGTGCTGCGTGAACAGCCGCTCGACCTGCCGAAACTCACCGACATCGCAGCGCACGTACTGTGCGTCGTGATGGTGTGATAGATCGCATAGCCACACCTCGTTGCCGCGCTGGCGTAGTTCGCGCACCAGGACAGAGCCGACCGCGCCCAGGCCGCCGGTTACCAAAATTCGCATGAAAAAAGATCCTTTCCACTCTTGTAAAATACCAAACACAGGGTACAGCGTGTACGGCGGGTGTCACGCTTCGACGGGCCTGGCTGGTTCATAGCCAGTCAACAGGCGGTAGACGAAAAGCGGGGTGGTTGTCATGTAGCGCTTGAACAGGCGTTGTGGTTCCTGCATCATGCGGAAAACCCATTCCAGCCCTAGCTTGCGGATCGGTTCGGGCGCCGCGCGCACCTTGCCGGCCATGACATCGAACAGCCCGCCGACGCCGGCCGTGATGGGAATAGCGAGCTCGTGCTTATGCCTGGCAATCCACATCTCTTTCATCGGCGAGGGCAGGGCGACCAGCAGAATAGCGGCCCGGCTGGCGTTCATCGCCGCGACCATGGCCGCTTCATCCGCAGGCTTGAAATAACCGTTGCGATAACCGGCAATGAGCAGACGCGGCCAACGCTGACGGGCACGCGTCAGCACCTGCTGCACAATCTCCTCCTGCGCGCCAAAGAAGTAGACGCTGTACTCATATAATTCCGCCATGTCAAGCAGGCGGTGAACGAACGGCGGCAGTCCCACCTGTTCCGGCACCGGCAGACGCTTGACCCATTTCGCGCCCCAGGCCACGGCCTTGCCATCCGCCAGGGTCAGTTCAAAATCCTCCATGACCGCGCGAAACTCCGCATTTTCATGCGCCAGGATGGTCTGCGCCGCGTTGATGGGCGCAATGCAGACCTGGCGCTTCTGGGCGATGGCATCCTGACAGACGGCAATGGCCTGCGCTTCCGTGATGCAGTCCACGGGGACGCCCATCAAATGCACACGACGATAGGCGGGATGTACGGAATGATCGCTTGACAACGTATTCCTGGCTGTCTTTAGCATGGGCTTTTCTCCATTATCTCCCTCGTTACAACACATCGTCCAGGGCATCGCCCAGGCGGTTGAGGAAGGCGGTTTCGTTGTAGCGTTCCTCGATGATCTGGCGATTGGCCTGGCCCATCCGCTGCCGCAAGGCCCGATCTTCGATCAAACGCCGCAGCTGCTGCGCCAGGCCAACCGGATCACCCGGCCGTACGAACAGGCAGTGCGTTCCTTCGACCAGCATATCAGGTAACGCGCCGGCTGGCGTGACGATGACCGGCAACCGGGCGGCCATGGCTTCCATCACGGACAGGCCGATCGCCTCGGTATAGGACGGCAGGACAAAAATATCAGAATCTACCAGGGTCTGCAACTTTTGCTCATCTCGAATGACACCGAGGAAGGTGACGATTTTTTCCAGGTGATGTTGTTGGATCGTTTGTTGGATCGCAGCCGGCGCGTTGTCGTGTTCAGGGATGAAGGTGATGTTGCGCTCTGTGCGAATGAACTCGCCCGCCATCTGCAGGCGCAAGCGCACGTTGATATGCGGCAGCACCAACGGCAGGGCGCGTATCAGGTCAACGGCGCCCTTGGCAAAGGAGATGTGTCCCATGAACAGGATGCGGATTTCCTGCAAATCGTCGTCCGGCGGGCGGCTGCGCGGTGGATAGACGGTGTACACGCCATAAGCGGCGACATGAAACTTGTGCGGCGCCACCAGGTCGCCGAACTGCTGCTTCAGGCGCTCACCGCCGATCAGGAAGGCATCGGCCTGCTGAAAAACGCGCCGCGTGTATGCGCGAAACCAACCCGGTTGGCTGCGGTAGAATTCATCGAAAGAGCCGCCGTGCACCTGGTAGACGACGCGTCGCGTGAACGGTCGGCATATCCAGAGCAGGACGGAATCACGAAAGAAGCCGGTGCGGTTTTGACTCAAAGGAAGGTAGGCCAGATCGGGGTGCAGCCGGCGGCTCATCCGCCAAAGCTGCCAGAAGTGCGCCAGGTTATAACGGATGTTGACAAAGCCCAAGCGTCCGCGCTCTTCGTTGGTGATCGGTTTTTGCATGTTGCAGAACGAGAGCTCGAATCGCTCCTGCATGACCGGCGAGGTGACCACCGTTTGTGTGAACGTCTCCACGCCCGCGTAAGGCGGCGGCGTTGGCCCGGCCACCAGCAGCCTGGGTTTGGCCCGGCGGCCAGCGGGCGCCGTGCGCGACGGGGCGAGGCCGAGCAAGGAGCCATTCTGCGCCGCCGGGGGCTGTTGACCTGCCGGCTCCAGGATACTCTGGTAGAGCGTTGCATACTTCTGCGCAAAAACGACCGGAGAAAACTTGCTCAACGCGCGCGCACGTGCGGCCTGACCCCACTGCCGCGCCTGCGCCGGCGAAGAGAGCAGGCGGTGCAGCGCGGCGGCCAGCGCGATCACATCGTTGGCTGGCGTCACCAACCCACTGACTTCATGCTCGATCAGCTCCGGCAGGGCGCCGCCATCGGTAACCACCACGGGCAGCGCGGCTAACATGGCCTCGACCGTGGCAATACCGAAGGCTTCGGCACTGGCTGAATTTACATAACCATCGAGCAGGCGCAGGACCTGGCGGATATCGTCGCGCGCGTTGCAGATCAGGACGGCATTTTGCAGCCCCAGCTGGCAGACCTGCGCGCGCACCTGCTCCTGCAGCGGCCCATCGCCAATCAACAGCAGCCGCACATGCGGTTCGGTCTGGCGCACATGCGCAAAGGCCTGCAGCAGGACGTCATGGCGGCGCACCGGCATGAACGTGCCCACGTAGCCCAGCACCTGGTCTTCCGCGCGCAGGCCGAGCGCCGCCCGGGTCAGTCCGGCCTGATTCTGGGCAAGGCTGCCGCCGCCCTGGTTGAGCGGGTGATCACTGACGCCCGGATAGATAACCGCCAGCTTGCGACGCGGCAGGATGGGCATGTCGCGCACGACCTGCCGGCAGGTGGCTTGCGAATTGCACACGATGCGGGCCGCCGTACGGCCGTAAACGTTGTCCCACACGCGCACGGCCAGCCCGGTATTGCGCACGATGCCATGCTCGGTCATGACCGTGGGCAGGTGCAAGCGCCAGGCGGCAAGCCCCCCGTAAATGTGTGCGCGTGCCAGGTGGGTCTGCACCAGGTCAACCTTGCGCTGCGCCAACCACTGCGTGATCGGGCGCAGGGCGCGCCAATCCAGGTTACTGTGCGTTGGCAGATAGGTCACTGGAATACCCAGGGCCTCGAACGCGCCGGCGAAACTGCGTTCGCGCGCTTCTGCTTCGATGACCAGAATCTCGGAGGCAAAGGCGGCGCGGTCCAAATGCGACAGCAGCTGGTAGAGGTACTGCGTGGTGCCGCCATCGAAGGGCAGGTTCTTGATGATATGCACGATGCGATAGGGCGCCACCGCTCAGCCTCCTTGCGCGCGCTCGACGCCGGTGCGCTGTGGTGCAGGACGCCAGCGCCGCAGTCGGTCAACCAGGCGCGGGCCGAGCAGCGAGGTCAGCCACGTGCGCAGCAAACGTGGGTCAGCGGCCAGGGCGGGCGCGTGCCGCAGCGCTTGACGCAAGAAGGTGCGCGCCTGCGCCAGGTCAGACGCGGCGTAGAAGCACATGCCGGCGCGCAAATAGGCTTCGCCCAGCGCGCGGTCGCGGAAGCGCCGCAGCGTTTGCGGCTGTGCGGGATCGTCCACGGCGCGGGTCACCACGCGCACCGTTTCCTCGCCCGCGCGACGCACCTGGCGGTTGGTCACCGTCTGGTTGTGCACCCGCACCGCCGCCCAGGTCATGGGCGCATACGCCATGTTGCCCTGGCGTATGAGCTTGATCCAGAGGTCATGGTCCATCACGTTGAAAAGCGATTCGTCCAGCCAGCCGGCCTGCGCCAGCGCGGTCCGGCGCATGAAGACCGCCGGTTGCGCCAGGTAATTCCAGCCCAAGAGCCGCCCGCGGTCGAACGGCCCGCTGACGATGCGCCCCACCACGCGACTTTGCGCATTGATTACGTCGCAATTGCCATACACGGCGCTGACCTCTGGCTGCGCACTCAGGGCAGCGACGGCCGCGGCCACGGCCCCGGGCCGATACAGATCATCGCTGCCGATCCAGGCCAGAATCTCGCCGTGACTGCGCGCCCAACCCCGGTTGACCGCCTGCGAGATGCCGCTGTCAGGCTCAGTGTACCAGGTCAGGCGGTCGCCAAAGCCGCGCAGAATGGCGTGCGTCTCGTCGGTGGAGCCGCCGTCCATCACGATGTATTCCAGGCGCGCATAGTCCTGCGCCAGCACGCTCGCGATCGTCTCAGTGATCCACGTTGCGCTATTCAGGCTTGGTGTGACGATGGAGACCAGCGGCAATGACACGTGCCAACCTCCCTATGCCGCTTGCAGGAGCAGATCGGACTTGAGCAAGAGCGCAAGCTCGACGATGACCTGGATGGAGAAGGCTCCAAAGAAATCGAAGATCGTATTGTTGCCCAGGCCGACGAAGAAGTTGGCTACGAAACCGGCCATGATGGTGACCAGGCAGCCGCGCAGGAGGCTGTTTTCCATGCGCCAAACCGCGCGCCCCGTGCGCCAGACGACAATGCCAAACAGCAGCAGGATCAGGAGACCTTGCACCAGCCCGATTCGGTAGAACAGCCAGCTGTAGGCGCTGTGGCGGAACAGCGCCTGCAGGTCGCTGTTGCGCGAGTAGGCAAAACTGCCGCGGTCGCCGTAGCCAGCCCCCACGAACAGGTCGGATGGACTGCGCGCCGCACCGCTGATAAAACGGGTGGTCTCCAGGCGTGTCTCGCGGTTAGCAGCCGAGCTGGAGGTTGATGCACTGGGGTCAACGATGGAAGCTGCGCGCTCAGTGACCGCGCGCAAGAGGCCGAGGCCGGTTGCAGCATCGGCCGCGACGAACAGGCCTCCCAAGAGCAGGATCACCAATCCGGCGCCAATGAGACGCTGCGGCTTGCGCACCCAGTGGCTGAAGAGGGCAATGGTCAGGATGCCGCTCAGCATGCCCAGGTAGATCCCGCGCACGAGGAGCGCCATCAGGGCCAGCGTAGAGGCCAGCAGCAGGCCGATCAGCCAGGGGCGCCAGGTTGGCTTGACAACACCGGTCAGGAAAAATGCTGCGCCCAGCAGCCAACACAGCATGATGTACTCCCAGCTCGTGACCAGGCCGTAACGCAGGTAGCGGCCAGTGCTCAGCACCACCGTCGAGGCGCCCTCGGCCGTCGGAATCCCCAGCGCCCAGCTCACGAAATAGTAGAGCAGGGCAGGGAGAACGACGAGAATGATGCCACGCAGGGTCGCGATCAGGTCGTCCCGCGTCTGCACACTGCTGACCACGAGCAACGAAAGGGTGATGTAATAGAACGGGACGCGCATGTCACGCAGGATCGTGACCAGGATGTTGCCACGCAGGAGGCCGACCAGGGCCGGGAACAGGAGAATGGCCAGAATACCAGCCAGCAGATAGCCAGATCGCCGGCTCAAGCGAAAGGTGTGGAGTCCTAAGACCCAGCGCAGAACCCATCCGACCAACGTCATCGCCACGAAGAGGTCGAGCAGGTGCACGTTTGACTGCGAGATGGGCAGCTGCAGGGTCTCCAGGATCTGGAAATAGGCGGCCATGGCGACAACGATCCACAACTGCCAGCGTGACGGCAATAGGAGGTAAATCACGGCCACCACGCCCAGGCCGACCAGCAGGATGCCGGTGGTGGAGCTGCCGCCCAGGGGGACGGCGGCCGCGACGCCAATCAAGAGCACTCCCAGTAGAATCCACAGGGTTTCTCCGCTCTTGCGGCTGCGATTATCAAAGGCGCGCCATAAATTCGCCATGCACAATACTTCCTTCGGTCAAGATTAAAGCTATCCCTGGACGCGTACGCGGCCCCTGGTTTGAGATCATGCCGCGGGCGTCGGGTCTATTCCATGCCTGGGGCATGTCCATCTGCGTTCGCGCATGGACTGCCCCTGTCGGCCGCAGGGCCGGCTTTGTCATGCCGCCGCTGCTTCAGTTGCCCGGTTTGCCCCCGCTCGGCGATACGCTCGTCGGCGTCGGCGCAACGAGCGCAGGGTTGCGGCGCTGGGCTTCGTTCCACGCTGCTTCTGCGGCCGCAGGCTCTCCATTGGCCTGCAGCGCGTTTCCCAGCAGCAGGTAGGTTTCCGCGGCGCGATCATCCAGGGCCAGGCTGGCGCGAAAGCTGGCAATCGCTTCCGGCCAGCGCGCCAGGGCCGAGAGCATTTGGCCCTGCACCATGTAGCCGTAGGGGGTCTTGGCCACGGCCAGGGCTTGTTGGGCGGCTTGCAGTCCCTGCTCCGGATCGTTCAGGGCTGCGTAGGCATGCGCCATGACAATAGAGGTGTAACTCTCGTGCGGATCCAGGGCCTGCGCCTGCTTGAGCAACGCCAGCGCCGCCGCCGGCTGTTTGTCCTCATACAGCAGGATCTCGGCCAGGCGGCGCTGCGGCGCTGCCTGGCTGGGGTCACGCGCGATCGCCTGCCGATAGGCGTTGGCCGCCATGGCCCACTGCTGCGCCTGCCAGGCTTGATTGCCGACTTGAAAATAGACATTCGACAGCAGCGCCTGCGGCGCGTTCAGCGCGGCGCAGGCCGGGCTTAGCTGTGCAGCCGCATCCTCCAACCCGCCGGCCTGGTCAGGCGCCTGCAGCAGCCGATAGAGAATATCGCGGGCCTGGCGCGCGCAGGCGGTTTTTACCTGCTGCGCTGGCGCCGTGGGCAGCTGGGTCAGCAGCAGCAGGACGATGCCCGCAACCAGCCCGATCCAGGTCAGAGAGAGCTGGGCGCGCCGCGCCG
>DAISHS010000125.1:0-11465 GCA_036822415.1 Chloroflexota bacterium
GGCAAACGGCAACGCCGCTTCCAGGTAGAGCGCCTGTCGTGCAGCTATCGTAGGGACAGTGCCTTGCGCCTACCCTGGGCGACCGCAAGGGATCGCCCCTACCACGAAACATTATGAAGATCTATTGTCCTTGCAGGCTGGCAGCGACACGATCCAGCCGTGCAGCCGCCTCATCGGCCACCGGCTTCAGATCGGCGTAAGCGATGACGCCCAGCATCGCCAGTGGATCCACCAACGACACCTCCATGACGCCCTCTGCCACCTGCGCCACCACCACATTGCACGGCAGCAGCAGTCCCGCTTCCGGAGCCGTCGAAAGCGCGCGGTAGGCCAACGGCGGATTGCAGGCGCCCAGAATCTTGTAGGGCCGGAAGTCCACGTCCAGCTTCTTTTTCAGCGTCTCCCTGACATCAATCTCCGTCAGGACGCCGAAGCCCTCGACCTTGAGGGCCGCAATCACGCGCGCCAGCGCGGTCTCGTAGTCTGTATGCAGCCGCACGGTGCGGCCAATCGTCGTTTGCGTCGTCTCCATCATTCCTTCCTCGTTTCGTCTTTTCAACCAGCCTGGCGGTGCGCTTCCACGACGTTCGATAGGCGTTCGATACGGGTGAGAATGCGGCTCAACTGGATGGTGCTGCTGATGTCGAGCGTGGCGGTGATGATGGCTGAGTTGTCCTTCATCCCCGTGCGCGCCTGCGCCTCGCGCAGATTGACCTTCTCATCGGCCACCAGGCTGGCAATATCGCGCAACAAACCGCTGCGGTCATAGGCTTTGATCGTGATGCTGACCGGATAGGTCTGCTCTTCGCCGCCCCATTCGACCGAAATGAGACGTTCTTCTTCCTTATTCGAGAGAATGTTGGGGCAGTCGCGGCGGTGAATGGAGACCCCACGCCCACGCGTGACATAGCCGATGATATTCTCGCCTGGAATCGGCTTGCAGCAGCGGGCCTGATGATTGAGAAGCCCTTCGACGCCGGAGACGCTGATACTCCCCAGCTCGCTGGGACGCTTGCTGGTGACCGTTTCTGGGGGAATTACCATCACCGGCTCTTGCGGCCGCTCTTCTTCCAGGAGGCGGCTGGCGATCTGCTGTGGGTTCAAGTCGCCGGCGCCGATGGCGCAGAAGAAATCATCAACCTTATCGTAGCCGAACTGCTTGGCCAGGGCCTCGTAGCCGTTCGGATGCACGCTCAGACGGCGCAGTTCCTTCTCCAGCAGCTCGCGGCCCTCGTTGATGTTCTCCTGGCGGTCTTGCTTGCGGAACCACTGCCTGATCTTCGAGCGCGCGCGCTGCGTCTGCACAAACCCCAGGTGGGGATTGAGCCAGTCACGGCTGGGGCCGCCGCGCTTGACGGTGATGATTTCGACCTGGTCGCCGCTTGCCAGCTTGGTGTCCAGCGCCAGCATTTTGCCGTTGATCCGTGCGCCGCGACAGCGATGGCCGATTTCAGAGTGGACTGCGTAAGCAAAATCAACCGGCGTCGCGCCGGCCGGCAGGTCAATGATGTCACCGTGCGGCGTAAAGGTGTAGACGCGATCCTGGAAGATGTCGGTCTTGAGCGCATCAACGAACTCCTGCGCTTCGCTGACCTCCTGGCGCCATTCCATCAGCTGCCGCATCCAGGCGATCTTGTTCTCGAAATCAACATCCCGCCGCGTCGGCTGCTCTTTGTAACGCCAGTGCGCGGCAATGCCATACTCCGCCGTATGCTGCATGTCGCCCGTGCGAATCTGCACTTCCAGGGGACGACCGCCCGGCCCCACAACGGCCGTGTGCAGGGAACGGTACTGATTTTCCTTGGGGGTGGCGATGTAATCATCGAACTCGCCGGGAATGGGACGCCACAGGCTGTGCACGATGCCCAGGGCGGCGTAGCAATCACGCACTTCGTCTAAAACCACGCGCACGCCCTGCGCATCGTAGATCTGATCGAAGTCCACGCCTTTGCGCTTCATCTTGCGCCAAATGCTGTAGATGTGTTTGGGGCGTCCGTAAATGTGACCCTCGATGCCCATCTGACGCAATTCACGATCGAGCGTGCTGACCACCAGGCCAATCGAGCGTTCACGCTCCACGCGCCGCTGATCAATAGCCTGCGCAATGGCCTTATAGGTGGCCGGTTCCAGGTAGCGAAAAGCCTGGTCCTCCAGCTCCCATTTGATCTGCCAGATGCCGAGGCGGTTAGCGAGCGGTGCGAAAATTTCGAGCGTTTCGCGGGCAATGCGCTTGCGTTTGTGCTCAGGCAGGGCGCCCAGGGTGCGCATGTTGTGCAGGCGGTCGGCCAGTTTGATGAGCACCACGCGGATGTCGTCCACCATGGCCAGGAACATTTTGCGCAGCGATTCGGCCTTGTTGTCGGCCATGCGCTCATGGGAGCGGCGCAGCTCGTTGATCTTGTCAAGCTTGGTCACGCCGTCCACCAGCTTGGCGACCTCTGGCCCGAAATCACGCTGGATCATGTCAATCGTGTACGCCGTATCCTCAGCCACATCGTGCAGGAGCGCAGCGGCCAGGGTGGTCGCGTCGAGGTTGATCTCGGCCAGGATGCCGGCCACGGCCAATGGATGGTACATGTAGGACTCGCCCGAGGCGCGCTGCTGACCTTCATGCGCAAGATCGGCCACGCGGTAGGCCCGTTCGATCAGGTCACGATCTTGGGGGGCCAGGCTCTTGGGCAGCATCGCCAGAAGCCCATCAAGGGTAGTCGGAGAAGGTTGGTTGTTATCACTGACAGTCATGCTATCACCTCACATAACCCTTATCATTCTACTACAGGCTACCGTAAATGAGAAAACTTCACGCGCGGGCAACGGACGCAGCCTGGCCCCCGGCGGGCGACGTAACGACGAACATTCACCCGCGCCGCGACCAGTTTGGCGCGCGCGGCGTGACAAGTGGCAGCAAAACGCCATTTGCGATATAATCAAGCCGCACAACAAATCAAACCGAGGCAAGAGGATGACGCCAGGCGTTGCGGAATTTCTGTTAGGCATAAACTACTTCCCTCGCCGTAAAGGCATCAAACTCTGGCAGACCTTCGATCGCGGCGAGGTGCGCGATGAGCTGGCGCAGATTGCCAGTTGGGGCGTGGACGCGGTGCGCGTCTTTTTGACCTGGCAAGACTTTCAGCCCGGCGAAATGCACATCAACCATCGTGCGCTGGATGACCTGGGCACGCTGCTGGCCCTGGCCGGCGATCAGCGCCTGCGCGTGCTGCCCACATTGTTTAGCGGGCCGCTGGATGGGGCTTTCTTCTTTCCCGATTGGTGCCTCGACCCGCAGCCGCTGCGGCCTTCCGTGCGCATCATCAGCAATGGCCGCGAGGTCAGGCACGGCGTCCTGCGCCCGATCTTTACGGACAACCGCTGGCTGCGCGCCCAGAAACACCTGCTGGACGAGCTGGTCGGCTTTTTTGGCAACCATCCGGCCGTTTGGGGATGGGACCTGGGCGCCTGGGCTGAACAACTGCCGATGGATCTCAGCCGCACGGCCTGGGAAGAATGGGTCGGCCAAATGGGCGAGCGCATCGGGGAGCTCTCGCCGGGGCGAGTGCGCACCTGGGGCCTGGGACAGCGCGTCGTGACCCGCCGCTTCCCGGTGGGGCTGACTGCGTTGGCGGCCTTGCTCGACCAGGTCGCGATTTCTGTGTTTACGTTTACCGATCCACGTGATCCGCTCGACCTGCTGCCGGCGCGCTTTGCCTGTGATCTTTTACGCACGCTCGGCGTGCGGGCGCCGTTGATTCACGCGCTGGGCCTGCCCACCGTGGCCGCCGGCGCCCCCGGCGAAGTGCGGCCCGATCGCGTGTGGCGTGCGCCACGTTGGATTTATGTCGCCAGTGAAGAGGAACAGCGCGCCTATGTGGCTGAAGCCCTCCGCCTGGCGTTCGAACAGGGAGCGGCCGGCGTTTTTCTCTGGTGTTACGCGGATTACAGCGCAGACTTGCACGCGGAGCCGCCGTACGATCTGGCCTTGTGGGCGCGCACGTGCGGTCTGCTGCGCGCGGATGGCAGTGAGAAGCTGGTTCTAAGGGCGCTGGCAGAATTCGTGGGACAGCGCGCAAACCAGGAGTTGGGCCAGCCAGGCGCACGGGGTCGTGTGCTCGATCTGGACGCTGAACGCTATGCCCGCGACCCCAAAATTGAATTTGCCCGCCTGCTGCAGAAGTATCGAGCCGGCGAATTGTAAGCGGCTGACAATAAGAGGGAAAAGCAATGGAACTCATCAACTTACGCGTCACGGAAGTCACGACAAACCGGGAAAAGATGCAGTTCATCAAGTTCCCGTGGCGTCTCTACAAGGGCGACCCTTACTGGGTGCCGCCGTTGATTGGTGACCGCAAAATAATGCTCGATCCCAAGAAGAACCCCTCTTTCGAGCATATGGAGGTGGCGCTCTTCCTGGCTACCGCGTTGATCAAGCAGCCCAACATGACCATTGCGCCGGGAGTGCCGGTGGCATCCCTGGACGATGAAATTGTGGGCACCATTGCGGCTATCATCAATCACCGCCACAATGAGTTCCATGATGAGCAGGTTGGGTTCTTTGGCTTTTTCGAGTGCATCAACGATGCCCAGGTCGCCAGCGCGCTGTTGGATAAAGCGAGCGAGTGGGTCGCTGAACGAGGGATGACGAGCATCCGCGGGCCAATGAGCCTTTCCACGAACGATGAGTGCGGATTATTGGTAGATGGCTTTGACTCCGCGCCGATGGTCATGATGACCTACAACCCGCCGTTTTACCCGGAATTGGTGGAACAGGCCGGTTTTTCTAAGGCCATGGACTTACTGGCCTATTTCATGGATTTTGGCGAAGCGCGTGATCTGGGGCAGCTGCCCAGCAAACTGGCGCGCGTGGCCGAAAAGGTGCGCAAGCGCGCCGAAATTCGCGTGCGGCCGATTGACATGAAGGATTTTGCGCGTGAAGTTGAGCGCTTCAAGGAAGTTTACAACCAGGCCTGGGAGAAAAACTGGGGCTTCGTTCCCATGACCGAAGCCGAAATTGATCACCTGGCAGAGCAGCTCAAGCAGGCGGTTGACCCTGATTTGATCTGGATTGCTGAGGTGGCGCAAGGACCGGAAGAAGGGCGCGTGATCGGCGTTGGCCTGACGTTGCCCGATGTCAATGTGGTTCTCAAGCATATGAACGGGCGCGTCAACCCCATCACCATCCTCAAGGCCCTGTATTACCAGCGCAAGATCAAAGCGGCGCGCGTCATTGCCCTGGGGGTCGTCGAAGACTGGCGCGGGCGCGGGGTGGATGCGCTCCTCTATTATGAAACGGCACGCGCCGGCCTGGCCAAAGGCTATCAACGCGGCGAAGGCTCATGGATTTTGGAAAGCAACGTAATGATGAACCGGGCCTTGCAAATGCTTGGCGGTCGCGTTTATAAGCGTTACCGGGTTTATGAAAAAGCGGTGGCGTAAGCATGGGGCTGAGCGCAAAGGAGAAACGGTGACTGGCGTTGGGCAACGAACGGATGATTGGCAGGCCATTCTGGCCGCGCTGGCGCGGTTGAGCGGCGCCGGCCAGGCGCAGCTGTGGCGCGGGGATGACCTGGCGGCGAAAATTACCGAGGATGAAGCCGCGGGCAGCTGGCAGGAAGCGCCCGTCATCGTGGATGATGAACCGTGGGGGCGTCTGCAGCTGGCCTTTGCCGCGCCAGCCAACGCGGAGGTGATCACGCGCCTGGCAGCCCAGACCATTGCCTTGCAGCAACGCATGGGGCAGCAGCGGCAGCAATGGCAACAGGCGCGCGCCGCCTCATTCGACATGCTCACCATCAATGAAGAAGAGTTCGGGCGTATCATTCTGGACATTCATGATGGCCCGGTGCAGAATATGTTCGCGGCTCTTTCCCAAATCAACCTGCTGCAAAGCCAGCTGATGCAGCATGGCAACAGCCTGACCGAAGAAGATTCTATCGAGCTGCAGAAGCGCCTGCCGCGCGTGTCTGGCTTGTTGGAAAACTCATTGACCGAAATTCGCAATTTCATCGGCACGTTCCGTCCGCCTGAATTTGCCCGCCGCCAATTGCAGGCCGTGGTGGAAGGATTGATTATTCAGCACGAAGAGCTGACCGGCAGCATGGTGGACCTGCAGGTGGAGACCGCGCTGCCGATGGTGCCGCTGCCGATCAAAATTGCGGTTTATCGCATTCTGCAGGAAGCCCTGTTCAACGCGCACAAACACGCAGGCGTCAGTCGTCACGATGTGCGCCTGGGCATGGAGGACGGCAGCCTCTGCTTGCTCGTGGCCGACCAGGGCGCGGGTTTTGATACCCAGGCGGCGCTGGCAGCCGAAAGCGATGAAAAGGCCGGCCATCACATCGGCCTGCGCGGCATGCGCGACCGGGTCAAGATGGCCGGCGGCACGTTGGAGATTGACAGCATCCCTGGGCAAGGAACGCGTATCCAGGTAAGGATTCCGTTGTATGAGCCATAACGGCAACGACGAACAGGCAGGAATGAACCCGATTCGTGTCGTCCTGGCCGATGACCATGAACTCGTCCTCAAAGGATTGCGCGGCATCCTCAAGCAAGAGGCCGACATGGAGGTCGTTGGCTCGGCCATGAACGGCCGTGACCTGCTCAGCGAGGTGCGTATGCGGCGGCCTGACGTAGCCGTGATTGATATTCAGCTGCCCGACATGACAGGCCTGGAGTGTCTGGCGCAGATTCGCCGCGAAAACTTGCCGACAAAGGTTCTGATCCTGACTGCCTTTAGCGATGGTGAATCGTTCCAAAGCGCGCTGGAACTGGAGGCCGACGGCATCGCCCTGAAGACAGAGCCGCCCGCGCAAACGGTGGCGGCTATCCGCCAGGTTTATCACGGCCAGCTGGTTTTTCCGCGCGCAGCCCGCCGCTGGCTGGTCAATCATGGGCAGCCCAAAGCACAATCCAATGCGCAGGCGCTCTCCGAACGGGAAGAAGAAGTGCTGGCGCTGCTCTCGCAAGGCATGACCAATGCGCAAATTGCCGAGCGCCTGGTGCTCAGCGAAAATACGGTCAAGTTTCACTTGCAGAACATTTACCAGAAGCTCGGCGTCAACAATCGGACCGAGGCGGCTGCCACTTATTTTCAGCGCCAGCACGCCGACAACAAATAACGAGCCTGAGCCGCTCGGTCATCGAAAGGTGTAAAACTGCCTGTGCACATTCGCCCGGCCAACCTGGCCGATCTATCTCGCTGTTATCACATCAGCGGCGCATTCGAAACCGACTATGTGTGGCAAGTGGATCAGCGCGCGGAAGAAGATGTGATTACCGTGACGCTGCGCCGGGTGCGTTTGCCCCGGCCACTCAAAGCCGCCTATCCGCCGTGGGGCGAGGGCCTGCTCGACCAATGGGAACGCGGCGATTGCGTGTTAGTAGCCGAGGACGAGCAGGATATTCTCGGTTACACCGTCATGAGCCTGCAGCCCGATCGCGAGCTGGGCTGGGTGGATCATCTCGTGGTGGCGGCGCCGGTACGCCGCCAGGGCATTGGCGCCGCCCTGCTGCACGCCGCGCATGACTGGGGCGCTCAGCGCGGCATTCGCCGGGTGATGCTGGCTGTGCAGAGTAAGAATTACCCGGCAGTGCGCTTTTGCCGCAAACTGGGCCTCTCTTTTTGTGGATTCAATGAGCGTTATTTTGTGAATTTAGATATAGCTTTGTTTTTTGGCGGTTTTCTGAGATAGCTGTTGTGTTTGCTATAGACTGGACTCGAATTTTCGCGTTTGCCAATCTAATTCTGTCGTCGGCGACGGTCATCCTGGCCTTCTCCCTGCTGATTTATGTCCTGACGCACAACCTGTTGAGCGATGTCGGTCGCTCCTTCGCGGCGTTGCTGGCCTGCGTCATGCTGGTGTATGCGGGCGACGTGGCCGTGGGGCGGGTGATGTCGGTGACGGCGGCTATCCCCTGGCTGCGCTTTCAATGGCTGGGCATTGCGTTCATCCCGGCCGCCTATCTGCATTTCTCGCATGCGCTCCTTTCCACCACCAACTGGCGTTCACGGCGGCGCTTTGTCACGGTGATGGTCAGTTATGCCATCGGCGCGATTTTGTGCGCGCTGGCGGTATTCACCGACCTGCTGGTCTCGGATGGCAACACCCGCCTGCCGGTGGCGCACCTCTCGCCCGGCCTGCTCTTCCCCGTCTATGTTCTTTTCTTCGCCGTGACCGCCCTTTTTGGCGCACGCAATGTCTTCGAAGCGCGGCGCCGCTGCCTGACGCCGGCCGCCCGTCGCCGCCTGAACTATTTAAGCGTCGCCTTTGCCGCGCCTGGCATCGGCGTTTTTCCGTTCCTGATCCTTATTTCTGCGCCGGCGTTTCTCTCCCCTCTGATTGTCCTCCTGCTCGCCACCCTGGGCAATCTGGTCATCAATTTCATGCTCGTTGTCCTGACGTACACCGTGGCCTATTTTGGTGTTCTGGCGCCCGACCGTGTGGTGCGGCAGAGTTTGATTTACTACTTGCTGCGCGGCCCGATCCTGGGCACGTTGATCGTCATCTTGATGATCTCCATGCCCGATACCCAACAGCTGTGGGGACTGCCGCGCGAGATGGTGCTGGTTTCCGCTGTCGTCGCCACGATCATCCTCTTGCAGGTTGCCATTCACCTGGCCAAACCGCTGATTGATCGTTTGATCTACTGGCGTGACCGCGCCGAAGTGGCCTGGCTGGCCGAGATTGATCGTCACCTGCTGACCTCGACCGACCTGCGCCAGGTGCTGGAAAACGTGTTAGTGGCATTATGCGAAACCCTGCGCATGCCCGCCGGCTTCGTGGCGGCCGCGCCGGCTGATGAACACGTTCACCTGGAGGCGGTGGTCGGCCCGCGCGACGCGGCCGAAGCCTTTCTGCAGAGCCAGGAGTTCGAAGAAGGCATGGCGCGTGAGGAACTGAGCAAAGAGGCGCACAACGGCAGTCAACCGCCCGCGCCGCACATGGTCGTGGCCGGCGGCACCTGGCTTTTCCCCCTGCACGCACAAAATGGCGCCGGCCTCTTGGGATGGTTGGGCCTGGCCGTGGACCCAGCTCAGCCCGAACGCGCGGCCCTGGGGCCTGAGGAACGTTTCCGCGTCCAGGCCCTGCTGCACCAGGCGGCCAAGGCCCTGGAAGATCGGCAGGTGCAACAGGGACTTTTCGCCGCGCTGCGCACCATCATCCCTGAAATCGAACGGATGCAAGCGTGGCGCAGTACGGTGCAATACACAGGCGCAACGCCTTTGCCCACCCTGGATGACAGCAGCCTGGTGGCGCAGCCAGACTTCGAACGTTGGGTGCGTGATGCGCTGACGCACTACTGGGGCGGCCCTAAACTGACAACCAGTCCGCTGCTCAAACTGCGCGTGGTGGGTGATCTGTTGGCCGAAAACGACAACAACCCCAGCCGCGCCTTGCGCACCGTGCTCAAGCGGGCCATCGAGTCGCAACGCCCTGGCGGCGACCGCAAATTGACGGCGACAGAATGGCTCTTGTACAATATCCTGGAGATGCGTTTTGTGCAGGGTGAGCGCGTGCGTGATATTGCGACGCGCCTGGCGTTGAGTGAGTCCGATTTGTATCGTAAACAACGGGTTGCGATTACGGAGGTGGCCCGTACGCTCGCTGATATGGAAAAAGAGAAATTACAGCAGGAGTAGGGTTTATGGTGTGGCGTCATAGTAATCATACACAGGCAAGACAGACAAATTCAGGCTATACGAACGAAGACACCCCCCCGTGGGCAGAGGATGGTTATTGGGAATCATTGTTGGCCGAAGGAGAAACAGGCCAGCACGCAAGCCCTGCGCCGTCGCTCCCCCCTTTACAAGAGACCAAGCCAGCCTACGACATCCCTCCGGCGCTTCCGCCGGAGCCTGAGCCGCTGGCCGGGCTATCGGCCGAGGAGCGTGATTGGCAGTGGGTGGAAAAAGGTTTTGCCGAAAATCAAACCTACGAGCTGACTGTAACGGCCTATAATCGCGGCGGCCTGCTCGTCAAGCTCAATTCCCTCATCGGCTTTGTGCCCTCTTCGCACCTGGTTGGCCTGACCTACACGAATGACAATCGCCAGGTCTCCCTGGGCGTGCGCGTGGGGCGCCCCATTCGCGTGCGCATCATCGAGCTTGACAAGACGCGCAACCGCCTGATCCTCTCGGAGCGCGCCGCTCAGGAGGAAAAAGTCACGCATGATGTGCTGAGCCAGCTGCATCCGAACGATTGGTGCACGGGGACGGTCAGCAATCTCTGTCATTTTGGCGCTTTTGTAGACCTGGGCGGCGGCGTCGAGGGCTTGATTCATATCTCTGAACTATCCTGGGGTCGCGTGGGGCATCCCACCGAAGTGCTGCAGCTGGGGCAGCGCATCTCCGTGTTTGTGATGGATGTAGACAAGGAGCAGCGCCGCGTGGGCCTGAGCCTCAAGCGCCTGACGCCCGATCCGTGGACCGACGTCGAGCAGCGTTATCAAATCGGCCAGCTGGTGCAGGGCGTCGTGACCAACGTGGTCAGCTTTGGCGCCTTCGTACGCCTGGAGGAGGGGCTGGAAGGGTTGATCCACATCTCTGAGCTGGCCGAGGGCAGTTTCTTGCACCCGCGCAATGTGGTGCAGGAGGATGCCACCGTCACGGCGCGTGTCATCAGCATTGATTCGAACAACCGCCGCCTGGCGCTCAGCCTGCGCCGCCCGCAAGCGCGGGCATAAATCAATCACCGATCCGTCTATGCCAAAAAGCCAACCCTTGCCGCCAACCCAACCTGTGCTGCGACCGCCGCCCTCTCCCGACTCGATGACGAGCGAGACGGCGGGCCTGGTCATCCTGGCCACGGGCGTCATCGCGCTGTTGAACGCGGCGCAAGCCGCGCCAGGCGCGGCGCCGTTGCTGCGTCAGGTCTTCGGTTGGGGCGCGCTGCCGATCAGCCTGGCCCTTATCATCGCCGGCCTCGTGCTCATCGCGCGCCGCTTCATCAAGATCGCCTGGCGTTGGCTCATCATCGTTGGCGGCGAACTGCTGTTTATCAGCCTGCTGGCCTTGACGCACCTTTGGTGGGGCGGCGATGACCCGCTGCAGATGGCGCAGGCCGGGCGCGGCGGGGGCTACCTGGGCTGGGCGCTCAGCAGTCTGCTGCGCGACATCTTCGGCGACGGCGTCAGCGCCTTGCTTCTAATCGTCCTGGCCCTGGTCGGCAGCTACCTGATTTTGCGCCCGCTTTGGCAATCGCTGCTTTACTATCTGCTCAGCGCCCTGGATTGGCTGCACGGCGAAATACCCCGCCTTGACCCGACGGCCGGCCAGCAGGCGCCGGCCGCCCCTGCGGCGCCGGTGTGGGAACAAAACCCGCTGCCGACGCCGCCCAATTCTCGATCAACGGCCAAACGGCCGGCAAGCGCCCGCGCCCAGCCGCAACCCGAAGCCAGGCCGGCGCTGCCAGCCGCGGCGGCGAGCGCAGCCCCCAAGGCCGCGCCAGCGCCAGCCAGTCAACCCCGCCGTG
>DAISHS010000126.1:0-11434 GCA_036822415.1 Chloroflexota bacterium
TGGTCACTTCATGGCTGGTGCGGAAGCCATCGAAGAAATGGATGAACGGCACCCTGGCTTCCAGCGTGGCGGCATGGGCAATCAACGCCATGTCCATGACTTCTTGAGCGGCCCCGCTGCACAGCAAGGCCCAGCCGGTGGCGCGCGTCGCCATGACGTCGCTGTGATCGCCGAAAATGGAAAGCCCCTGCGCAGCCAGCGCACGCGCGGCCACATGAAATACCGTGGAGGTCAGTTCCCCAGCAATTTTGTACATGTTGGGGATCATCAGAAGAAGGCCCTGCGAGGCCGTAAAGGTGGTCGTCAGCGAGCCTGTCTGTAGAGACCCATGCACTGCGCCTGCGGCCCCGCCCTCGCTCTGCATCTCAACGACCAGCGGCACGGTGCCCCAAATGTTTTTTTCGCCCTGGGCCGACCAGGTGTCAGCCCATTCTCCCATCACGCTCGATGGGGTGATGGGATAGATGGCAATGACCTCGCTGGCCTTGTGCGCAATGAATGCAGCCGCTTCATTGCCATCCATCGTCGTTATCTCTCGCATGATTTGTCTCCTCAGAAAAACGGTTATGGCGCAAGCGCCTTTGCTTGCCGTGAGGTATGTTTACGTTGGATCTCTTGGACTTGCAGGATCCGGGTCTGGGGTTGTTATTCTCTGTCTTTACCTGATGGCTACGCGCCTTTGCGCAATCATAAAATGCCCCTTTGTTATAGTATTCAGTCAAGCGGGTCGCAATGATACAAGTCATGTCTCAGGCAAATCAAGAGGGCTAGAATAAAATATGCTCTTGCCGCGCGCTGAGGGAAGAAGAAAGGGGAGATCATGACGATTTTGCGCCTGCCTATGCCCGCGGGCAAGACAACCATCATCAATCAACGACCGCAATCCACCGTCATCATGCTGGACGCCCAAACCATGTTTACGTTCGACGCGGCGGGCCGTTTGCACGGGGCCTTCGTGCAAGGCAGCACCCTGCGCCGCAGCCTGGCCAATACGATCCTTGAGAAGCGCCCCGGCCCCCGCGCCGGGCTGTCCGCGCGCGCCCGCCGCTATCTCACGGCCGCCGAGGGGCAGCCGTTGATTCAGCAGGCCTACGCGGTCGCCAGAGAGGCGCTGGCCCGTGTGCAGGATATGGGCGACGCCGCGCAGGCCGACATCGTGGCCGCGCTCACGCGCGCCGCGGCCTATAATTATGACAAGTTAGAGCAGGAGCGCGCCATCTACGAGCAGATCTACAAGCCGGTAACGATTCTACCGCCCGACCAATACCTGGCGCTTTATTTGCAAGCCACGGAAGGTTGCAGCTACGACGCCTGCAGCTTTTGCGGCTTCTACCGCGATCGCCGCTTCCATGTCAAAACGCTGGCGGAGTTTCGCGCCCACATGGCCGCCGTGCGCGCCTTCTTCGGCGCCGCCCAAACGCTGCGGCGCTCTATCTTCCTGGGCGACGCCAATGCGCTGATGATTCCCCAGGCCGCCCTATTGCCCCTGCTGGATGCAGTCAACAGCGAATTTACGATCACGCCGCCGGGGCTGACAGGCGCGGCCCTGCGCGCGTGGAAAACAGAGCATCCGCAGCATCTACAGGGCATCTATTCCTTCGTGGATGCCTTCTCCACCCGGCGCAAAACCGTGGAGGACTGGCGCGCCCTGGCCGCGCGCGGCCTGCGCCGGGCTTATATCGGGCTGGAAACGGGCGATCCGACCCTGCTGCGCTTCCTGGGCAAACCGAACACGCCCGACGAAGCGCAAGCCCTGGTGGTCAACCTGAAGGAGGCCGGCGTTGCCGTCGGCGTCATCATCCTGGTTGGCGCGGGCGGCGAGACCTTTCAGGAAGCGCACATCGCCGCCACCACCCGGCTCATCAACGCGCTGCCGCTGGACGCGGCTGACCTCATCTACTTCTCGGAATTGATGGAGTATCCGGCAGGAACCTACCAGGCAGAGGCTGATCTGGCGGGCGTGCGCGCATTGTCCCCGGACGCGATCGAGAAACAAAGCCGGCGCCTGCGCGCCGGCTTGCGGTTCTGGCGTCAACCGGATGGGCCTACGATTTCGATCTACGACATTCGGGAGTTCATCTACTGAGAGATTGCCGGTTGCAGAAATGGCAGATAGGCCGCGTGGCAAGACGCAGCGCCCGCAGAAACCACATTGGAATAGGTCATGTCGTAGCCCGACCGGTCTACAGGCAGCACACGGAAGTAGCAGAAGCTGCCAAGCAGGTTGCTGACATCGGTGTCCGTTTCGAAACCTGCCTTCGCCAGTACGCCCACCGGCGTAATCACCACATTCGGCGACACGCCGGCGTAGACCCGATAAGAAGCCACCTCGGTAGCGCCGTTCCAGCTGACGTGCAGCTTCGTCTGACCGCCCGCGGCGGTCACCACCAGGGTCGGCGGCCAGGCCGGCCGGCCGCTCCAGGGGAAACGGTACGCGCGATAGCTCTGATGCGCCGGGGCCATGGTCAGCTCGAATGCTTTGCTGCCGTCCGGCGTCACCTCCGTCAGGGTTGGTATCCCGCTGCCCCAGCCGATCAAGGTGTTGCCGTTGGGCAGGCGCTGCGCATTGCCCATGCTGTCGCCATACGTGTCTGGGGTATTGCGATATTCCCAGACCAACTTGGCCGTCAGGTGTTCCTGGTCCAGCACGTACTTCAGGACACGCGAGTATTCAGGATCCAGCCCATTGCCATTGTCGAACAAGGTAAATGTCCCGTCGGGCTGCACGCGGATGTCGTGCTGATGTGAAAAACCCCGGCTGTCGTTGATGAAGGTGAATTGATTGCGCTTGCCGCCCCAGCGCCACATCACCGCGCCCGTTTGGCGATTGATCTTGGTGATTTCGTCCAGGTGACGGCTGGAAATCACCAGATTGCCGTCCAGGTCGTTGCCGATGGTGTTGCCATGCACATAGTCAATGACCGTAGCGGTCAGGCTGGCGTTGGTGTCGGTGATATAGAAATGGTCCCAGCTGCGCCATTCGAAGATGATGTTGCGACTGGGGTCCAGCTCCTGCACGATCAGGCCATACACCGTGGCCGTGGGATATCCTCCGGGCACGATCTGGCTCATGTCAATTTGCTGGGGGTCGTAGCTCTGATAACGTTGATTGCCGTTCGCCAGGAGCTGAAAATCGTGATGGTCTGTCCAGCGGTATTTGGCGTAATAGAAGCCAACCGTGGCGTAGGTGGCATCCAGCGCACGAAAGCGTCCCACGCTGCGGTCGTAGAAGGTCAACAGGCCGTTCGCCTGCTTTCGGAAATCAGTGCCGGCCTGGTTCGGCGGCAGTTTGCGGTAGTAAACCGGCTCGCCCTGGTTGTCCACCATCATGACGTAAGGCGCGGCCGTGGGCAAGCCCGGGCCGGTGAAATCGGTGATAAAGGTAAAGCCCTCAGCCGCGGTCACCGAAGCCGGCACGGTGACCGTGATAGCCGGAAAATCGGCCGGCAGGGTCGCGTAACGGGGAAGGGGGCGCGCCGCCGTCGGCCCCAGCGCCTCGCCTGCCCCGCGCGGCGCAGGTTGAATGGCCGTTGCGGCGTCCGCAGCGTCAATGGCCGGAGCGGGCGGCAGCTGGGCGCTGAGCGGGGGCATGGTGGAAACCGTGAAGCTGAAGGCCGCGCCCTGCAGGGCGCGGCCGGCCTGCGTCTGCAAACCGGAATGTACCGTCACCCTAACCGTTTCACCAGGCGCAAAGGGCTGCGCAGGCTCGAAGATAACGGTCTGGCGATCATCAGCCAGCAGCGTGCGGCCGCTGTGCACGCCGCTGGACGCGCCCACAACCTCGAACAGCCCAGGGCGCAGCAAGCTGGCGCGCTCGATTTCTTCGCCCTGACGAATAGCAATGGCGGTCAATGCCGAGACGAAGCGCGCGCCGGGGCGCGGCGAAAGATAAACCAGGGGTAGCGGCTCCTGACTGGAAAGCGCGATCGTGGAAAAGAAAAGCACACTGGCCGCCAGGCTCAGACTCAGGGCCAGCAGCCTACGCAGGGTTCGACAACTCATAAGCGCCTTCTTGTTTTTTTAGTTGCTCAGCGTCTTCTCGATACGACGGTCGGGTACAAGCCACATAATGGCCACCAGGATATAAAGGGCGTAAGCTAACCAGGAGCTGACAAAAGCCAATGGAACCGCCGCGGCATAAGCCGCAACCGACGATTTGCCCTTGACATCGTTCCCCAGCGCTGCAGCCAGCACCGAATCGCTGCCGTGCGCGGCGATGAGGGCGCGCGCCAGGATATAGTAGGCGACTGAAGCAAACAGAAGAACCACGCCATACAGGGCAATGGGCCAGGGCGCCGACGGGTTCTCACCCATCCACGCCGTGACGAATGGGATGAGCGAGAGCCAGAACAACAAGTGCAAGTTCGCCCACAGCACACGCCCATCCACGTGCCTGATCGCCTGCAAGAGATGATGGTGATTGTTCCAGTAGATGCCAACGAAAACGAAACTGAGGACATAGCTCAACACCACGGGCACAAGCGGGCGCAGCGCGGTCAACGTGGGTTCGTGCGGCGGCGACAGCGCCAACACCATGATCGTGATGATGATGGCAAGCACCCCATCGCTAAAGGCTTCCATGCGTCCTTTGGTCATCTTCTTTCATCTCCACCATATTCGCGCCGTCGTGACGACTTCAGTCGTTCACGCTGTCGTAACGACTTCAGTCGTTCGTGCCGTAGTAACGACTTCAGTCGTTTTCAGTACAGGCGACTAAAGTCATCACGACGAAGACTCGCTGGCCTGCATCCAACCCGCAGCCGCTGCAAGATCGACGTTGCCGCCGCTTAAAATGACGCCGACGCGCTGGCCGGCCAGCGCGTCGCGCCGCTTGAAAAGCGCCGCCAGCCCCAGCACGCCGGTCGGCTCGACCACCAGCTTGAGGCGCGTCCAGGCAAAGACCAGGGCGCGCACCAGGTCGTCGTCGCTGACGGTAAGCATGTCATCCACGTAATGCCGGATCATGGCAAAGGTCAGGTCGCCCAGGCTGCCGGTGCGCGCGCCGTCCGCGATGGTCTGGGGATTGTGCACGGTCTGCAGCACGCCGCTCTGAAACGAACGCGTGGCATCGTCCCCCGCGGCCGGCTCGACGCCAATGACCTTGATGGATGGCGCCAGCTGCTTCGCCGCCACGGCGCTGCCGCTCAACAGCCCGCCGCCGCCGCACGGCACGAACAGGTAGTCCAGCGGCCCCGTCTCCTCGATCAGCTCCAGCGCGGCCGTGCCCTGGCCGGCCACGACGTGCGGATGATTGTAGGGCGGGATCAAGACATAGCCGTGGCGCGCAGCCAGATCGTGCGAAATGACCTCGCGCGTGGCCGTGGCCGGGTCATACAGCACGATGTCGGCGCCGTAGTCGCGCGTCGCATTCAGCTTGAGCGCCGGCGCGTTGGCAGGCATCACAATCGTGGCCTTGACGCCCAACAGCTGACTGACCAAGGCGACGGCCTGCGCATGGTTGCCCGATGAATGGGTGATGACGCCACGCGCCTTCTCGGCCGCGCCCAGGCGGCTGATGGCGTTGTATGCGCCGCGGAACTTGAAGGCGCCCACGCGCTGCAGGTTCTCGCACTTCAGGAACAGCTGATTGCCGCAGGCGGTATCCAGGAGGCGTGAGGTCATCACCGGCGTGCGATGAGCCACACCGGCAATTTGGCGGGCCGCCGCCTGCACATCGTCAAACGTGACCATTGCTTGTTTGTCCATCGTCAGCTCATGTCACTTTGATCGTCTGCCCGCCGGTCAGCGGCAGCAGATCGGCCGGCGCCAGGCGAAAGACAGCGTTGGGCGTCCCGGCCGCCGCCCAGATCGTCTCGTACTGCAGCAGGTCTTCGTCAATATAGGTTGTCAGCGGCTCCGTGTGCCCCAGGGGCGGCACGCCGCCGATGATGAAACCGGTCTGCTGGCGCACAAAATCGGCGTCCGGCTTTGCGATCGGCTCACCGACGAGGTCGCGCAGGCGCTTTTCGTTGACGCGGTTCGCGCCGCTGGCAATCACCAGCAGCGGGCGACCGCTGTGCTGAGTCTTGAAAACCAGCGATTTTGCAATCTGCCCCACGCTGCAGCCGACGGCCGCGGCAGCTTCGGCCGCGGTGCGCGTCGTCTGCGCAAACTCGATCACCTCATACGCAAACCCGCGGCCGCGCAACGCATCCTGCACGCGCTGTGCGCTCGGCGATAATAATGACTTGGTCATGTGTCCCTTTTTGCGTTAACTTGCAAGGATGGCGGGTCCACGCGCTGCCAGGCGTAGCGCAGGGTGGTTCCCAGGATAAAGTACGCGGCCAGGATCGCGCCGCGCACGGTGCCGCTGACTTTGGAGCGGCCGGCGTAGCGCGCGCGATAGCGAACAGGGACTTCGACCAGCCGATAGCCGCGCCGCGCCGCTTTGACCATCATCTCGGTCGGCCAACCGTACGTCATCTCGCGCATGTCCAGGGCCAGCAGCAGCTCACGACGAACGGCGCGAAAGGGGCTGAGGTCGGTCACCGATAGGCCGTACAGGCGCTGCATCAAGCGGCTGGCCAGCCAGTTGCCAAACCGCTGCTGCGGCGGCATGGCGGACGCAGGAATGCTGCCCGCAAGCAAACGCGAGCCTAGCGCCAGGTCTGCCTGCCCAGCGACAAGGGGCGCCAGCAAGGCCTCGATCTCCTCAGGGAAGTCGCTCAGATCGGCATCCAGGAAGACGACGATGTCGGCCTGCGTGGCAGCAACGCCGGCCGCGCAGGCGTAACCGTAGCCGCGGCGCGCCTCGCGCACGACGCGCGCGCCCGCGGCCAGGGCGCGGACGCCGGTGCCATCGGTCGAGCCGTTGTCCACCACGATGACCTCGTCCACCAGGTTCGCCGGCAGGGCCGCCAGCACCGCGCCGATGCTTTCCGCTTCGTTCAGGGCCGGAATGACCACGCAGACCGTCATGGCCGGGCGGAACCGCGCGCGTCCAGGCCCAGAACGCGCCCGGCGTTGCTCAGCCAGAACACGCCGTGCCACATCACCATCATCAAGTAGCTCCACGGCCATTCGCCCGGCACGTCGGATAGGCCGATCAGCAGATTGAAAGACAAGGCCAGGCCCAGGAGCGCGCCCCAGCGCACTTTCCAACCAAGCAGGAGCGAAAGGCCGGTCACCAGCTCGCCCAGGAAAATCAGCCAGGCGAACAGGTAGAAGTTGGGGAGGACAACCGTCTTGACGAAGGCGCCGTACGCGGCCATCGTGGGAAATTGCGTCATCAGCGTCATCCAGTCCAACAGGCCGCGCACGCCTGCCGGCGGGACAAAGGTGGGAGGCAGCTTCCAGCGCAGGCTGAACAGCCACAGGACGCCGATGGCGATCCTCGCCAACGCCAAAGGCCACAAGGGCGCCTGCCGATTGGCCCCATCACGCCAGTTGAAATTTCTCACGCTTCACCCCCTCCGTTAACCGGCAGTAACCGGCAGTCTACCAGAAGATTTGACATCTGACAAGGCTGTCGCCGACCGCAGCGCAACGCCCCAGCCGCCAAGACGCAGGCCTTTGCGCGCGGCGTTGATTTCCGAACGCGCGGGCCAATCATACCCCTGGCCGCGCCGGCGAACCTGCCTCCAGCCACGCCGGGCGCAAACCGGCCACATAGGCGTAGGTGGCCGGCGCGGCGGCCGGGCCATCGGCCAGGAGGCGGCGCAGGTCATCCGCAAAGTCCACGTCGTACCAGGTCGGCAACAGGTGCACAGACAGGCCCAGCGCCTGGGCGCGGGTCAGGGTCTCACCCAGAACCAGGTCAGTGCTCCAGGTGATGTTTTCGAACAGCCCCCGGTGCAAGCGCGACATGCCGATCAGGTAGTAGCCGCCGTCCACGCCCGGCCCCAGGACGACGTCAGCCTGCGCCAGCGCGGCGAACGCCTCGTGCAGATAGGCCGCAGGTAAGGTGGGGCCGTCGCTGTTCATGATGACGGCATGACGCACGCCCGGCAAGGCCAGGAAATGCCCCAGGGCGTGGGAGAGCCGCTCGCCCAAATCACGCCCGCGCTGCGCCAGCAGCTCGAAGTGCGGCGGGACCAGGGCGCGGAAAAAGCCGTCGGCATCGTCCGGGGTAAAGGCCACCACCGGGCGCGCAGCCGGCGCCTGCGCCATCAGGCGAAAAGTGTCCAGCAGCAAACAGTGGTAAATCTGGGCCGCCTCCGCGGGCGAGAAACCATCGTGCAGGCGCGTCTTGGTCTGCCCTGGCTGCGGCCGTTTGGCGACGGTCAACAGCACGGACGCGCCGGCGTCAGGGTTGGCTGCGGTCGTCATAGGCCACGCTGCCTGGCCGCCAGCAGGATGCCCACGACCGACATGCCGTCGCGAATCTCGCTGCTCAACACCATCTGCAGCGCCTGCGCCAGCGGAAAACGCCGTACCTCGAAGAATTCTGTCTCGTCCGGCGGCAGGGAAGCCTCGCTCAGGTCTTCGCCCAGGTAGATGTGCGCGATCTCGTAGCAAACCGATTTCGAGGTGTAGTAGTCGCTGACCAGGGTCAGCTGCGCCGCGCGCACGCCGGCTTCCTCCATCAGTTCGCGCTGCGCGGCGGCCTCCCACGCCTCGCCCGCTTCGACGCCGCCGGTGGGAATTTCCCAGCGCTGATCTTCGCCGAAGACGTAGCGATACTGGCGCACCAGAATCACCTCCCCGTCCGCCGTGAGGGGGACGATGCCCACGCAGTGCCCAAAGGTCACGACGCCGTAGATCGTCGTGCGGCCATCGGGCATGGCCGCAATATCTTCGCGCAGGCTCATCCATTTGTTTTCGTAAATCGGCCGGCTCGAGAGAGTGGCCCAGGGTTTGATCGGCATCTTTTTCCTCCGTCATTCTCGCGCCGCGCGCGCTCGCCTGGTCAGGGCAAAGGCCAGAGGCAGCGCGATGACCAGGCAGGACACGGCTAAATTTTGTTGCCAGTAAGGCGCCAACGGCGGGTAGTGCGCGCCGAAGGTGAGGTCGAACAGCAGATACTTGAACCAGGCTGTGCTGTTGAACAAGAGCAGCACCGGCACGAGGCGGGCGCGCGGCTTCAGCGCGGCCAGCGGCCAGACCCAGGCCAGGTACCAGGTCTGAAACCAGGCCGTGGCCAGGAGCAGGATGGCGGTGAGCAGGCGGGCCGCGCCGATGGGCAGCGGTTGCGGCGCGCGCCCGGCGCGCCAGGCGCTCAGGCCAACCAGCCCCGTCAGCAGCGCCAGGCCCAGGCGAGCGCTCACGGCATCGGCGGTCGTGACGTTGGTCCAGGCATTGAGCTGGCTGTGGATCAGGGCGAGGACCGACGTGGTGTAGAGATCCGCGCGCTGGGCGAGGCGCAGGGGATCGGCCAGCGGCCAGAAGGGGCGATAGCAGAGCCAGGCCAGCAGCGCGCTGAGGGCCGTCCCCAGCCCAAGCTGTACGGCGGCGCGGCGCCAGCCCAAACGGCGGGCGGCCGTCGCCGCAAAGAGCGGCAGCAAGAGCAGGGGCACGAACTTCACGAGAGCACCGGCGCTCAGGGCCACGAGCGCCAGATCGAAGCGGCGGCGTTCGGCCAGGGCCACGGCCAGGAGCAGGGCCAGCACCATCCACAGATCGTGGTGCGCGTTGCCTGCGATGTCCAGCAGCAGGAGGGGATTCCAGAGCAGCAGGAAAAGCGCCAACTGCACGGCGCGCGGGTCACGCGGCTGCCGCCGCCGCGCCAGCCAGGCCGTCAGCATGGCGACCAGGGCCAGGCTGAGCAGCGCCTGCGCTTTCATCAACAAAATGCCGCGCCACAGGTTGCCCGCGGCCAGGCGCGCCAGCGCGGCCGCGGCAATCTCCCAGAGCGGGCCGTAGGCGGAGGGAAAATAACGCCAGGCGGCGTAAGCCACAAAGGGATCGGATGCAAAGGCAGCCGGGGCCTGGGTGAAGGGGTTTGCACCATGAAAGGCCGCCAGGTGCCCCAGCGCCAGGTAATCGAACAGATCGGCCGCGGTCAGCGGGTAGGTGAAAAACAGGCAGAGGGCAACCGTCAGCGGCGCGCCGAGCAAGACAACCCAGGAGACGGCGACCTCCGCGTGCTGCAGAACGCGCCAGCCGGCCAGGTAAATCAAGGCGAGGGCGCCGATGGCAAGCGCAGATCCAAACCAGACGGCGGGCCGTCCGGCCGCCAGCTTTGCCAGATCGAGCAGCGGCCTGGCGTAAAGGCGGGTCAGGGGAAAGGCGCGCCAGCCGAGCCAGGCCGCGCCCGACCAGAGCAGGCCAAGCAGGCCGAGCTGCTGCGTCGGCGAAAGCCGTCTCGTCAGCATACGGCGCCTCGCGGGCGCGCGGCGTGCACGGCCAGGAACAGCGTGAGCGTGCCATACTGCGCCCAGATGGCCCAGGGCACCGGATCCCAGGTGCTGAAGAAAGTGTAGGAGAGGGCCGCCAACCCTGTGAACAGCAGCCACCCCGTGGCGGCGTCGAACCGCAGCCCCCAGCGGCCGGCGCGCAGATCGAGCGTCAAAAACGGCAAAATCCAGAGCAGGTACCAGGAGAACAGGTTTTGCGACAAAAGCGTAAACGCCGCAAGCAAGGCCCAGGCGCGGCGGCGCACGATCGCGGGCCGGGCCTGCGGCCGCCAAACGGCCCACAACGCCAGCAGGCCCAAAAACCACAGCAGCCAGAGCTGCACGAGACGCCACGGCAGCAGGTCCGGCCCGCCGCTGACCTCCAGTCCACGCACGAGCAGGGCGGCCGGCCCCACGTTGAAGCGCTCGTTGAGATAGGTTGGCAGGAAGCCCAGCACACTGCCGCCGCGCCCCCAATAGAGCGCATAGCCCCCGACCAGGGTGGCGGCAAACGCCAACGGCGCTTTGACATCGCGTCGCGTCCAGAGCAGGGGCAAGAAGAGCGCGGGGTAGAGCTTGAGCAACGCCGCGACGCCCAGGCTGAAGCCAACCAGGGTCGGACGCCGCGTCTCGAACGCCCACCAGGCCAAAACCAGCGGCGCCAGCACCAGCGCATCAACATGCCCGTTGCCGGCCACTTCGAAAACGGCCAGGGGACTCCAGGCGATGATGAGCAGGCGCAGCAGGCTAAGCCCCTGGCGGCGCAGCCACAGCGCCAGCGGCGCCAGCGCGCTCAGCTCAGCCAGGGTCAGCGCGGTTTTTGTCCAGGTAATGCTATCCGCGTGCAGGCGATAGATCAGCCAAAACGCCGCCTGCGCGCCAGGGGGGTAGATGGTGAAGGCCGTCTTGCGATTGATGTAACGCCAGATCGTGCTGTCGTCGCGGCGCAGAGGGGCCAACGACGCCGCGGCCGGGGGGTAGCGATAGGGGCTGATGCCGGCAGCCTGCACGCGCCCGTCCCACACGTAGCGGTACACATCGTCGGAAAGCGTCGGCGCCGTGGGCAACAGCATGAGGCGAAAGGCAACCGCGCTGCCCAGGATGATGACGAGCGAGGGGCGGGAGGCATGACTGCCCTGAACTTTTTCCACCTGCAGCAC
>DAISHS010000127.1:0-11424 GCA_036822415.1 Chloroflexota bacterium
GGTAGCCGCCTGGCTGGACTTCTACCAGGGCGACCGGCCCGTCGAGGAGCAGGAGACGCTGACCGACGCGCCGCAGCCGCAAGTCGAGCTCATCCACGACCTGGGCGCCGGGCGTCGGCTGATTGGCTTCGACTATCGTCCCGAGGACATTGCCACCGGGCCTTTCATGTGGGTCGCTCTGTACGTGCAGGAGGGCGCGGCCGCGGACGCTCCGGTGGTCCGCCTGCGCCGCGCCGTGCTGAACCAGGCGCCCAATGGCTCCTTCGCCTGGGACGCCGCGCCGGATGGCGTGCGGCCGTTTGGGTGGCATGGGTTGGTGTATCTCCAGAACCTCGATGCGCTGCATCCGGCCGATGTGTTCCCAGGCGAGCGCGGGCAGTGCATGGATGCGGGGCGCATCGGCGGGTCGTTTGGCCTGCAAAGCCTTCAGACGCCGCTGGGTGAAGCTGGCCCGTATATTCAGGGAGGCCAGCTCTACGCCGTTGGTCCGGCAAACCTGTCTCTGGGCCGGCAGTGGTATGGCGTGGCCGATCCATACAACTACAGCTATGTTGGCGGTCGCCCCCAGCCAGATCAACTCCTGCCGATGGCCGGCGTCTGGGAGCGAGTAGCAGACGCGAACCAGGTGGCAGTGTGGCTGCTGGCGCACGCTGACAGCCAGGGCTGTTTCAACCAGCTATATCTATTCAAGTTGCTCTGAGCGCGCAACAGAGAGTAGGAACTCCGTGTCGTTAGCTAAGCGCGTACGCAGCGGTGCAGGCTGGAATGCTGGATCGAGCCTGGCGACCCAGGTTCTGGCGATCGTTCGATCGGTAATCATCGCTCGCCTATTGACTCCAGGGGATTTCGGCCTATTTGGCATGGTGATGACAGTGGTAGCCGCTGCTGGTGCATTGACGAGTTTTGGCTTTGATCTGTCGGTCATCGTTAAGAAGCAGGAGGACGATTCGGAACTGACGCGGGCTCTGAATACTGCCTGGACAGCGGATTTGCTCCGCCGATTGCTCATCAGTGTCGCCTTGCTGCTGGCTATGTATCCGGTTGCACGGTTCTATCAAGAGCCGTTGTTGCTGCAGATTATGCCGGTAATTGCGATCACGCCTTTCATCCAGGGCTTTCAAAACATCGGCCTCGTGTTATGGCGCAAGGGTCTTAACTTTGCACCTCTCGTGGTTTATGAACAGACATCAGGCATCATTACGACAGTTATTGCCGTTGTGCTTGCGCTTGTGCTACGCAACTATTGGGCCCTGGCTCTGATTCAGTTGCTGGGAGCAGTCATCAGCGTTGCGCTTTCCTACGTACTTCACTCCTATCGTCCACGTTTGCAGCTTGATCGGAGGCTGTTGTCGGAATCGCTCAGTTTTGGTAAGCACATGTTTTTCATCTCCGTGATGACCTACGTAACGACAACCGCTGATAACGTTATGGTCGGTCGACTCGTTGGTCCGGCTGAGCTTGGTTCTTATCTATTGGCTTACAACGTGGCGGTAGGAGTACCAATTACCATTCTTACATCTGTAGCCACGAGCGTCATGATCCCAGCTTATGCCGAGCTGCGAGATGGTTCAGCGCAACGAATTGGCAGCATTGTCAACCAGGTGCTGGCAGTTGGCGCTGCACTGTTGACGCTGATGTTACTACCGCTGGGCCTTTTTGCCGCTGAGTTCATCGGTGTGGTGTACGGTGCACAATGGTCGGCCGCGGTACCTTTACTGCAAGTACTGGTGTTATTAGGATTTGTGCGCGGCCTTGCCAACCTGCTCTCGCCTGTGTCCATTGGCATGGACCGCCCGGATATGGAAGCAAAGGCAAAGACAGCAGAGGGCCTGCTGTACCTGGTAATTCTGTACGTGCTGATCGCAAGATATGGAGCCGTCGGCGCTGCCTGGGCCGGCGTGATCATGTATTCTGTTGCCTTCCTGATCCGTCTGCATTTCGTTAGACATTTGGTAGCCAGGACTATGCTCCATGTTTCCCGAACCCTGTTTGTGGCATTGAGTGCTGCTGTTTCGGGCGTAGTCGTTGGGCTTGCGCTGACTTTTTTGCTGGATTCAGCTCTCTTGCGCCTGCTCTTCGGTACGCTATTATCGACAGGCACGGCGTCCATCGTGTTCGTTCTGTTGCTTCCGCTGGTTCGACAGGAGTTCACGCGTGTACTTGCCTTCATGCGCTCCGCGATCCGGGCCTGATTGTTGCTGGGACCTATGCCTGAAACCCTCGAACTTCCAAGTCAGCCACCTCACAAATCCGCCGACATCCCGATGGAGGATAATGGCGTGATTCGGTCGGAGACCGGCCTGACCGGTGAGCTCTTCTCCAGGCAAAGTCTCGACCAGGGCTGGAGCCTGGGCAGTGATGCGTTCAACTATATCTGCTCGCTGGCAGCAAACCGCACTTACCGATCTCTCATTGAGTTTGGCAGTGGACGTAGCACCACAGGTTGGGTTAGTGCTCTTCCAGGTCTTGTTGTCACCTCGTTTGAACATGACCGGGAGTTCTGTGAGGATACCAAGAGACAAGTTGTGCAGCTGAGTCTGGACGACCGGGTTCGAGTTCATTACGCACCCCTGTGCACCGTCTGGATTGATGGCCGGCCGTTTCAATCGTATGCGCCGCCACGAGGCCTTCCTCTGGCCGACATAGTAGTCATCGACGGCCCTCCGGCCCACACGCGGCGCGGGCGAGAGGCATGCCTCTATTACGCCTACGACCACCTACGCGTGGGCGGCACAGTTGTGCTGGATGACGCCAGCCGCCCTGATGAGCAGCAAAGCGTGGCCAATTGGATGGCAGTGTACCCAGGTTCGTTTCAAATGGAGTGGATTTCTGTCGGCCATGGCCTGGCTGTGCTCTACAAAACTGCGCATGTGCCTAGAAAGCGCATGGCGCGTGCTGCCTTCTGGGACTCGTACTCCGTTCTGGCAGAAAAGCTAGTCTTTGGCCTCAAAAGATCCCTGGCTTTGCGTCTCTTGGGACGAAGCGTCTCAGAGGCCGAGTCAGGAAACAAGTAATCCGCAGGAACTCCAGGTGACACAAAACTTCCGGACGCTGGCAAAACGGCTCCACCTTGCGCCTGTGTATCGGCTGTGGAAAAGCTGGGAGGCCCAGACGCGATGGCGTGCCTATCGAAGTCGCGGCCCACAGCAGATTCGCTCCTATGTGACCCACCGTGAGCAGACAAACCAGGGAATTCGACTTCAGGTTGGTTCTGGCGGAAGGGTTTTGCCCGGTTGGCTGAACACCGAATACGCTGTCTTCGGTGGCTGTGCCTTTTTGGACATCACCCAACCTCTACCATTTGCGGTCGGCGCTGTCGAACTCATCCTCGCAGAACACGTCATCGCGAATCTGCCAAAAGATGGCGCCGCATTGTTCTTGCGAGAGAGCTACCGCTGCCTGCAGCCGGGCGGCATCCTACGCCTATCTACGCCAAATCTGACGGCGCTCAGCCGCGCCTTGATTGCCGATGACCTGGAAGATGTCAAATTCGGTCTGCTCAAGCGCCATCAGCGGCTTTACCGGCCAGGTGAGGACATCACCTTCTGCGACCTGGTCAACGACATCCATTATCTTTGGGGACACAGATATCTTTACACCGAAGAGGAGCTTTTTCGCCAGCTACGAACCGCTGGATTCACTCAGATCGAGCGCTCCAGTTTCGGCCAGAGTCGCGATCCCAGGCTAATGGGCATTGACCACCATGAGGCTGGCCTCGAACTAGCCTACATCGACCTGATTATCGAGGCCGTTCGATGAGCACCAGCGACCTGTAGGAGTGTAGCCCGTGCGTATTGTTTTCCGTTACGATGATTTCAACGCCGCTGACCAATACCCCTTCGAGGTGGATGAGGCGCTGTTTAATGTCTTCCTGGACTTAAATATTCCGTTGCTGGTCGCCGTAACGCCACACATGTCGGCCAACGTCCGTGATCCGCTCAATGAGCGCTTTTTCGCCATCGAGGACGACGTTCGGCGCATCCGCCTGCTGGCGCGCGGGCTGGAACAGGGCTGGCAACTTGCCCTGCACGGCCTGACACACCAGAGCACCGTTGCGCTGAGCGGCAGCGAGTTCAAGGGCGTTCCGCAGCAGGCGCAGGAGGAGAAGATTGCCGCCGGCCGGCGCGCCCTGGCTGCCTGCTTTCCTGGCGTTCCTATTGAAGTGTTCGTGCCTCCCTGGAACAGTTACGACCAAGCCACTGTCAAATGCCTGCCAAGCCAGGGCTTTCACGCACTCTGCGCTGGCGATAAGGAACTTGCGCGGCAGGAAGGCGGGGTGACGATCATCCCTTCGCTGATGACACCGCGCGATCTGCTGGACTACATGCAGAGTTTCTCGGCGCGCGATCTGATCGATACAGTTGGCAACGGCTGCCTGGTGATCACCATGCACCAGTATGAGTTTCGCCCACTGGGTCGCAACGATTACGTTGATCTGCACGAATTGGCCCGCACCGTGGACATGCTGATCGAAGCCAATGTCACGCCTGCGGTCGTCGAAGTCGATGCGCCGGCAGAACACTACATACCACGACGCCACAGTGGGCTGATGGCCAAGATCCATCTATTGCAGCAGGTGCGCCAGCAACGTGGGAGAGGGGCTTGGGCGCTGGCCAGTCGCCTAGGCCGTCCCTTGGGACGGTACGGCGATCTCCTTGTCAAGACGGGTGTGGCACACGCCTGCTGGCAACTGGATCGAACCGAGCGCCGGTTGCGTTCCGAGCTGCGGCCGGCCAAGGTATGGTTGGCACGACAGCATGACAAGGATTCGTCATCCTAGCGACATGTCACTGGTCAGCATTATTATCCCATGCTATAACGCGCAACGTTGGGTAGCCGAGGCAGTAGACTCGTGCCTGGCGCAGACCTACGCGCCGATCGAGATCATCGTCGTCGACGATGGTTCCACCGATGACAGCATTGGCGTTCTACGCAGCTATGGCGAACGCATTCGTCTGGTACAACAGACCCACGCTGGCGGTAGTTGGGCTCGCAACCATGGCTTCGCGCTTTCTCAGGGTGAACTAATCCAGTATCTCGATGCGGATGACTATCTCCTTCCTGAAAAAATCGCAACCCAGGTGACCCTTCTGCAAGAAACAGGTGCGGATGTGGTGTACGGGGACTGGCGCCACGAGTATTGTCGTGAGGAGGGCACGCGGGAACTCGGCCCGGTGAATATCTCAGACACGCATGACGACGTCTTGGCGGCGCTGTTGGGCGGCTGGTGGACGGCCAACCTGACATTGTTGTTCCGTCGCACGGTGGTCGAGCGGGCAGGCGGCTGGGACGAGTCGCTCGCAGCAGGCCAGGATCGAGATTTCTTCCTCTCGGTCGCTCTGACGGGGGCTGGCATACGCTATCAGCCAGGCTGCCACTCTATTTATCGACGTTATGGCAATTATACTGTTTCGACGGCCAACCAGAGACACTGGCTGGAGGGTCACATTCAACTACTGGAAAAAGCAGAGCATAAACTGCTTGTGAAAGCGCATCAGGACAACATGGCAACATACACACAGGCGCTGGCTTTGTCATATTTCAATCTAGCGCGCATTTCTTTTCACACCGATCGTGAAAAGTATAGACCCTTGCTGCAAAAGGCGCTTCAACTCGATCCCCAGTTTCGAGTTCCAGGTTCGCCAATCTATAGGACCTTCCAGCGCTTGCTGGGCTTTGAAGCTGCCGACAGGCTAGCTCAAATGAAACACTCTATTACCGAACTTTTGCGCAGTGGACACGGGTATGCTATCTAGTTGGAAGCTGCGCGTTGCAGGTTACCTTTCACACCCTCTTGTGGGTGTGCTTGTCGCCAAAATCTATGCGAATCGCATCCCTACTTTTGGTGGACGCCTATGCGTAGACCCGCACCTTGTCTCGCCAGAAACAGTAGCTACCGTTTTTTGGCGTCTCTTTGAGAGAAGCGAAGTGAAGCTGGTGAGCCAGTATCTACGCAATGACCTTGACGCCATAGAGTTGGGCAGTGGTATTGGCATCGTTTCTTTGCCTGCAATACGGACTCAATCGCCTTCTAAACGACTGTTCTGCGTTGAGCCAAATCCTCGTATTGTGTCCATGCTAAAGCAAAGCCTGCAACTCAACGCACCTGAAAAACCGGTTTACGTTTTGAATGCTGCCATTAGCTATGACAGCTGCCAACAAGTGAATCTCTATGTCACTGACACTCATTTGGGCTCTCACGTTGTCGACCAGCCATCGCAAAAATCAGTGCAGGTAGAGGCTGTCAAGCTTGAAACACTCATCACGGCTCACAGCATCCTAGATTATGTCCTGATCTGCGACATTGAAGGGGCGGAAATTGGCATATTCCTGAACGATGCACTCTCCCTCAACCGTTGCCAACAGATGATCATCGAGTTGCACGACACTTCGTTTGGGGCGCAATCATTCTCGGTTGAAGACTTGCATTCGCTGATAACCCATGAACTCGGCTTTTCCATAGAAGCCAGGCGCCACAATGTGTTTGTCTACTCAAAACGGCTCCAATGGTAATGTCTAGTCATGGTCTATTGTGATGCCGTAATGATACGCGGCGCGGGCCTGGGCACTCGCCTGTTCGCGTGGGCACGCTGTGCGCTCTATGCGCAGGAACATGGCGCACTGATGCTAGCGCCGCGCTGGGTCCAGCCACGGCTTGGCCCTTTAGTACGAGGCGGGATCGATCTGCGTTCGTATATGCGGCAAATCCTACTGCTTGGCTTGTTCAAAGCGGCCCCTAATGACATTACCGGAGTGCGGGCGGCCAGATTACGCGCCAGGGCGCAGCGTCTACCGGAACCGGAACATTGGCGGCAAGAACCTTCGACGGTGATGCCTGCCACAGGGCTGGTTGTCTTTTCAGGATACGGGCAGGGGTTTCAGGACTTGAATGGTTACGATCATCTCCTGCTACTTTGCTTGCGTGCGATCACGCGGGAGAGATGGCTGAAGTTGGTTGATCAGGTGACTGAACCCTTTATCGGGATCAATGTTCGGCTGGGCAATGACTTTCGCACAGCTCAATCATCCGAGGACTATTACACCAAGGGCGCTGTCAAGACGCCTTTGGACTGGTACATCGTCAGCTTGCAGCAATTGCGTCTGCAGATCGGAAGACCGGTGAAGGCCATCGTTGTGTCAGACGGTACTCCCGCAGCGCTTTCGCCGTTGCTCGAGCTGGAGAACGTCTCTTTCTGGCGGCCCGGTTGTGCTATCAGCGACCTGTTGATTTTGGCGAAAGCAAGAGTGCTGCTGGCTGCCGGAGGCAGCTCGTTTAGTGCCTGGGCGGCCTTTCTAGGACAGATGCCTACCGCCAGTCATCCTGGCCAGTCGTTGACTTGGTTCAAGCTGGTGAATCGTCATGAAAAGTTCTTGGGTGAGTTTGATCCAGCAGTGCCGGATAATCCTCTTCTTAATCAATCACGGCAAGCTCTGCTCAACAGCTAGAGTGAAGTACTATGACCACCTCTGATCAATCTCGCAAGTATCGCCAGACGCTCTATGCCCACTATGTATCTCAGAAGACCCACCCAGCCGGCCTGACGCACAGCGAAGCCGAATATCGCAATTGGGCCGATGCGACCCAGGCGCGCTTGGCCGGCTGGCTGCCTGACGATCGCTCCACACCCGTTTTGGACTTGGGTTGTGGTCCAGGTAACGTACTGTACTTGCTGCAACGCCTGGGATATACCCATTTGACCGGGGTCGACTTAAGCGCCGAGCAGATCGCCTTGGCGCGGCAGAGGTGCCCGGCCGCAACTGTGGTGCAGGGTGATGTCCTCTCTTTTCTGAGGCAGCACTCGGCCAGTTATGGTCTGATCACCGGCTTCGACATCATTGAGCACTTCGGCAAAGAGGAGATTTTCCCGCTGCTTGAGCTCACGGCGCATGCCTTGCGGCCTGGCGGCCGCCTGATCCTGCAAACGCCGAATGCCGCAAGTCCCATGGCCGGCGCGGTGGCCTATGGCGACTTCACGCACGAATGGTTTTTTACCCCGACCAGCCTGGCTGATTTGCTACGCCTGGTCGATTTTGAACACTATGAAGCGCGCCCCAGTACCCCTCATGCGCATGGCCTCACAAGCACCCTGCGCCGCATCTTGTGGGGCGCGATTTCAGCCGGTCTGGCATGCTGGAATCTGGCAGAAGTTGGGCATACCGGCGGTGGGATTTATACCCGGGTCTTTGTGGCGACGGCAGTTAAGCCTACATAGTGGATCGTTCAATGACACAGCGCCTGCGACTGGCTGTTTTCACTACGCACCCCATTCAATATCAAGTTCCCGTGTGGCGCAGCCTGGCGGCAGACCCCGAACTGGAGGTCCGTGTCTTTTTTGGTTCGGATTTCAGCGTGCGCGGCTACGTCGACCAAGAATTCGGCGTGCGCTTCGCCTGGGACATGCCGATGACCGAAGGCTACACCCGTGAATTCCTGATCGCGGACCCGACCGTGCGCAGCGCCGGCCAGCTGCACTTGAAGGCGGCGCAGATCAAAGCACGTGTTGCGCGCTTTGCGCCGCACGTCGCCCTGTTGTGCGGCTATGCGCCCACCTCGTTTTACTGGCCGCTGATCAGATACTTGCGCGGCGTGGATATCCCGCTGTTACTGCGCGGCGAGGTCACCGATGCGGACCAAGCGCGTCCCCTGCCTAAGCGGCTTGTACGGGCAGTGGTTTTGTATGTGCTCTACCACCGTTTCAGTGGGCTGTTGGTGATCGGCGAGAATGCGCGGCGGCACTATTACGCATGCGGCGTGCCTGCGGCGAAAACCTACTGGTCGCCGTACAACGTCAACACGGATTGGTTCGATCAGCAGGTTCAGCGGTGGGAACCCCAGCGGGACGCCGTGCGGCGCTCGCTAGGGTTTGCGCCCGATCAGCCGGTTTTCATCTTCTCCGGCAAACTGATTCCAAAAAAGGATCCGCTGATTCTGCCGGACGCTCTGCGCCTGCTGGTGGAACAGAGCGGACTCGCGCCCGGCCTAATCGTGTTGGGCGATGGGGAGTTGCGCCGTGCGCTGGAAGATGCTCTGGCGGTGCTGCCGCAAATCAAAGCCGTACTGGCGGGATTTCAAAATCAGCGGGAAGTGGGCCGGTACTATGCCGCAGCCGATTGTCTGATTTTGCCGTCCCGGTGGGGCGAAACCTGGGGGCTGGTCGTCAATGAAGCCCTGCAGTTTGGCCTGCCGGCGATTGTCAGCGAGCGGGTCGGCTGTTGGCCCGATTTGATTGTCGAAGGCCAGACGGGCTCGGTCTTTCCGCCAGGAAATCCCTCCGCGCTGGCATGTTGTATGCAATCCATGCTTGCTGCGTTAAGTGCATCCAAAGACACTGTCAGTACTGTCTGTCGGCAGAAAGTTGCTCAGTATTCCACGAAGCATGCTGCGGCGGGTATACGCCACGCGGCGCTCGCTGTCTCGAAATGAAACGTATGTCAACATCTCAACGAATTCTCATTGTCGGACAAGTTGCGCCCTGGATGTTGGAAGGGTCTTATCAACGGGCCTTCACTGAGCTGGGCTGCCAAGTCGAGTTGTTCGACCTAACACAGCGAGTCAATCACTACGCCCGGCTGGGCAGACTGGGCAGACTGTTCAATGCGTTTGTGCCGGTTGAGCCATGGATTCGCAAGGCGAACCGTGATCTGCTGCAAAAAGTGTGGGACTGGCAGCCACAAGTTTTGATCAACGTTGCGCAGCATCCAGTGCGCGTTGGTACCCTTGCACAGATCAAAGCGGCCACGGCAACGCGCCTGGTTCATCTCTGGCCGGATACTTTGATCAACTGGGATACTGATCTGTCAGTTTGTCTTCCCTTATACGATCTTATAGCAGCGCACTCTCAAGCCACCCTGCCACTACTGCGACACATGGGTGCGCGCCAGGTCACATGGGTGCCTTTGGCCGGCGATCCCACGCTTCATCCGCAACTCGATCTCGCGCAAATTGAAGCGGAATATCAAGCTGACGTTTCTTTTGTCGGCGGCTGGCGACCGGAGCGCGAAGCGCTGCTGTCACAGCTCGGCGACCTCAACCTGAAAATTTGGGGGCCAGATTGGGGCCGGCGCTGCCAACACAATCCGAGCATCATGCGTGCCTGGCAAAAACGCGCAGTACATGGCTCGGGATTCTCGAAAGTGATGGCCGGTTCCCGTATCAGTTTAAACATCATAGATTTTAGCAACTACCCGTCGCCCAATATGCGCTTCTTTGAGATCGCCGCAGGCGGCGGCCTCCAGGTCTGTTCGCCCTGCCCGGAGATGGAGGATGAGTTCCAACACGGTAAGCACTTATTCTATTTTCAGAATCCTGCTGAAGTGCCCGATCTCTTGTACAGCCTACTCACCGACGCTACTCTACGTGAGGCTGTGGCGGCGGCCGCACACGAGAAAGTGCTGGCCGAGCACACCTACCTCCATCGTGCCCGACAGATCCTTGAGTTTCTCGACCTGAGCGGATGAAAGTCCAGGCGATATTCTATAGCAATCCAGATGGCTACCCGCCGATCATCAACAGCGGTAGGGTTCTGGCCGCAGCCGGCCATCAGGTGGACATTCTCTGCCGTGCAACCAACACGCCACCGAACGTGAAGTATCCACCCCGAGTGACGGTCAGGCGGTTATCAATCGATGCGGACAACACGTGGCGGGCTTATCTGGACTTCACGTTTCAGACGCTGCGGCGTGCGGATACTACGGCAACCGTGTTCATTGGCCACGATATGCATGGTTTTCTGATCGCCCGGGTGCTGGCCACTCGCTTTCACCGACCGCTGGTCTATCATTGTCACGATTTTGCCGAACGTGGGGCCGGCATTGCCCTAGGCGGACGATTGGTGAAAGCATTCGAAGAGCGCTTCGCTCGCACCTCCGACCTGGTCATTGTGCCCGATGCAGAACGCGCTCAGGTAGTTGCCACGGCTCTGCGCCTGTACCATCTGCCATTGGTAGTCGCCAATGCCCCTTTACAGCCTCCGACAGCCTCTGTACACCTGCAAGAGTCGCTCGCCAAACAGGGCGTTAGTTTCTCTCGGATCGTATTCCGCCAGGGTCGCATTGGGCCTGGTCACGCCATCGAGGCCACCGTGCGCTCGCTCCCGTTTTGGCAGGATCCGAGCTGGGGCTTCGTGGTTATGGGTCTTGCAGCTGACGATTACGTTGGCTACTTACGGAACTTGGCCGAGCAGTGGCAAGTTACCGACCGATTTGTGATCCTTCCACCGGTGGCCTATGATGAGGTAGCATGTTATACCACCGGCGCCAGCGTTGGTCATGCGCTTTATGACCCCTTCCATGTAAACAATCGCTTTATCACCACGGCATCAAACAAGACAATGGAATACATGGCCGCTGGGCTTCCAGTCCTCGCTTCCGACCGGCCGGGTCTGCGCGCCATGGTAGAGCGCTACGAATGCGGCCTGACCGCCG
>DAISHS010000128.1:0-5552 GCA_036822415.1 Chloroflexota bacterium
TGCAGCGTCAACGCGCCTTCCAGGATGACCTGCTGTCCCGTGGCCGCGTGCCGCAGGCCGTGAATCTCCAGCAGCCGCGCCGCATCGAGCAGGCTTTCGGCCACGCTGTCAGTCACCCCTGGATGCAACGCCACTTCGATGATGTACTGCCCGTCTGGCGGCGGCGCGCCTTGCCCGTCAGCAAGCGGCGCCAGACGCGCCTGCTCCGTCACCGGATCGCACAGCGCCACCTGGCCCAGGCGGTCGAGCGCGACCGCGTCCAGGTCGCCCTGCAAGAAATAGAGGTCGCACACGCGCAGCGACGTCACGCCGTGGATGCCCAGAGCAGCTATCGCGCGCGCCAGCGCCTGCGCGCGCGTGGACGCAAAACGAGGACGGGTAGAGACCTCGAGCCGAAAGAAAGGGTGCAAGGAAGTTGACATGGTTTCCTGACCTGTAGGCTTCAGACTTCAGAAAGGAAGTAAGCCTTCGAATAGGGGGTCGTTGAACAACATCGCCGCCTGACGTTCGGCCGGCAACGTGGGATCAGGGGCCTTGTCTTCTGGCCAGCCCTCGCCTTGAATCAGATCAGCGGAATGGACCCCGCCGACGCCTGGCCAGGCTGCCGCCAGCCAATGGTCGTCCAGGATGATGACCAGGGCGCGCCGTGGGCCTGGCAGCGACAACGGCTCGAGCAGGCGCACATTTCCCTGTTCGTCAATGACAGCTTCGACTGTTTGCAGCATGATAAACCTCGTCGAGAAAATACAACGGCGCGCGGCGGGCGGTCAACGCGCCTGCGTCTGGTAGTTAGGCGCTTCTTTGGTAATCATGATGCTGTGCGGATGGCTCTCGATGTAGCCGGCGTTGGTGATGCGTACAAAGCGCGCCTTGGCGCGCAATTCCTCCAACGAGGCCGCGCCGACATAGCCCATGCCGCTGCGCAGGCCGCCGACGAGCTGGGACAGATAATCGGCAAGGCGGCCCTTGTACGGGACCTGACCTTCGATGCCTTCGGGAACCAGCTTGCCGCCAATATCGGGCGAGGCGTCGTTGCCGCGTTGACCGGACTGATAGCGATCGGCGCCGCGTCCCTTGAGCGCGCCGACCGAACCCATGCCGCGGTACTCCTTGAAGCGGCGGCCTTCCCAGGTAATCAGCTCGCCAGGCGACTCTTCCAGCCCGGCCAGCAGGCTGCCCAGCATGACGGCCGTGGCGCCCACGGCCAGGGCTTTGACCATGTCGCCGCTGTAGCGAATGCCGCCATCGGCAATCACCGGGATGTTGCGCGTCGCCGCGGCCGCGGCACATTCGCTGATCGCGCTGATCTGCGGCACGCCCGCGCCAGCCACGATGCGCGTCGTGCAAATGGAACCGGCGCCCACGCCCACCTTGATGACATCCGCGCCGGCGTCAATCAAGGCCAGGGCGCCTTCGGCGGTGACCACATTGCCGGCCAGGACGACCATGTCAGGCCAGCGCTGCTTGACCAGGCGCACGGTGTCAAGGACGCCGCGGGTATGGCCGTGCGCGGTGTCAATGGCCAGGGCGTCCGCGCCCGCGGTTACCAGGCGCTCGGCCCGCAGCAGCGCCGCCTCGCCGACCCCAATGGCCCCCGCCGCCAGCAAGCGCCCCTGGGCATCGGTCGCCGCGTGCGGAAAATCCTCGCGCTTGAGAATGTCTTTGTAGGTAATCAGCCCTTTGAGGCGAAATTGCTCATCCACCAGCGGCAGTTTCTCGATACGATGGCGATGCAGGATGATTTTGGCCTCTTCCAGGGTGGTGCCAATGGGCGCGGTAATCAAATTCTCGCTGGTCATGTAGTCGCTGATCGGCCGCGCAAAGTCGGTGGCAAAACGAATGTCGCGGTTGCTGAGAACGCCCAACAGACGCCCGCCATCCTGGGTTTCGACAATCGGCACGCCGCTGATGTGATAGTGCGACATCAGGGCCGCGGCCGTGGCCAGCGGCTGGTCAGGCGTCAGGGTGATCGGGTTGACAATCATGCCCGACTCCGAACGCTTGACCCGATCCACCTCCTCGGCCTGGCGCTCCGGACTCAGGTTGCGGTGAATGATGCCCAGGCCGCCCTGCCGGGCCAGGGCAATCGCCAAAGGCGCTTCGGTGACCGTGTCCATGGCCGCGGAAATGACCGGAACGCGCAGGCGCAGACGGGGGTGCAGGGCAACGCTCACATCAACATCGGCCGGCAGCACTTCGGAATAGCCAGGCACGAGCAGGATGTCATCGAAGGTCAATGCCTCAGCGAGGCTTTGCTGGTCGTTGAGCGCAAAACGCGCCGGAATCAACGCGGGGGCGCGCAAGCCCTGATCGTCAGCGGTGCGCGTGACCTCTGTCTTGCCATTGTCACTCATGAATCTACCTCTGCTTTCTTTCCACAAATACCGTTGCGCCGGCTGGCGGCGGCGCAGCCTCTATTTCCCAAAGCGCCGCTGCAGCTCATCCTCTATCACAGCCCAGGACAAACCGCGCGCAGACAAAAAAACCAGGGTGTGATAAACCACATCGGCCAGTTCATACACCACCCGTTCGGTCGTCTCGCCTTTGGCGGCCACGATTACCTCGACCATCTCCTCACCCATCTTCTTGAGCATCTCGTTTTCGCCCTTAGCGAAGAGCTGCGCCGTGTACGAACCTACGACCGGGTTGGCCTTGCGCGCCTCGATCACGGTGAATAAATCGTCCATCACCTGGCCCATGAAATTTACCTCCCTGTTCAGCGTTCAACGTTCGGCTTCGGCGAGCCGCCGAAAAAAGCAGGTGCGTGCGCCGGTGTGACACGCGGGGCCGGCCGGCTCCACGCCATAGAGCAGCGTATCGGCGTCGCAGTCCACCAGGATTTCGCGCACACGCATCGTATTGCCAGAGGTGGCGCCTTTATGCCACAGTTCCTGGCGGCTGCGGCTCCAGAACCAGGCCTGGCCGGTCTCCAGCGTCAGGCGCACGGCGTCCATGTTCGCATAGGCGACCATCAGCACCTCGCGGGTCGTCGCATCCTGCACCACCACCGCCAGAAGCGGCGCGCGCACCTGCGCCAACAGCCCGGCCAGGGTTAGCGCCTGCGGTTCTGACGGGACAGCGTCCGCGGACGGCGTGTGAGCAGATGCCATCAGCGCACCGCCACGCCGCGCGCGGCCAGGTAGGCCTTGACCTGGCCAATGCTCAGCGTCTTGTAATGAAAGAGCGAAGCGGCCAGGGCCGCCTCCGCGCCGCCGCGAGTCAAGGCGTCATAAAAATGCGCCAGGCTGCCCGCGCCCCCGGAGGCAATCACCGGAATGGAAACGGCCGCAGTCACGGCCTGCAGCATGGCGATATCGAAGCCAGTCTGGGCGCCGTCGGTGTCCATCGAGGTGAGCAAAATTTCGCCGGCCCCACGGGCCTCGACTTCCCTGGCCCACGTCACCAGGTCCAAGCCGGTGGGAACGCGGCCGCCGTTGACAACCACTTCCCAGTGCGCCTGGCCGGCCGCCGGCTGCAGCGCAGGCGTCAGGCGGGCGTCAATTGCCACCACGATGCACTGGCTGCCAAAGCGCCGCGCGCCCTCCGTAATCAGCCCCGGCTGGCGCACGGCCGCCGAGTTGATGGCAATTTTGTCCGCGCCAGCGAGCAGCATGGCGCGTATGTCGTCCACGCTGCGCAGGCCGCCGCCCACGGTGAGCGGGATAAAGACCGTGTCGGCCACGGCGCGCACGACCTGGCGCGTGATGGCGCGGCCTTCGTGGGTAGCGGTGATGTCCAGGAAGACCAGCTCATCGGCGCCTTCGGCGTCGTAGGCCTGCGCCTGCGCTACCGGGTCGCCCGCGTCGCGCAGATTGAGGAAATGGATACCTTTGACCACGCGGCCATCTTTGACATCGAGGCAAGGAATGATGCGTTTGGCTAACATGAGACCAGGCTCCCGTCGGACTGGTAGTCCGCCTGACGGGTGAGCGCCAGCGCGTCAGGCAGGGTCAGATAACCGCTGTAGAGGGCCTGGCCGGCGATGACGCCAGCCACCCCGTCAGGCGCCGCGGCCAGCAGGCGCCGAAGATCATGCAGATCGCGCAGGCCGCCGCTGGCAATGATCTGCACGCCGCTCTCACGCGCCAGCGCGGCCGTCGCTTCGACATTGATCCCGCTCAACATCCCGTCACGGCCGATATCCGTGTAGACCATCTGGCTGACGCCGGCGGCGGCCATGGCCTGGGCCAACGCCTGCGCCGGAACACGACTCGTCTCCAGCCAGCCATGCGTAGCGACCAGGCCGTCGCGCGCATCAATGCCGATGACGATGCGCGCGGCCCCGAAATGCTGGAGGGCTGCATGCACGAGGGCCGGATTCTGCACGGCCACCGTGCCCAGGACGACGCGCGTTGCGCCCAGCGTCAGCGCCAGCTCGATGTCGGCCAGGGTGCGCAGGCCGCCGCCAAACTGAATGGGGATCGAGACAGCCTGACGAATCTCGGCCAGGCGCTGCCAATTGAGCGGCAACGCCGTCATGGACAGGGCGCCGGGCGCGGGGGCCTGCAGCGCGCCGTCCAGGTTGACGACATGCAGCCAGGTCGCGCCCTGGTCAACCCAATGGCGAGCCATGGCCGCCGGGTCATCGCCAAAGACCGTTTCGGCTGTGGGGTCGCCCTGGCGCAGGCGCACACAGCGACCGCGGCGCAGGTCAATCGCCGGAAAAATGACAAAGTGAGGTGCAGGCGGCACCTGGGAGGCCGTCTTCATGGGCGCGCCTGCTGACGGCCGGCCTGGACCAGCTCAACAAAATTGCGCAGGATGCGCAGCCCCGTGGCTTGACTCTTCTCTGGGTGGAACTGCACGCCCCACACCTGGCCCTGGCCGAAGCGACCGCCGCAGATCGAAGCAAAGTCAATGCCGTAGTCGGTCGTGGCAATAATAACAGCGGGCGCGGCCGGCGCGCAATAATAAGAATGAACAAAGTAAGCGTAGCTGCCGCTGGGTACGCCGTTCAACAGTGGATGCGTGGCCGCGTGATGAATCTGGTTCCAGCCAATTTGCGGCACTTTGAGCCGCTGAGGCTGGCCGTTCTGCGGCACGGTCATGCCATCGGCAAAGCGCAGCACGCGGCCCGGAAAGATGCCCAGCCCGCGGTGACGCCCCATCTCCTCGCTCTCATCGAACAGCAGCTGCAGGCCGACGCAAATACCGAGCAGCGGAGCGCCTGCATGCACGGCGGCCAGCAGCGGCTCTTCGAAGCCGGCCTGGCGCAAATTGGCCGCGGCATCGCCAAAAGCCCCGACGCCGGGCAAAATGATGCCGTCCCACCCCTGGCGCGCGCCGGTCAGCTCAGCCCCGCGCTGAATGACCTGCACGGGGGCGTTGATGTGTTCCAGGGCTTTGGCCACGCTGCGCAGGTTGCCCACACCGTAATCAAGCAGAGCGATCATCGCATCTGTCCTTCGCCCGGCGACCGAGGTCGCAGCAACGAGTGCAAAGCCTCCCTGCGGAGGCTGAAGTCCTTCGCTGTCTGGCGACCGAGGTCGCAGCAACGAGTGCAAAGCCTCCCTGCGGAGGCTCATAGCCAGCCAAGCCTGCCTGCGCAGGCT
>DAISHS010000128.1:5652-11416 GCA_036822415.1 Chloroflexota bacterium
CATTGCCAGTCGGCGCAGGCCGACTTGGCAGGCGTTGCTGCGGTTTCAACCGCCGGACGGCTACCATTGCCAAGCCTGCCTGCGCAGGCTCATTGCCAGTCGGCGCAGGCCGACTTGGCAGGCGTTGCTGCGGTTTCAACCGCCGTAAATCAAACGGAGCGAAGGACGTCCTTCGCTCCGTTACGAGAGTATCTGAAAGGTAAGCGCCCGTTGGCTTCAGGCAGGCTTCGCCGACCGATTGCCGGTGAAGCGCCGCACGAAATTGCCAATCTCGCCGTTCTCCCACACGACCAGCAGCGGGCTGGCGTTGAAGATGGACGAGTAGGTGCCGCTCAAGATGCCGATGAGCAGGGTCACGACGAAGATGCGCACCGTGATGCCGCCCAGGAGCGCCAGGGCCGTCAACGTGAACAGCACCGTCAGCTGCGTGTTGATGGAACGATCGAGGGTTTCGATGATGCTGCGGTTGACGATCGTTTCGAAGTCCTGGCTGCGGTAGCGGCTGATGTTTTCGCGAATGCGGTCGAAGACCACAATGGTATCGTGCACCGAGAAACCGATGACCGTGAGCAAGGCCGTCAGAAAGAGCGAATCAACCTCCCAGCCCAGGAAGTGCCCGGCCAGCGACATCAAGCCGAGAACGACCAGGGCGTCGTGGATCAGGGCGATGACGGCGCAGGCGCCGTAGCGGAACGAGTTGGGCACCTTGCGGAAGGCGATCGAGATGTAGATGAGAATGGCGATCGCGGCCAGGCCGACTGCGATACCGGCGTTGCGCGTCACTTCCGCGCCCACGGCCGGGCCGACATTGTCGAAACGCTGTTCCACGAAGTCGCCGTAACGCGCCTGCAGCCGGCTCTGCAGATCGGCCTTTTGCGTGGCATCAATCTGCTTCGCACGCACAATGATCGTGTCATCGGTCGTCGAGCTTTTGGACGTCTGCACCACGGCTTCGTCGAAGCCGGCCGCGCTGAAGATTCCCTTGACGTCCGCAGGCTGGATAGCCACGGTGGGTTGTGTGAACTTCAGCTGCCAGAGCGAGCCGCCGGTGAAGTCAATGGACAAACGCAGGCCAAACAAAATGAGAGAGATCAGGCCTGGGATGATAATCAACAACGAAAAACCGAAATACCAGTAACGTTTTCCAACGATATTAAGCATGATACTTTCTTCTTCTACTCCGATTAGACGCCGAACCACCAATGGTTGCGGGACAGATCCATGTTGTTCATCACCAGGTGCAGGAAGGTGCGGGTCACCGTGATCGCTGTAAAAAGGCTAACCAGCACGCCGATAGCCAGCGTAAGCGCAAAGCCCTTGACGATGCTGGCGCCAAAGTTCGATCCGAACCAGAACAGGATCAAACAGGTGATAAGCGTTGAGGCGTTGCTATCACGGATGGAAGGCCAGGCGCGGGCAAAACCGGTGTCAATGGCCGCGCGCAAATTGCGCCCCCCACGCAGCTCTTCTTTCATGCGCTCAAAGATCAGCACGTTGGCGTCAACCGCCATGCCGACGCTGAGCACAAAGCCCGCAATACCCGGTAAAGTCAGCGTGACAGGGATCAGCTTGAAGAGGCCAAAGACCAGCAGCGCATAGATGATCAGCGCGAAGTCAGCCAGCACGCCAGGCAAGCGATAATACAGGAGCATGAAGAGAATGACGACGAGCAGACCAATCACGCCGGCGTTGATGCTCTTGCGCACAGAGTCCTGGCCCAGCGTCGGCCCGACGGCGCGGCTCTCAGCGACACGCAGCGGAACCGGCAGCGCGCCGTAACGCATCTGCACCGAGAGGCTGCGCGCCTCCTCCAGGGTGAAACGGCCGGTGATCTGGCCGCTGCCGCCGGTAATGGCGCTTTGAATCCGCGGCGAAGAGAGGACCGTTTTGTCCAGGACGATAGACAGAATCTTGCCGATATTGGCGCTGGTGTAGTCTGAGAACTTCTTCGAGCCGGCGTCGGTCAGCTTGAAGGTAATGATGGGTGCATTGGTTGTCTGCTCGAAGCCCACCGCGGCGGTCTGCAGATCGGCGCCGGTCATGATCGTCTTGTAGACTTTGCTCGGCGTGGCCGGCGTCGTCGGCGTGACCACGGTTGTCCCGGTGATTCCGGTCGTCCCGGTGATTCCAGTTGTACCGGTAATCCCAGTCGTGTTGGTGATCTGGTTCGTGCCGGTGACCGTGCCAGAATCTTGCAGCGAGCCCATGCTTGTGCTCACTTTGGTGCCGGAAGGCAGGACTTCATCGCCAGTTTCGATGAATTCCAAGAGGCCGGTCCCCTTCAGGGTTTCGATGGCTTGATCTGGGTTGCTGATGCCTGGCAATTCGACGACAATGCGGCGATCGCCTTGCACCTGGATGAGCGGCTCCGAGACGCCGAGTCCATTGACGCGGTTCTCGACAATTTGCTTAGCCGTTTGAATGGCTTCGCGATCCACCACTTGGCCGGCCGGAACATCGGCTTCAAGCAAGACCTGAAGGCCGCCGCGTAAATCAAGACCTTCCTTGATCTGTAAATCACGCGTGCTGGCTGGCTGCCAGAAGAGCAGATCGGTCAGCCACTTGGGGTGCTGAATGGGCAGGGCAAGATAAACCCCAATCACAGCTAAGATGATGGTGGTGATAAAGAATCCGGTCGTACGATCTCGCATGAACTCCACGTCTCCTCAAGTTTCGATTGCAGCTTAGCTGCCTGGAAAACAGAGCGATTATAGTCGACGCCCAATGTCCTGTCAAAACAACCAGGTGATTTGGTTCTGAGCGAGCCTAAACCTCGTTTAGACGCCGGGCGCCGATGCCGACTAAAAACGACAGCGCCGCCGCCGCCACTTCGGCTGGCGTCAGCTCATCGGTTGGTAGATACAAGTCGCAGTGGGCGCGCGCATGAGCCAGGCGTAGACGCTCCTCCGCCAGCCAGGCTTCCACCGGCTCACGCGTTTGCCGACGCCGGGCCACGGTGGCCGGCTGCGCATCCAGGAAAATCAGCACATCGGGCGGATGCAGCTTGCGCCACATGTCCGGCACGTACGAATGTTCCTGCGCGCAGGGCAACGCGTCGAATCCGGCTGCGCGCAGGTTGTGCAGCAAGGTGCTCTTGCCAGCCGCGCACACACCGACCAGTTTGATTTTGGTAGGCAGCGGTGACAGCGGATTGATAGCGGTCATGGTAAATCCCTGGGCGATACGAGCAGGGCAGCGCGTGCGATCAGGGCAAAGGGAAACTGACCGTCAGGCGGCGGGCGTCGTCGCTGCGCGTGAAGGGAACGGTTTGAACCACCAAAACGCTCATGTCGTCATCCGGACGGCCTTTGTCCAGGCGGATGCTTTCAGCCAAGATTGCGTCAGCCAGGGCCTGCGCCGTGGTGGGCGACGGGGCGTCCTGCAGATGCGTACGCAGCACGCCCAGCAGGTCAAGCGGCTGCCCATAGCGGTTGCCGGCCGACCAGATGCCGTCCGTAAAGATCACCAGGGTCAAGCCTGATTCCAGGGGCAGCTCGGCGATCACCGGTTTGGTATTCGGATAGATGCCGATGACCTGGCTGGGCTGATCGAGCAAGGTAATCTCAGCGCCCTGCGCCACAATCGCCGGGCACTGACTGTTGCGTGAAACCACAATCGTATTCGTCGCCAGGTCAATCGAAACGATATGCAGCTCGGCTGAGACCTGGCCGCGGCGGTGCGTGCGCAAATAGTCATGCGCCGCGCGGGCCGCCACGCCATCGCGCGCGCCCTCGGCCAACAGAGCGATGGTCTTGCGCACCACCAGGTTGCTGATGATCTTCGCGCTGCGGCCGCTGCGCTGGCCATCGGCCAGGACAAGGGATACGCCCCCATGCGGCCGTTCGGTCATCTCCAACGTGTCGCCGCTTTCGCCCGTGGCGTACTTACCGGTCTTGGCCGCGGCAATCTGCAATTCCATTGACGCTGACTCCGTGGATCATTCAGGATACGACGACGGTCAACTGCACGCTCGTACGCGTGGCGGCGTCGTGGCGCGAGACCGCTTCCAGGGTCACGACCGTGGACGTACCGCTGGCAGTGCCGCTGGGCGCCACCATTCGCACCTGGGCGGTCTGCACGCCGGCGACTGGCATGGTGACCTCGGTCGTGTTGTCGGTAAAACAGCGGTCGCCCTCCGAGCCATTGAGGCACAAGAGCAAGCGCCAACCGGCGGGCAGACTACCGCTCAGGCTGATGGCGATCTGATCGCTGGTGTTGCCGGTGTTCTGCACGGTCAGGGCAGCAACCTGATGCTCGATGCCGTCGGCTGCCAGCGTCACCTGGCCGCTGTCGCCGTTGATGTGCACCCCATACTGCGGCGTGATCGTCGGCGTCGCGGTCGGCAGGTTGGTGGGGGTCGGCGTAGCGGTGTAGAACGGCGTGGCGGTATTCGTCGGCGTAATTGACGGCGTCGGGGTGCCACGCACTTGAACGTTAGCAACCCAAATTTGATCGGTCAAGTCGCGCAGAACCACGCGCAGGTAATAATCGGTATCCTTCAGCGGGCACACCTGGCGCGAACCAACGCCGGTGACGCCTGCCTCCGTGCCATCCACATCCAGATAGACCGCCTCGATGCCGGCCGTGTTCCAGCGCAGGGTGGCGCACTGACCGAGCAAAATGGTGCGAGGCGCGGCGGAGAAGTTGATGATAGGCGCCAGCGGCTCGGTCGGCGCCACGGTTGCGGTGGGGGGAAGGATGCTGGTTGGGGTGGCCGTAGCGCCCAAATCAGGCAGCGGCGTCGCGGTCGGCGTCTCGGTGGCTAAGGCATCTGGAAAAACGGTGCCATCGAGCGGCGTGGGCCGCCGGGTTGGGGTGGGCCGTGGGGTCAGGCTAAACGGCGGCGGCTCCAGTGTGCCGGCTTCCGCGGTCAGGCGCGCGACGGCCGTCACCGTGGCAAAAGCAGCGGCAACGTTGGGATCTACGGTGGGCGCTGCTGGGGTGGGTGTAAAGGTCGCGGGGCGGATGGTCACCGGGCCGGCTATCACCGGCGTCGGCTGATCGGTGCGCAGGCGCGTGCTCCACGAGCGCCAGGCCAAAAAGCCGCCCACGGCCACCAGGCAAAGGAGAAGAGCTAAAAACACGCCGCCGGCGCCGAGAAGGTACGGCAGCCAGCCGTTGCGTCGCCCAGGCGCCTCAGCGGCGCCCTCGTCCAACAAAGTTTCGGCGGCTGATTCATCCCAGGCAGGGGAGAGCGGCGGGGCCGTGTAGGCCTGAGGCGCGGCGGATCGGCCGCGCGTGGCGGCGACATAGCGCGGGCAAGTGCCAAACTGTCCGCCCAGGCAAAAAAACTGCTGCTGCGCCAACGGCGCCGATTCACTGCGGCCGGTGGCGTAACAGCGATTTTCGAAGTTTGGGTAATTGAGATAAACGCCCTGCTCGCTGAGCGATCCCAGCAGGGGGCAAGCCTGGCCTTCCATAGGTGAAGTCCTGATAGGTGTAATCCTCTTGCATCCAGGCGCGCCTTGGACGGCAGGCGTGCATGACTCACAGGGCAAACCCTGGTAGCGCAGAGCGGCATGCCACCAGGTTCAAGAGCAGACGAGACTCCTCTCCGCAAGCACGGTCGCATTATAGCACTGTGGGTAGACACTGTCAATCAGGCTTTTCGGCGCTAACTTGAGATACGCCTTTTTCGGTGATCGAATTTTGGCTATTGACAAACCGCCGCGTGTCTGGTATAAAGAGACCAACAACGAGACTTCAGAATGGCGCTATTTCCAAGCCGGCGCCATTCCAACCCGTCTCCCCAACCCTGAGGTCC
>DAISHS010000129.1:0-11391 GCA_036822415.1 Chloroflexota bacterium
GCCTGAAAAACTGGCTGCGCTCGATTTGCCCGAGGCGGTGGCTGCGCTGTGGTAGCCAACCGCCGTCAGCTTGCATTGCGAGTCAAAAAACGATGAATTGGCCTACGAACAAACGCATCGGCCTGGTGCTGGGAGGAGGGGTGGCGCGTGGCATCGTCCATACCGGCGCGCTCGAAGTCCTGGACAGCCAGGGCGTGCCGATTGATTTTATCGTCGGCGTCAGCGCCGGCGCGATGGCCGGCGCGATCTATTGCGCGGGCATCCGCGGGGAACGCCTGCGCGAGATGTCCGCCACCTTGCGCTGGCGATCCATTGCGCGGCCGCTGCGGCCATCATCCCAAAGCGGCTTCGGGATGAGTTTTGCCCGCCTGGAACACTGGCTGGAGCGGGCGACCGGGGTGAAGACCTTCGAGGATTTGCAGACGCCGCTCATGGTGGTGGCCAGCGACCTGATGACCGGCGAGCCGATCGTGTTCGACCACGGCCCGCTGATGCCGATCGTGCGCGCGAGCGCGTCGGTGCCTGGCGCGGTGGAGGCCTTGCGCGTGGATGGCCGGCTGCTGGTGGACGGCGGCGTGACCAACAACCTGCCCATTTCGGTGGCCCGCCGCCACGGTGCTGACGTCGTCATTGCGATCAACTGCTTTACGCCGCCGCGCCGTGAGCCGCGCTCGCTCCTCTGGCAGGGGCTGACGGCCGGCACCTGGCTGCTCCTGCGCGCCGGCGATGATCGCCGCACGGCCGATGTCCTCGTCGAACCGGACCTCGACCAGGTCAGCTTCATCCACATGCGCACCGATGACCTGCGCCGGCGCGGCGCCGTTGCCATGACCGCCATGCTGCCCAAGCTCCTGCAATGCCTGCTGGCTTGAAATCTCCCCGTCTATCCAATCTTGCTTGCATCCCCTGTCTCTCGATCCGATTTCGGGAAACCGACAGCAGCCATTACAATAGCTCTAGAACATGTACGCAAGGAGTGGCATTGTGACAAGAAAAACGCGGAAGCTACCAGAGCTTCCAAAAGTTGTAACAATAGCACTTCAAGAAGTAAAGCAAGTTTTAATTGATCTATACGGCGCACGATTCCACCAACTATATCTATACGGTTCTTACGCGCGTGGAACAGCAACTGCCGCATCGGATGTTGATGTGATGGTTGTACTCAATGATGATACCAATCCCGCCACCGAAATCGAACGCCTCAATCCGGCCGTTTCTGAGATTTGTCTACGTCATGACCTCCTCATCTCAACATTCCCTGTTTCGCTCACCTGGTTCGAACAACAGCTTAGCCCCTTGTTCTTGAACATTCGCCGAGAAGGAATAGCGTTATGACCTTCGAGGAAAAAGCACTGCTCGAAAAAGCCGCCCGGTTCATTGCGTCAGCAACTCTACTCATGGAAAACGACGATCATGATTCGGCTGTTTCACCAGGGCGGAAAGACCGAAAGTCTCTGCTGAACGGTTTTTACAAATAGCTCAATATTACCTTGCCAGAGGAGGCGCAGGATGAAATTTGATTGGAAGAAGACGTTTGTACTTGGCTTCGGCTTTTTAGGCATCAGCGTGATCTGGCCGCTGTTCAACAGCCTGATTCCACCCTTCCTGGAAGACCTCGGCCTCTCGGCCTTTGTCGTCGGTTTTATCCTGACCTGGGACAATCTCATCAACATGTTTGTGCAGCCCTGGGTCGGCGCGCGCAGCGACCGCACGCGCAGCCGTTGGGGCCGGCGCAAACCGTGGCTGATGGCCGGCGCGCCGCTGGCCGCCGTCTTCTTCATGCTGGTGCCTTTCGTGCGCACCAACTTTGCCCTGATTGCGCTGGCTATCCTGGGCGCCAACATCGGCATGGCGCTCTTCCGCTCGCCCACCGTGGCCTACCTGGGCGATTTGTACCCGACGGAGCAGCGCAGCAAGGCCAACGGCGTCATCAACTTGATGGGCGGCGTCGGCGGCGCCATTGCCCTCTTTGGCGGCGGCGCGCTGTTCAAAATTGGCGTGCCCCTGCCCTTCATCGTCGGCGGGCTGCTGCTGCTGATCGCGATCGGCGTCGTGCTGGCCTTCGTGCGCGAACCCGCGCTGCCGGAGACCACGACCGCCGCCGCCGCCGCCCCCGGCGTTTGGGACAGCCTGCGCGAGGTCAGCCGCGGCGATAACCCGAACGGCAGGTACATTCTGCTGGCGATCTTCTGCTGGTTCATCGCCTGGAACGCGGTCGAGGCCTTTTTCACCCTGTATGTGCGCAACGTGCTTGGCATTGCCGTTGGCTCCGGCACGCAAATGCTGACCGCCTTCGCCGCCATGCTCATCCTGTTCGCCATTCCCAGCGGCTTGATTGCCACGCGCATCGGGCGCAAGCCCACCATCATGATGGGCCTCATCGGCATGACCGTGGGGCTGATCCTGGCGCTGGTGCTGACGAACACCCTGCTTCTGCTCGTTTTGCTGGCGCTGATGGGCGGCTTCTGGGCGCTGGTCAACATCAACTCGCTGCCGATGGTGTACGATGTCGGCGGCAACCACTCGATCGGCGCGCTGACCGGCCTCTACTACTTTGCCTCCTCGCTGGCCGCGATCACCGGGCCGATTGTGGCCGGCGGCTTGATTGACCTGACCTCGCACCGGGTCATCTGGCCGTTTGCGGCCGTCTTCATGCTGCTGGCGCTGGTCATGATGAGCCGCATCAAGGTCAAGGCGTGAGGGCGGCTGCGGCAAATGGCGCTGGCCGTTAGATCAACTATCGGCGTGATGAAGCCGTGACCGCGGCGCGCATCTTTTTCTGAACATCTATAGCGCAAGAGGGCGCGCGGGCCTGGCCGCCAGGGTGGAGCATGACTCACGCAAATGCGCTTGAGGCTGACATCAGCCGTGGAGACTTCAGAAGTCAACGCGCCATCTTGCCGCGACGGGTGAACGCGTGTACAATACGCCCCACACCAACCAGTGAGGTCTCATCCACCGTATGCCAGCACCCGTACCGGCCGGCTTTACTCGCGGCGCCCTCGTTGCTACCGGCGGCCACGAGCCGTTGAACGACGCCAGTTACATCTTACAATACTTTTGGCAGTTGGCAGGTAGCTACGGCGCCCGTATCGCGATCATCCCCACCGCCAGCCGTGATTTCGACGCGGCGGAGCAAGCGCGCGCCCTGTTTGCAGGCTGGGGCGCCAACTGGGCCGAATTGTTGCCCATTCGCACGCGCTTGGACGCGCGCAGCGCCAACGTCCAGGCCGTGATTCAACACGCCACGGCCTACTTCTTCACCGACGGCAATCCCCTGCGCCTCTCCACGGTCCTGGGCGGGACGCCAGCCGCGCAGGCCATTCGTCGTGGTCACGCCCGCGGCAAGGTCGTGGCGGGCAGCGGTCATGCCGGCGCTTTCCTGGCCGAACACATGATCGTCTATGCCGAGCCGCGGCCGCAGCCAGAGCGGGGCATCGTCCGTTTTGCGCCGGGGCTGGGGCTGACCAACCGCGTCATCTTCGTAGCCGACTACACCCCGGCCGCCTGGTATGGGCCGCTGTGCGTAGCCGTGGCGGCCAACCCCTTCCTGCTGGGCGTCGGCATTCACGCCAATGCGGCGGTGGTGCTGCACCCTGGCAATCTCCTCGAAGGCGTGGGCGAAGTCCCCGCGACGCTTGCCAACGGCTCTGATATTACGCAGACCAATCTATACGAAGTTCCCTTTGGTCAGCCCGTTCACATCGAGGGCATCGAGTTTGGTCAATTGCCTCACGATTTCTACTACGACATTGATAAGCGCGGGCTGTATGAGGAAGAGAATATCCTGGCGGACCCGGTGCGCAGTTCGTTTTAGAAAGCAGCCACGTTCGAGGTTGGGATTTTAGAGTTTGGAGCTGGAATTTTCTTATCATGTGTCCTGCACCCATTCCCGCTGGTAGCCAGCGCGGCGCGCTGATGGCAATCGGCGGCGCCGAAGACAAGGTTGGCACGCAACGCATCTTGCGTCATTTCTATACCCTGGCTGGCGACGATAACGCCCGGCTGGTGGTTATTCCCACCGCATCAGAAAACCAACAGGACGATGGTCAACGCTACGTCGAGCTTTTCAAGTCGTTTGGATCGGCCCAGGTGCAGTTCCTGCCGGTGTTCAATCGTCAGGATGCCACTGATCCAGCGCACCTGGCGGCGCTGACCGCGGCAACCGCGATCTTCCTGGTGGGCGACAACCAACTGCGCTTCTCAGCCTTGCTGGGCGGCACGGCGCTGGCGCAAGCCATCCGCCGCGCCAATGCCAGCGGTGTTTTGGTGGGCGGCACCAGCGCGGGCGCGGCCGTTTTGTGCGAACATATGATCGCTTTTGGTGAACAGGGCAGCATCCCCATTCAACGCATGGTCAACTTTGCGCCGGGGCTGGGCCTGACCAACCGCCTCATCATTGATCAGCACTTCAGTCAACGCATGCGCACCGGCCGCTTGATGGCGGCTGCGGCTTACAACCCTTTCCTGCTCGGTGTAGGCATTGATGAAGACACAGCCATCGTCATCGAACCCACGAACCAGCTGCGCGTCCTCGGTCAACACAGCGTGGTCATCGTGGATTGCAACTCCCTGGAGTACACCGACATCCACAAGATGGACGAGATCAAGCCCGTGGCGATGTTGGGCGTTACCCTCCATGTCCTTGTGGACGGCTACGGCTTCGACATTGGCACGCGCCGTCCCTTGCCAGCCTAGGCCGCGCCGTGGCTGAGCCTTCGCGCCTGAGCAGGCCAGGCATGGTCTCACCCGCAGCGCCCGACGATGGCCGCAAATGGCTGGTGCTGATGGCGGTGGGCATGGGCATCTTCCTCTCCACCATTGACGGCAGTATCGTCAATGTGGCGGTGCCCACACTGGAACGCGACCTGGGCGCCACCTTTGCCCTTGTGCAGTGGGTCGTGCTCGGCTATCTCTTGACCCTCAGCAGCTTGCTGCTGACCGTCGGACGCCTGGCCGACATGCGCGGCAAGAAGAACATCTACCTCAGCGGCTTCATCCTTTTCACATTGGCCTCGGCCCTGTGCGGGCTGGCGCCCAGCGTCGGCTGGTTGATTGTTTTCCGCATCATACAGGCCATCGGCGGCGCCATGGTGACCGCGCTCGGCTCCGCCATCATCACCGAAGCTTTCCCGCCCAGTGAACGCGGCCGCGCCCTGAGCTACGGCAGCGTCATCGTTTCCCTCGGCATCATGGCCGGGCCTACCCTGGGCGGCTTGCTCATTCAGCATTTCAGCTGGCGCTCGATCTTTTATGTCAATTTGCCGGTGGGCGTCATCGGTGTGATCCTGGTGCAACGCTTTGTGCCGCGCTCACAACCCCGCCCCGGCCAGCGTTTCGACCTGCCAGGCGCGCTGCTTCTCTTCGCCACGCTGCTCTCCCTGCTTCTGTCCCTCAGCTTCAGTCAGGTCGCCGGCTGGCGCAGCCCGCTCGTCCTGGCTTTGCTCGTGAGCTGCGCGCTGCTGGCCGTGGGCTTTGTGATGATCAGCCTGCGCACGCCGCAGCCGATGGTTGACCTGCGCCTGTTCAGCAATGTGCTCTTCAGCGTCAACCTCGTGACCGGCGTGCTCGTTTTCATCGCCATGGCCGGTTCCACCTTCTTGATGCCGTTCTACCTGACCAACGTCCTCGGCTACCCCATGCAGCAGGTCGGGCTGATGCTGGCCGTCGTGCCGGTGGGATTAGGCTTGATGGGGCCGCTGGCCGGCCTGCTGGCCGATCGTTTCGGCACGCGCGCGCTGTGCGTCGCCGGCCTCTTCCTGCTGACCATCGGCTTCGTCATGATTGCCACGCTCTCCACCGACACAACGCCCGGCGGCTACATCGCGCGCTATGCGCTGGTGGGCCTCGGCATCGGCGTTTTCAACGCCCCCAACAACAGCGCGATCATGGGCGCGGCGCCGCGCGAGCGTTTGGGCATTGCCTCAGGCCTCCTGGCCCTGGCCCGTGTCCTGGGGCAAACGGCCGGCGTCGCCACCCTGGGCGCACTGTGGGCGAGCCGCGTGCGCGCCGCCGCCAGCATCGCCGTCGGCGCCGATGTGACGAGCGCGCCGCCGGCGGCCCTGGCGGCGGGCCTGCACGATGTTTTTTTGCTCGGCGCCGCCGTCGTCGGCCTGGCGCTGTTCCTTGCCCTGGGCGCCCTGCGCCTGGAGCGGCGAGAGCGGGCGGCTTGACCTGGCCCGCCTGGTCAGGCTGATTTTTCTACCGATAGGAAACACAGATGGGAACACTGAATCCAAGCATCCTGGCGCCGGAGATGAGCAAGGCGCTGAACGCTACCCGGCCGCTGCGCCAACGTTTCAACAAGACGGTCCTGACGCCAGAAATCGTGCTGTACTTGTTCGTCACCTCCCCGGATTTCGACGCCAACCGCGTGCTGCAAAAACTGGCCGCCGAGCGCGGCTTCAAGCTGGAGGACATGGCGCGCACCGTGCAGACCATGGCGGAAATGCGGGACGGCGCCAATGCCAACCTCGACTTCCTGGGCGACGACGGCCGGCCGGTGGCTCTCTCTGATGAAATGCTCGTGGTGTTGGACGAAGGCCGCGCGATTGCGCAGGCCGCGGGCGAAATCTACGTCGCGACGGTTCATGCCCTGGCGGCCATGAGCCAGAAGGGGGTCACCACCGCGGCGATGCTGCAACGCTACGGCGTCACCCCGGCGGCAATGACCAACCTCCTGACCGACGCCACCGTGGCCCGGCGCCTGACCAGCCCCGATTGGGTGGCGCAGGCCAAAGCTGGCGAGCTGGCGCCCGTTTTCTACCGGGAAGATCTGCTGCGCGATCTCTTGAGCCTGCTGGCGCTGGCCGAAAATCGCCATGTCATCCTGGTGGGGCCGGCCGGCGTGGGCAAACGCTCGCTGGTGCAGAGCCTGGCCTTGCTCATGGCTGAAGGCAAAGGGCTGCCCAATCTGAAGTCGGTCATCACGATTGCGGAAACGGCCCTCCTGGACGATGCCGCCAAAGCGGTGCAGGCCGCGGCCAAGCAGGCCGAGGGCGGCATTCTCTTTTTACCTGGCGCGCAACGCTTTCTGGGCAATTCGCTCGATGCAGAATTTCCGAAGGCCACCACCGCGGTGCGGCGAGCCTTCCTGGATGGCGGCGCCGTGGTCATCGCTACCGTGACTGACGCCGATTACAGCGCGCGCATCGCCAATGATGCGCTGATCACCGAACGCAGTCATGTCCTGCGCGTGCCGGAAACCAGCGTCGCCGATACGACCACCATCCTGGGCCTGCACAAGCCCACCATCGAGCGGGAATACAGCATTACCATCAATGACAAGGCGCTTGGCCGCGCGGCCACCCTGGCCAAACGTTATCTGGGGCAAAATCCACTGCCCGCCGCCGCCGTGCAGCTGCTGCACCGCGCCGCGGCCGTGGTGCACATGGGCAATCAACCGCATGTGGCCTTCCGTCCCGACCAGAACACCGACTCGACGTTGGACGAAGAGGATATTCTGGTGGCAACCAGCCTGATGAGCGGGGTGCCGGTGGCTAAGCTGGGCGCGGATGACCGCGCGCGCTTTGCCAACATGGTGGAATTTTTGCACCAGCGCATCATTGGTCAAGAAGAAGCGGTGCTGGCCCTGAGCCGTGCGGTCAAGACGGCGCGCGTGGGCCTCAAGGATCCCAGCCGCCCCATCGGCTCCTTCCTCTTTCTTGGCCCCACCGGCGTCGGCAAGACCGAGCTGGCAAAGGCGCTGGCGGAGTTTTTGTTCGATGACGAAAACGCGATGGTGGTCCTGGACATGAGCGAATACCAGCAGGAACACACCGTCAACCGCCTGATCGGCGCGCCGCCCGGTTACGTGGGCTATGAAAGCGGCGGCCAGCTGACCGACCGCGTGCGCCAACGCCCCTACACCGTGGTGCTGTTCGATGAAGTAGAAAAGGCCCATCCGCGCGTGCTCGACGTGCTTCTGCAGGTCATGGAAGAGGGACGCCTGACCGACGGCCAGGGGCGCATGACCTCCTTCTCCGAAGCGGTCATCATCATGACCAGCAACCTGGGCGCCGAGTTCCTGGAGCAGACGACGCTCAGCGAAGAGACGCGCGAGCTGGTGATGCTCAAGGTCAAACAGTTCTTCCGGCCAGAGTTCCTCAACCGCCTGGATGAAATCATCATGTTCCTGCCCCTGACGCAGGAGGAGCTGCGCCAGATTCTGCTGCTGATGATCAAGAAGGAGAACAAGCTGCTGGCCGAGCGCAGCCTGACGCTGGAGCTGACCGACGCGGCCATCACCTGGCTGCTGGCGCAGAATGACCATCCCGAATGGGGCGCGCGGCCGCTGCGCCGCATCATCCGCAAGTTTGTGCGCGAGCCGTTGGCCGATTATTTGCTAACGCAGGAGCCGCAGCCAGGCGCTGTGCTGCGGCTGGACGCCGGCAGTACGGCTTTGGTGTTCACGCCGAGCGCTTGAGCCAGGCCGGGCCGTCCGTTGATGGCGCGCCGGCGCCAGGAGCCTTATGAACGATCAGCAGCAGCGACGCGGGCCAGGCGGCCGCATCATCAAGAGCGCCTTTTTTCAGCTGGCTTCCTGGCTGGCCTATGGCTTATTGGCGTCGCTGTACGAACGGGTCGCGACGATTTTTTCCAACGGGGAGTGGGGCCGCTGGCGGCGGCAAGCCATCGTCGAGCTGCATGAACAGACGGCCCGCGCCGGCCGCGCCAGGCCGCGCATCCTCGAAGTCGGTTGCGGCACGGGCGCGCTCCTGGCTGAGCTGAGCGACGCGGGCAGCGTGGTGATGGGGCTTGATCGTTCGCCGCAGATGCTGCAGGCCGCGGCGCGGCGCCTGCGCGGCGCGCGGTTGGCGCGGGTGATACCGGTGCAGGGCATGGCGCAGGCCACGCCGCTGCCCGCCGGCAGCGTGGACGGCATCGTCCTGACCTTTCCCACCGCCTACATTTTTGACCGCCGCACCTGGCAAGAGTTTGGCCGACTGTTAGCGCCGGACGGCTGCGTCATCTGGGTGGACAGCGGCCAGGTCTACCGGCCCAACCTGGTCGCCCGCTTGCTGCAAGCCGTGCTTGCGCCTGACCCGGCGACAGAGCGCCTCATGCTGGCGATGCCGGCCCGGCTGCGTGACCTGGGCTTTGCGGCTGACTGGCAGACGCGTGAACTGGGGTCCAGTCGCATCTCCGTCCTCATCGCCCACAGGGCCGCAGCCTGAAAAAAGACCCGCCGTCACGCGCGTGACGGCGGGTCTGGCGACAGTTTACTCCGCGGCGGGAGGCGCTGGGGCTGGCCCCGGTTCTGGCAAGGGCGGCGCGGCCGGCGGAGAGGGCGGCGCGGTCGTCACCAGCTCAGCCGTCTTATCCTGCGGTTGGATGACGGCCGTGCTCGATGCGGGGGGCGTCTCGCCTGGTTCCGGCAGCCGCGGCAGCGTCGAATCGGCCGCGGGCAAGGTGCGGTTGCCCAGGGCCGCAAAGCCGCGCACCAGCAGGAAGACGCCAAGCAGCACCAGCAGCGCCGGCCACCAGGCCACCAGGTTCATCTGCCAGTTGCTCGTCGCTTTGCTGAAGACAAAGGTGAACAGGCCAAAGGCAATCAAGGCCGTGGCCGGTAACAGCGCCCACCAGACCTCACGCTTGAGCGGGCCGAGCAGATAGACGAACAGGAACACCACCCCCATGCCAATGAACAACGTGGCGCTGAGCAAGCCGGGGCTGACGTTCAGCGTGCTCAAGACGGTGGTGGCGCCGACCACCAACAGCACGCCGCACGGAATGACCGCCCACCAGCGGTGACGGTCCAACAAGAAAATGACGGCAAAGGCCAGCGCAATGCCGAAGAACAGAATCGCGCCCAGCACTTCGCCGACCAGGTCGGTCTGCGTGGTGAGGAAGATGATCAGGCCGACCGTGAGCAGGGTGAAGGCCGGAATGATCGGCCACCAGCGAGCCACATCGCGCGCAAACAGCACCAGCAGGGCGATACCGCCGGCCGCAAAGAGGCCGGCCAGGATGTACTGCCAGGCCGGGGCATAGCGATCGAGCTGATGATTATTGACCAGCAGCAAGAAAACGCCAGCGATGAACAGGCCGCCGCCCCACAAAAGGGTATTGCGTGTACGCAGGCTGTCGCCAGATGGGGTGGTCATCGGTTAACGCTCACGGCTGGGGGTCAGGCTGTTGCGCAAAAGCACGCCCACGCCGACCAGGATCAGAACCAGCGGCCACAACCGCGCCACCCAGGCCATTTGCTCCACCGCGCCGGCGAGCAGGAAAAGGCCGATGATGGCCAGGACGCCGGCGGGAATGAGCGCCCACCAGAATTGCTGATGCAAGCCGCGCACCATGCCCTGTAAGTAAACCAGGCCAAAAGTGGCGGCCAGCCCCAGCAGCATGACCGCGCCGCCGGCGTCGCCCGCGATCAGCACCAGGGCCAGGCTGCCCATGACGCCGCCAGGAATGATCGCCCACCAATTGCTGGCCGGCTGACTGAGGTAAACCACCAGGAACGCCGCGCCGATGGCAAGGAACAAAATGGCGGGAAGCCACTCGCCTTCCAGGCCGGCGCCGCTCAGTAAAATGAGTAAGCCAACGCCAACCAACGTCAGACCGGGGATGATGGGCCACCACTGCTGGCGATTGCCCAGGTAAAGGGCGATAAAGACCAGCCCGCCGATCACGAAAAAGAATCCCCACACCGTTGCGCTCAGATCGCCGAACACGTCGAAGTTGACCAGGAGGAGGAAAAAACCGCCAAGCAAGAGCAACGCGCCCAGAATGAGATTCGTACGCTGATTAACCACAGTCGAGCTCCTTCCTTTATTATCCATCGTTCATCATTCTTTTCGTCTGCGCCTGCCGGGTTGTCCATCCACGGGCCGGACAAGGGCAAGCCACGGGTTCGTCGGGCGGAATCAACCGTTCGGGGAATCAAGGGGATGTTCAGGGTGTTGATCCAACGCTGGGGGCGCGGGCGGGTCTTCCGCGGCGGCCAGACGTCCGGCCCGCCAGGAGGCGACCGTTTGCCCGGCAAAGAGCAACAAGAGTACGATCCACGCGCCGATCTCCCACCAGGCTTGACTGGTGCTGGCCAGGCCGGCCGCAAACAGCGTCATCCCCAGGTTGAAGGGGGTTTGAAACAAGGGCGTGCGCAAAACCGCGCGCCGGCGCTGCTGGCGCGCGGCCGCCCACCAATCGGCGTAACTGACGGCAGCCAATACCACCGACAGACCTAGAATCCACAGCGCGTTCTTCGCCACACCGACCCAATCAATCAGGTTCATCACACCTCACTCGTAGCCTAATACGCAGCCCAGGCGTTCAGGTTGCATCTCTATTATACCATAACAGCAGCCCGTTTACCCGTCGAGGCGCACAAACAGGCGCATTTCAAACTGGGGGCAGATCGGGCGACTGCAAGTCGCTGCAACGATT
>DAISHS010000130.1:0-11390 GCA_036822415.1 Chloroflexota bacterium
GTACACAAGCGTCACCGTATCGCCGGCCGCCAGGTGCCGCAGCAGCGCGCCGCCGCAGCCGCACACTTCATCATCAGGGTGCGGCGCCACCACCAGCACGCGCTGCCCGCCCGGCGTTGACCAGGGCTGCGGCCCTGCGCCTGCGGCTGTTAGCCGCCGCCGGAGCGCGCCAGCCAGCCAAAAGAGCAGCCACCACCCCTGTTCCGCGGCCGCCGCCGTCCGACGCTTGAGCCAGCGCAAGGCCCGATGAGCCATGATGAACCCCTTGTCCTGACCGCTAGATCACATCGAAGTCGCTGCCGGTCAAATACCAGGCGGCCGGCTGACGCAGGGTCTCCAGGTCGAGCGTGTGCGCCAACGGGCGCGCCTTGACGGTGAACGCGCCCAGGGCCGGCCGGAATCCGTTTTGCGCCAGGCTGCGATAGAGCGGGGTCGTCGGCGCGGCCAGGGACGCGACTTTCTCCGCGCCCAGGTCGTACAACAGGCGCACTACTGCGGTCAGCAAGGCCAGGCGGGCAGGCTCGTCGGCAGGAGCCGTGAACAGATCGGCGATGAAGGCGGTCATGCGCCCGGCTTCGCTCTGCAAGCGGTAGGCCACGTAGCCGAGCGGCTGCTCGTCGCGGCTGGCTAACAACAGTTGATAGCGCCAGCGCGTTTCGCTGGCCGGCGCGGCCAGAAAACGCCAATGCACCCATGTCCGATCACGCTGCACACAGTAACCGTGCGGCGGGCGCGCGCCCTGCCACAGAAGATCGAAGCGCGCGTCGGCTGCGGCCGCGGGCTGAACGACCAGGCCCGGCGGCAGTGCGGTGCGCCAGCGTCGCTGCCACAGGCGGCTCACGACCGCGGCGCGGGCCAGGAACGGCAGCTTCAAGCGGCGGGCGACCAGGGTCTCCGGCCGCAAGGGGCGGATCAGCCAGGCCAGGGGAAACAGCGGCTGCCAGCCCAGGTGATCGGCGCGCGATCCCCAGCGTTCGTTGGGCAGTCCGATAGTGAAGGGCAGTCCGGCCTGACGCCAGGTTTCATACACCTGCGGGGCATAGGCGGTAAGCAGCCCGCGGCGGCGCTGATCCGGCGCCGTCATCAGGTCAGCGCCAGTCATCAGGATGGCGTGGCCGTCAGGCGTCTGGTACGGCGTCGGGATGCTGGCGTAATGAAAAATCGGCTGCCCCGCGTCCCAGGCCACCCACACGTTAGGCGTCGGCGTGGGCAGGCCGCCCAGCTTCCAGCGGTAGAGCGCCGGCGTGATTGGGCGCCCGTAGGCGGCCGCAAACAGAGCCGCCAGCGCGGCGTCCGCCGTCTGCAGCCCCGGTTGATAGGGCTGCAAGGCGGGCAAATCGTCATAGGCCGGCGCGGCCGTGATCGCCGCGCTCACCCAATCACCTCCCGGTAGAGCGCGGCGAAGGCGACGGCCGTCCAATCGGCGTCGAACGCCTGCGCCCAGGCCTGGGCCGCGCGCCCGCGGGACGCACGCGCCCCCGCGTCGGCCAGCAGGGTCAGAATGCCCTGGGCCAGGCCGGCCGCATCGCCGACAGGCGCCGCCCAGGCTGCGGCGGGCGCCAGCTCGGCGACCAGGCCAACGGCCGTGCCGACGGTGGGCACACCCGCGGCCGCGGCTTCGCACACCGCCACCCCCTGGCTTTCGTGCCGTGACGACTGCACGTACAGATGGGCCTGGCGAAAATAGGGCGCCAGCGTCGCCGCCGGCTGCACGCCATGCAGCGTGACATGGGCGTCCAGGCGCAGCTCGGAGAGCAAGCGCTGCGCCGCGCCGCCGAGGGTGTCTTCGCCAAACCAATCCAGGTGCACGGCCGGCTCCTGATCCACCACCAGGCGCAGCGCGTGCAGAAGCGTGGCCGGATCTTTGACGCGGTTGATGCTGGCCGCGTGCAGCAGGCGCCACGGCGGGCCAGGCGGTCGCGGCGCGGGCAGAAGTCCGCCGACGCGCGCCGCATCCACGCCCAAGGGCAGCAGACGGGCATCGGGTCTTGTCGGCAAAACGGGCGCCAGCGCAAAGCGGCTGCCGCCGGTCACCGCCTGCGCGCAGCGCAGCGCCAGCCTGACCTGCTGACGATGACGCCAGGAAGCGGCCCCGCCATAGCCAATTTCCGGCAGCCAGACCAATTCACCGCCGCCGATGCTGACGACCACGGGGATGCGGCGCGCGCGACCGGCCAAAATCGCCAACGTGCTGGTGGCGCCCAGCCAGAACGCGTGCAGGACATCGGCGCCGCCGTGGGCCGCAAGCGCGGCCAGGGTTTGGCGCAGGCGCTGCCAGGAACCGAGGCCCGGCAGCCTGGCTCGATTACGCCCCAGGTTGACCACCTGCGCGCCGCGCAGCGCATAGGTGGAGGGCGTCGCCTCCTGTTCCAGGGCCACGACAAGCAGCGCGTGGCGGCGGGCCAGGCGCTCGATCAGGTCAAGCAGCGCGGGAATCACGCGCTCGCGGCCGCTGCGATCCACGCCGCCAGGCACGATCAAGGCGATCTTCATGGCGCGGCCGGCCCGCCCCGCGGGGGGCTGACGCGATAGGCCGTCAGGATTTCGTTGTACAAATCGCGCTGCCTGACCGCTTCGCACAGAAAACCGGCCTTGCGCAGGCCAGCCAGCAAGGCCTCGCCGTCGCCGTCCGACGACAGGACCAGCAGAGCCTGACCGGTGGGCGTCAGCTGGCCGGCCAGGCCGGCCGTAAAGCGCTCGAACACCTCCTCACCGCGCCACGCATGATCGAGCGGCCCCTGTGGACGACCGCGGTAGAACGGCGGGTTGAAAGCAACCAGGTCGAAGCGCTCACCCATGACCGGCGCAAAGAGGTCGCCCTGGCGCACCTCAATCGCATCCTCCAGGCGATTCAGCTGCGCGTTGATCTGCGCACAGCGCACCGCTTCGGGGTTGATGTCCACGGCGATGACGCGGGCGCCGCGGCGTGCGGCAAAGACCGCGCCCACGCCTGAACCTGTGCCCAGATCGAGAACCGCGGCGCGGGGCGGCAGGGGCCAGGCGACCAGCGCGCGGGCCAAAAAGACGCCGGTGCGCAGCAGCACCGGGTTGAAGACCTGGGGCAGGACCACGAAGGGCACGCCGTCAATCTGCTCCAACACCAGGCGCTTGTAGCGGCGGCTGAACACCCGGTAGCGCAGCGTGAGCCACTGGCGCACGGTCGCCCTGAGGAGCTGCCTGGCAGTTTCGCGCTTACCCATTCGATATGCCTCAGGCCTCGCGCAACGACAGGGTGCAAACGCACTTACGGCAGATGGCGTCGCGCTGGGTGTCCAGGCCCTGCCGCCACGCCACGGCCGCAGGCGCATTGAGCAGGCTGGTCAGATCAGGCGCCTCGTAAATGTTGCCCAGGGGCGGCTGGAAAAAGCAGGGGCGCACCGTGCCGTCCGCTTCGATGACGGTGGAGACCCAGGGCGCGTTGCACGATACCGGCGGAAACTCGGCCTGGCCCGCCAGCGCCATGTAGTAGTGCAGCAGCCGCCGGCGCAACTTGTCCGGCGTTTCGGCCACATAGCCGGCGGCAAAATCGGCCGCAAATTCCGCTTCCAGGGCCGCGAGTTCAGCCGCCAGCGCGGGCAAATCGTCAGCCGCCAGCGCAACCTGCACCACGCGCGCATCGTTCCAGCCCAGCGGCCGGTTGAAGGCGTCGGTGCTGACATCGGCGGCCAGGAAACTGATGCGATCCAGCCCCAGCTCATGCGCCGCGTGCACCACCTCGCGCAGATGACGATAGTTGGCGCGCTGCACCGTGCAGCGGCCGGAGACCGTCACCGCCGGCGCGGCCGCTTTGACGGCCGCCACGCCCAGGGCCAGCTTTTCGTAGGCGCGGGGGATATTACGAATTTCGTTGTGAATGGCGCGCGGCCCGTCCAGGCTGACGATCACGTCATCGCAGTAGGCGACCACCTGCGCCGCGTGGCGCGTGAGCAAGAGGCCGGTGCTGAGCAGGGTGATGCCGATGCCGGCCCCGCGCAAATGGGCGCACAAATCCCACAGATGCGAGTGCATCAGCGCCTCGCCGCCGCTCAGCACCACCCGGCGCACGCCCAGCTGCTGCCATTCCGCCAGCCAGCGCGCCACATCGGCCGCGGCCAGCTCAGCACGCGTGGTGGCGCGCCAGATGTCGCACATCAAACAGCGGCAGTTGCAATGGCTGTGCGGGAATAAAATCAGGATCGGCAGCCGCGTGATGGGGTCAACACGGGGCAGCGGCGGCCGTGCGGCGGCGGCCGGCGTGGGCTGGGGTTGTGGGCGCAAAATGGTCATATCAACCAACTCTCACAAATTCGGCCAGATAATGGTCGGCCAGCCAGGGCAGAGGCCAGACCGTTTCCAGGCGGCGCTCCGCGCGGTCGAGCCAGGCCAGCGCGCGCGGATGCTGGGCTGCCCAGGGTTCAGCATACGACGGCGGCAGCAAGGCGCCGATGGCGTTGACGCGCGCCAGGGCAAAGGCCGGCGCCAGGGCCTGCCGCAGGGCGCGGATAGAAGGGTAACGAATCGTCAGCCCACGCCAGGCAACCCCGGCGCGGCGCAGACGCCGGAACGCCTTGTTCATCTGCCCGCGGCGGGCATACCACGCCCATTCCCACGGCGTCAGCGGCCCCATCACGCACAAAAGCGCGTGCGCCCCAGGGCGCAGCCAGGCAGCTAAGGCCCGCCCCACCCCTGTCAGGTCAGCCACGCAGTTGAGGCCGCCGAAATTCGAGAGCGCGCCGTCGAAGGCAGGCGCCGCAGGCGCCAGATCGGCGTGCGCCCCCTGCGCGGGAGATTGCGGCGCGGCCAGCTGCTCGATATCCACACGCGCCCCCTGCGCGGGAGATTGCGGCGCGGCCAGCTGCTCGATATCCAAACGCGCCACGCTCACCAGGTCACTGACGCCGGTCCGCATCACTTTGGCGCGGGTCGCGTCGAGCATCGCGGCCGAAATGTCGGTTGCCAGGACGCGCACGCCGCGCTGCGCCAGGTAGACGGCATCGGCGCCGGTGCCGCAGTTCAGCTCCAGGACATAATCGCCGGGCCGGAAGTTGGCATCCAGTCGCCGCCAGACCGCCGCGCGCAGGAGACGCCCCACCGCGCGCTCGGTAAAGGCATCGTCATAGTCAGCGGCCAGCTCATCGAACGCAGCCGGTTGGCTATCGAACTCCGCGTTCATCATTCATCATTCATCATTCATCGTTCATCATTCATCGTTCCATCTCGTCCGCCACGGCCAGCAGGCCGGCGCGTGCGTCCTGCGCCAGGGTCTGCAGCCGCTGCGCTTCCGCGGCATCCTGGCCGTGCAAACGGTGGGCCGCCACCTCATGGCGCAGCCATTGATCGGCAAAGCGGTAGTATTGGCGCGTGTGCCGCCCGCGCACCACGTAATCACGGTCGGTAGCCTCCACCCAGGCGCGATCAAGGTGCAGCGTGCCCTTGATGGTTTCGTAGTAGGGTGTGTTCTTGATGGGGTAGGCCACGGTGGTGAAGAAAATGTTGGGATTGGCCCGCTTGACATGCTCGATCGTGGCCTCGATGTCCTCGATCTGCTCGCCGTCATAGCCCCACATCAGGAACATACCGACCTCGATGCCGTGTCGTTGCGCGGCGTGCGTAGCCCATTGCACCTGCTCCACCGTGACGCCGCGCTGCATCGCGTCCAGGATGCGCTGGCTGCCGCTTTCGGAGCCAATCCAGATGCGGTAACATCCCATCTCGGCCAGGGTAGCCAGGACATCGTCTTTCATCATGCGGTCGGCGCGTGAAATGGTCTCGAACGGCAGGCGCAGATGGCGTCGTTTCAATTCAGCCGCATACTCGAACAGCCAGCGGTGGTTGATCGTGAAGACGTCATCCGCGTACCAAACCTGGTCCGGCTTGTAGAGATCCACGATATGCTGCACTTCCGCGGCGCAGTCGAGATAGCTGCGGCGGCGATGCGAGTAGCCAAAGACGGCGTGGGAACACCATTTGCACTTGTACGGGCAGCCGCGCGCGGTGATCAGGTTGACGCTGCCCATGCCGTGATGCGTGCGCCAGACATCCACATACTGGCTGAGGTTGATCTGCTCGCGGTCGGGCCAGGGCAGGCTGTCAATGTCGGCGATCTGCTCGCGCTCCACGTTGCGGATGAGCGCGCCTTCCTCATCGCGAAAAACGGCGCCGGCGATGCCGTGCAGCCGGTGCGGCCCGTGCTGCGCCAAAGCTGGCAGCAGCTCGGCCAGGGTTACCTCGCCTTCGCCGATGACCACCACATCCGCGCCGTGGGCGATGTACTCCTGCGTATAATTGGCCGCTTCCGGCCCGCCGCAGATCACCGTCCAGCGGTGGCGCTTGGCTTCGCCGATGATCCAGACCACATTGCCGCGCGTGATCAGGTTGGTGTAGATGCCCAACACGCCGCCGGGAGTCTGCGCCAGCCGCGCGGCCAGCTCAGCCTTGCTGCTGAAGGTGGCGTCAAAAATCTCCACGGCAAAGCCGGCGCGGCGCAGATAGGCCGAATTGTACAGCAGCCCCAGGGTGGGGTAGGGCTTCATGATCTGGCGTTCTTTTTCATCCTCCATCAGGAAGTAGCCGTGGGTTAAAAGTAAATCAGGCATGGTGATCGGTCGCGCCGCCCCTTCTTCGGCGTATCGTTGACAACATGGCTCAATTCCAATCGCGGCTGAGATCGGGCGCGGCCGGCGCGGCGTAGGGCTTGACGATCATCGTCGGCGTCTCGCTGCGGTGCAGCACTTCCAGGCGCCCCAATTCCAGCCACTCATGGCTGAGGTGATCCAGCGCCGCCAGCAGTTCCGTTTCGTTGACAGGCCCAGGCCCGTGGCCGTTGCGGCTTTGCTGCGCCAGGCGCTGGCGCAGCTCCAGGTCGCGGTGCAGCACCCGGTGCAGCTTGCGGTAGAAGGGCGACTGGTACGAGCCTTGAAACATCATCGCCAGGTCGTTGCTGTCCACCCAGTTAGTTTTTGGCCCCAACTGCTCTTTGACCATCTCGTGAAATTTGGTGCCCGGCAGGGGGTAGCTGACGCTGACGCCGATGTTGTCGGGCAGCGTTTCGCGCACCAGCTGCACGGTTGCCATGATGTCCTCGAAGGTCTCGCCGGGGTAGCCAAACTGAATGAAAAAGCAGGCCTTGATGCCGGCCTGCTGCAGGCGCTGGCGCGCCATCTTGATCTGCCCCACGCGCGTGCCCTTGTCCATCGCATCGAGCACTTTCTGGCTGCCGCTCTCGGCCCCCATCCACACCTCGACGCAGCCGGCCTGCTTCAGTCCGGCCACGGCGTGATCGGTCATCAGGTCGACGCGCGACTGAATCATGAACGGGATGGCCGCATCGCGCGCGGCCACCTCCTGGCCCAGGGCGGCCACCCACGCCGGGCGCAGGCCAAAGATGTCATCGGCAAACCAGATGTGATCCGGGCGCAGGTGCTGCTTGATCCAGGCCATCTCCGCGGCCACGTTGGCCGGCGAGCGCATGGCATAGCGCTGGCCCCAGATCGGTTTGGCGCACCAATTGCAGTGAAAGGGGCAGCCGCGCGTGCTGACCATGTTGAGGCTGAAGAAGCCGTGCGCCTGTGTCCAGGCCGCGCGGTAGCGTTCGACATCGAGCAAATCCCAGGCCGGAAACGGGAAAAGGTCTGGCGTGCGCTCCGGGTCGCGTTTCGCCGTGTGCAGCAAGCCGCCTGGCGCCTGCGCCTGCGGTAAGACCAGCCCGGCAATCTGCTCCAGCGGCTGCGGGCGGCGGCCGCTCAGCGCGTCCAGCAGCTCACGCAGCGTATGATCCGGCTCGCCTGTCATGACAACCTGCGTGCCGTGGCGCAGATAGATCTCCGGGTGATCGGTGACATCCGAACCGGAGGCGATGACCGTGGCGCCCTGCTGATGAGCGGCCTGACTCATGTGGCAGGCGGCCTCGCGCATACGCGTCAGGCACATCTTGCTGAGAAAATTGAAGTTGTCTTCGTACAAAACCACGAAGCGCGGCGCGTAGCGGGCCAGGGCCAGCTCGAATTCGTGCTCGCCCTCCGCCAGCATGGCATCGAACAGCGCCACCGAATAGCCCACGCTGCGCAAGTAACTGGCAGCGTACAGGGTGGCCAGCGGTGGATAAGGGCGCATCTTCTCCACCTGCTTCGGGTCGTATTTGAGGAAATAGGAATGGGCTAACAGGACATCGAGCATGTCACCTCTCTCCGCGTCGAACGGATGAGCACCAGATTCAGTGTACAGCAGGAGCTTGAAACATCCGTGGGGTCAAATGAGGGTTAATCATACGTGCTTTGTTACCTGCTGTCAAGTTGGCAATAAACTCAACGGTTATTATAAAAATTCAGCGGGCGTAAAATAAAAGTTGCCAACCCCCAGTGAGTTGGCAACTTTTTTCATTCGTTACTTCTGTTTGCGTGGGGTGGGATCACCCAGAATTCCGGCATGAATGAAGTGATCCATGGGAATCAAGAAGAGCAAGCCAATAAAGAAGGTGGTGCCGATCAGGAAGCCGGTACCAAAGCGTTCGGCCGGAATTCCCAGCACGGCGATGACCAGGTAGGCCGCGATGAGACCGGCGACCATGGAAGCAGCCCACACAGCAACTTTTTTGCTCATAAATCCTTTTATCCTCCTTGAACCAGGTCGGGCGGGTGGCCCGACTTCAAGATACGGGGGAAAATGCACGCTTGCTCAGGGGGAAATGCCTGGCTCATGCCAGGTGGCGTGGAGGAGCGCCGGCAACACATGACCGGCCGGCCCCGCCAGGACATACGTGGCATGTTCCGTCAGCGCCGTGGCAGAGGGGTTCACTTCCACCGTAATCGCCCCGTGTTCCAGGGCCTCGTACGGCAGCGAGGCCGCCGGCTGCACCAGGGACGATGTGCCGACGCTCAGAAAAACATCACAATCCCGCGCTGCGTCCAGGGCGGCTTGCAAGGCCAGCGGCGGCAAGCTCTCGCCAAACCAAACGACATCGGGCCGCAGCAAGGCGCCGCACGCCGGGCAGTGCGGGGGCGTTGCGTCCGTCTCCGCCCAAGCGCTCACGACCTGGTGATCGCGTGAACAGACGATGCGCTGCAAATTGCCGTGCAGCTCGATGACCTCGCGGCTGCCGGCGCGCTGATGCAGGCCATCCACGTTCTGGGTGATGAGGGTCAAGCGCGGCGCCAGCAGTTCCAGGGCAGCCAGCGCCCGATGGGCGGGATTCGGCTCGGCCGCGGCCACCAGGCGGCGGCGCCAGGCGTACCAGTCCCACACCAGCGCCGGTTGGCGCCGAAAGGCCTCTGGCGTCGCCAAATCCTCGGGGTTGTACTGGCTCCAAAGCCCTGTCTGCGCTTCCCGAAAAGTCGGTACGCCGCTTTCAGCCGAAACACCCGCGCCGGTCAAGACCGCCACATGTTGGGCGGTGCGCAGCGCGTGAATCAAACCCAGGGGAATGTCAAGTGAAATCGTGTGCATCGTGTGGTCCAACCGTCGCGCAAGCCCGGCCTGCGCCTGTTCACCGTCAGAATCGGCACGGCCCTTCGCGGCCGGCCTCTGTGAAGGCTATTTTACTCGGAGACGGTTTATTGAGCAACCCGCGGCCCTGTGGTAAAATTGGCCCTGGAGCAGACTGCTTCAACCCAACCGCTGGCGGCGGCGCGTCGCTGCGCCCGCCTGCGAGCCAATCACTGGTGCAACCATGGCTGAGAACATTCTTGTTTGTGTCGCCTGGCCCTACGTCAATGGGCTACAACACATCGGGCACATTGCCGGCGCCTATCTGCCGCCCGACATTTTTGCGCGCTACCAGCGCCTGCGCGGCAACAACGTCCTCATGGTCTCCGGTTCCGACACGCACGGCACGCCCATCACCGTGCGCGCCGACCAGGAAAAGGTGACGCCGGCCGAGATCGTCGAGCGCTTTCATCCCCTGATGATCCAGAGCTATCTCAAGCTCGGCCTGACCTTCGATCTCTTTACGCACACCGACACCGCCAACCATTGGGCCGTGACCCAGGATATGTTCCTGACCCATCTGCACAAAGGGTACATTTACCGCGACACCCAAAAGCAGATCTACAGCCTGAGCGATCAGCGCTGGCTGCCCGATCGTTACGTGGAAGGCGCCTGCCCCGTGTGCGGCTATCCCGAGGCGCGCGGGGATCAGTGCGACAACTGCGGCAGCACCTATGACGCGATCGAACTGAAGAATCCGCGCAGCAAGCTCAGCGGCAGCACCGACCTCGAAGCGCGGGATACCGAGCATTTCTTCCTGGACCTGGCGCGGCTCAATCCTCTCCTGGAAGCCTGGATCAACGATGGCCGCAAGGCGCATTGGCGCGCCAGCGTTTTCAATTTCAGCAAGGCGCAAATCGAGAGCCATGAGCTGCGCGGCCGCCCGATCACACGCGACATTGACTGGGGCGTGGAAATTCCGGAGCCGGGGTTCGAGAACAAGCGCATCTACGTCTGGTACGATGCCGTCATCGGCTACCTCTCTGCCACCAGGGAATGGGCGCAGCTCAGCGGGCAGCCGGAGGCCTGGCGCGCCTGGTGGGATGCCGGCGCGGACGTACGCATCTACAACTTCATCGGCAAGGACAACATCCCGTTTCACACCATCATCTGGCCGGCGATGCTGCTGGGCTACGGCGGTCTGGGGACGCCGTATGACGTGCCGGCCAATGAGTATCTGACGATGTCAGGCAGCAAGTTCAGCAAGAGCCGCGGCCGCGTCATCGCCATTCTGGATGTCCTGGAGCGTTACGACCCCGACCCGTGGCGTTATGCGCTGACGGCCATGGCGCCGGAGACCAACGACAGCGATTTCACCTGGGAAGAGTTCGTGGCCAAGGTCAACAACGAGCTGCTGGCGAACTGGGGCAACCTGGTCAACCGCATGCTTGGCTTTGCCTACAAACGCTTCGAGCAGCGCGTGCCCGCGCCGGCCGCCCTGGACGCCAGCGACGCGGCGCTGCTGAGCGCCGTGCGCAGCGGCTTCGAATCGGTGGGCAGCCTCTACGGTGCGTGCAAGTTCAAAGCCGCGCTGGCCGAGACGCAGCGCCTGTCGCAGGAAGTGAACCGCTACCTCAACGACAAAGAACCGTGGAAGGCGATCAAGACCGATGTCCAGGGCGCGGCCACCAGCGTTTACGTAGCCCTGCAGGCGATTGACTGGCTCAAGACCCTCTACAGCCCGGTGCTGCCGCACACCTCGCAGCTAGTGCACGAGTACCTGGGCTATACTGGGGAATTGTTCGGTCGCCAATTCACCGAAACGGTGGCCGACGCCCGCGGCGAGCATCTGACGCTGCGCTACGACAACAGCAGCGCCTGCGGCGTCTGGGCGCCGGGCGTCCTGCCGGTGGGCCAGGCGCTGCGCGAACCGGCGCCGCTGTACAAGAAGCTGGACGAGAGCGTGGTCGCCAGCGAAACCGCCCTGTGAG
>DAISHS010000131.1:0-11297 GCA_036822415.1 Chloroflexota bacterium
CTAAGTAAGTCACCATAAGTCGTTTGAATTTCTCACAGAGCAGCACAGGCGGTATTTATTTAAGGGACTTCTGAACACCTACTTAGCTGTGTCCGACACGGTCAGCAAGTAGCAGTGGAATGCAAAAATACGGGGCTTGGTCGCTGACCAGCCCTTTTTCCTCCCCATTGCAAGTCGAGCATGCAATCTCTACCGAGATCGCCGCCAAAAACTCACCTTGTCGCCGTTTGGGACAAAAACATACGCGTCTACAACATTCGAACATGGGTCATTCCTCACGGGACTTATGGCCCAATCTTTGTTGTTCCAATTGGCACTGCGCATCAGGATGAGCCAACCCCTTGCGTCATTGTAGTATTCGGCCTCCCTGACAAGGCCAATGTGCCCGGCGCAACCAGTGCTGCTACAACCGATTGAGGTCAGTTTGTCAAAATCGTTCGTGCGCGTGTTATAGGCATAAACCACCGCGTCGTGCTGCATGATGATAACGTCATCTCGGGCGGCCGTCTGACTGCGAGTGCGCTTACCATCTGTCTTGACCACATCATCTTGGCTCCAATAGCGACTGTCGGCCATGCTCTCGGCTGTCGGCCAGTTGCCGGAGCGTGGGCCGCCAAACAGCGTGTTGACAACATAGCCAACACATTCACAGGTTTGCGCGTTGCTGCTACTACGATTGACGGCAAGCGGGATATTGCCTTGAAAAGCCCGGGAAACGTTCGCTTTGAGCTGTTCAGCATTGACCAGTTTTGCCGCGTCTGGCAAAACACTCGGCGAGCGTGTCGCCAGAACAGCGACGGCGGCGACCAGCATCACCGCAACCAGGGCGATGCCCAAAAGAATGTAAATACCCCTATTTGAACGTGATGTGGCCATGGCAAAACATCCTTTCTCAATTTGCACATTGGGGGTGACGACCGCAAATGCCAGTCGTCACCCTACCGTGGGTGACGCCCCTCAACGCAGGCTGCGCTTGAGCATCACTCCAGAAATGATCGGCACGGCCAAAACAACAATCGCTAGAATGCCGAAGATGCAAAGGCTCATGATGCCAGCCGTAATACCAGCATTGGGGTCATCCATGGAGGAGCCGAACACGGCTAGCAGGGGACCAAACGCGCCGCCTAAGATCAGGACGACCAGAATAACCCACCAGCCGATCAGGCGCACAAGGCCGGCCGTCGTCTTTCCCACATAGAGATAACCAATGCCCAGGAAACCAAAGTAGCCGGCCAGGATTTCGATGATCATGGCCGTGTTCGGGTCTTTTTGTGTTACCATCGTGTGCCCGTTTCCTTTCGCAATGAATTGGGGTTGTTGTAGAGCTCAAACCGGGTCAACCTTGACCGGTACGCTTGATGTTGCCTTGTTCATCTACTTCCAGGTAGAGGTTTTCAGAGCCCTTGTACAAGATCATGTACAGAATTCCAGGCACGATGAAGAATAATAACAAGAAAATGGTGATGCAACCATCTGGTCCCTTGTCCTTCACCAGTTGGGCCGTCGTATCTGTGCGACTCGTAACACGCCAACCCAGGGTTACCTGCTTGGCGACCTCGGCATCAAGAATGATGCGACGTGCTTCGACCGTCAATGTGTCCGTGTTTTCAGCCATAGCCTGACTCCTTTCATTAAAAAAGAAATAGGAAAATCTCCGATTATGCAACCAAAATGCCATGCCAGAACACCAGCGGATGAAGTTCTGAAGGGAGATAGCGCAGCAGGCGAAACGCAAATGCCATCAATTGCGGTGCCACGACTGACGTTTGGATCTGGTCATGAAGCCAGCCAAACAAGGGAAAACGCTCCAAAACTGCCAGCACAACCCCGATCACCAGGTTGCCTTTCGCCAGTCCAACAATACCACCGCCGATGCGTTCGACTAACCCCCCGGCGGCCGACCGAACCCCCTGGGCCAAGGGTAATCCCTGGCGGCTCCCGCCTGTTTGATCGAGCCAGTGAATGGCATACGCAAACAACTCATACACCATTAGATAGATAACCAGGAAGCTGATGAACACAGCCCAGTTGCGTGAACCGAGTAAAATGGGGGTGATCAGGTTGGCCAGTTGATCGTAGAAAACCCCGGCCACATACAACGCCACCAGAAGGCCAACCAGTTCGAGTGCCATGCGTACGAGACCACCGAGGAAACCCCGAATGACATACTGCGCGAGCCAAATGAGAAGGAACAGATCGAGTAGGTTCATCGAATTCTCCATGTCTGATTTCGACGAGTGATCAAAAAAAGTCGGTAGCACCCCCTTTCGGTTGATTGATCAACGAGTTGTGAAGTCGGGGAGTTTAGCTGTCGCTTGTCCAGGCTGTTCACGATAATAATACCAGAAAAAGTCTTCCATGAGTCTGTCAGTTTCATGCAACAGTCTTTCATCTTTTTGTACCGCCAATAAGAAGTCTCGCGCCGACAGATTTGAAAAGCAAGCGCCAACGCGATACAATACCACTGGTATACTAGTGGTTACCACCTAAATCTACCATTGCATGGTCGTCAATCGCCCGCGCAGACCGGGTCGTTCATACCCGGTGGAAAGGTTTGTCGGTTATGTCCCTGCCGTACGCGCCTGACACAACTACCTTCGGCGGCCTGGTCAAGCAACTACGAGTCAAACGTCAGTTGACTCAACAAAACCTGGCTATGACGCTTGGTTATTCTATTGAAACCATCCGCAAAGTTGAGCAGGATCGCTACACGCCCTCGCAGGAGTTGGTGGATCAGATGATCAAATACCTGGCAACCACACCTGAGGAACAGAGCGCCCTGCACGACGCGGCGGAGCGGGCGCGCCCTGATTGGATCGAAAAGATCGCTTCTCCTGAAAGCTCGGTGGGACCATCGAACTTGCCAGTGCTTAGCGATGCCAGGTTCATACGTGCAGAAGACAAACCAAAAAGCGGGGCCGCTTTTTCGTTCGTCCGCCGCTTCACGTCAGATCGACCTGACCAGCCTGGCATCATCGCCATTATCAAAACCTTGCACATTCATATTTGGCTAGGTGTTCCAGTCGTCCTGGTCATCCTTATCTGGATTGCCAGTCAACTCTTTTTCCGGCCGCCGCTCAAAAGCGGGCTAACAAAGCTGGTCGCAGATGCTGATGGGAATTACCTGGTTGTTCAAACGGAAGGCCGCATCGTCCATAGCGGCGACTCGATCAGACGAGGAGACTTGGTCACGGCCACATTCACAATCCGCAACAATGATGTGGCCCCTATATTCATTCCCGAACTTGCAGCCGGTGCACGTGGGCCGGGCGCACAGGCAACCGGCTGGGCTGGGCCAGATAAGTCGTTCGAAAGCCACTACCGACTATCGTTGAAGCCGGGCGAAACTTACCAATATCGTAGCAGTCGTACTTTTGATGAACCAGGCGACTATTTTGTGGAAGCCACCAAAAAAGGCGCAGAGGGCGGTTGGGGCGGTATTCAACCATTCACGCGTATTATGTTCTTCGTCACGAAATGAAACCTCGCCATCAAGATCATTTCATCCTGGGATACATTACGATTTGATAGTCAACACTCGTCCCGATATCAATGCCGTGCGCTGATCCATTTTGGCAGCCAATCAAGGCCGATGATGGCGCAGCGTCACTCGTCAGGAACTTGTAAGGTTGAGCCACAATAAATGGACTAGACACACCTGGCGCCCCGTGCTACAATCCGAGCGTTGTACGGCAACACGTTGCAGCGCGCTGCAAAAAACGTGCCAGGTTGGGCGCTTCGCTGTGGCACCCCACACGGGTTTGGAATCTGTTCCCCCTGCCCTGATAAAACTCGCATTCGAGCCATCCTGTGTGTTCATGACGTTACGGCAATGGCCATCGTGTCTATAACCACAGTCCCCCCCTCCAACGCTGATTGTTCCAACCCACTTCTGTTGGTGTAAGCGCCCCATTTTGCCCACGGCTTCCCCAAAGCGCGCCTGCAACGCGTAGGTTATTTCCTATGCAGATCGTTCACTGCAACTGTTTCCCGGTGTCCTTCGAGGAGGTCTAGTCATGTTCTCAGACTTTCGTGTATCTCGTCCTGCCTGGCCCCACTTCAACCTTGCTCCTAAGTTCTGGCGGTGGGGGTTCTTGTCCCTATTGATGTTGCTCGTCTTCTTTGGCTTATGGACGGCAAACGCTCGACCGGCTTCCGCTGAACCTCCAATACCAACACCAGAGCCGGTGATCAACCCGACGATGCCAGAACTATGGCGACTACAGGCCAACAGCCCCGACGCGTCCCTTTGTGGCAACGCCACGTGGGTTGTTCCGACCGACAGTCCCAATCCGACGGTCGCCATTTCGGTCAACCTGTTGAAAAACGGCAGCGCCAAAATCCTCGACACGCCTCTGGGCAAGCTCGATTTTGGCAGCGGCAATATCGCCTATGGCTTCTGCACCGACATCTACCACTCACGGGCATTCAACCGTGGCTTTTGTCTGGACAGCACCTTCTTCTCTGACTGGCGCGTGGCCTGGACGGTGACGCACTACCCGCCCACCATCAATAACGCAATCCAACAAGCCGCACGCCAGGCTGCTGTTTGGAGCTTGACCGACGGCTGGCTGCTCAACCAGGCTGATGCAACCATTTACAATACCACCTATGACACGGCGGTGCGTAATGCCTACAATGCCATCCTGGCCGCCATCCCGGCTTCACCGCCCGCCGAATATCAGCCCGGCAACCTGCAAATCGTGATTGATCCTGTCTCCAGCACAAACTTCCTACCCTATCAACAAGCTCACCCATTCACGGTGCGCCTGACCAAAGGCGGAGTTCCACTGGTCGGCTACACCGTCAACGTGACAGCCTCGCTGGGATCGCTGGACCGCACAACGGCGACCACCGATGCCAACGGCGAGGCGCACTTTACCGTGACCAGCAGCACGCCGGGGGTTTCCACCATTCGGGCCACGGCAACGCTGGCCTTGCCGGCTGGCTCGCGCTTCATAGATCAAGCCAGCCCAGACACCTGGCAGCGCATCGTCCTGGGACAAGTCACGCAAGTGACCGTGACCGCCCAGGCCACCAAGGATTGGGTGGAGTCCAACAATCTGATCATTGCCCACAAGTTTGAAGATCGAAACTTCAACGGCGTCCAAGAAGAGGACGAGCCGAACCTGGCGAACTGGAGTTTCAGCCTCACCACGCCAAACGGCCAATTTACCGCAAGCACTGACAGCAACGGCAATGCCTTCTTCGAGGGTCGGGTCGTTGGCAACGGCACGTATGTCCTGACCGAAACGCTGCAGAACGGCTGGACCAACAGCACGGCGTTGAGTCAGAGCCGCACCCGCACGACGGCCGACCCCTGGACGACCTGGCGGGCCAATTTTGGCAATAGCCGTTTCTCCGTGCTCAAAATCTTGAAGTTCCTGGACAGCAACGGCAACGCCGTTTGGGACGATCCCCAGGAACCTTTACTGCCAGGCTGGCAATTTGCGCTCTACATCTGGCAAAATAACGACTGGGCGCAGTACCGGGGCGGCACTACTGGCCCCGACGGGCGCCTGACCTTTACCAATCTGCCAGCAGGCTTGTACAAGGTCGTCGAACAGCTTGCCAACCATCCTGGCTATGTCAACACGACGCCGCTGGAACAGCAAGTCACGCTGACCTACCCCTCCCAAACAGAATTACGGTTTGGCAACCGCGGAGCTTTGAGCATCAGCGGCAGCAAGTTCAGCGACCTCAATGCCAATGGACAATGGGATGCCAATGAGCCAGGCCTGGCCGGCTGGACGATTCGCCTGGTTGGCGGCCCTCATGCCGTCAACCGCACGACAACCACCGGCGCCAACGGCAGCTATACCTTTGCCAATCTGGAGCCGGGCGCTTACACCGTGACCGAGGTGCCTCAGGCTGGTTGGGCGCAAACACAGCCCCCGCCGCCGGGCGCGCGCCTCGTCACGCTGGCAAGCCAATCGGTAAACGGTATTGATTTTGGCAACACCCAGCTAAGCAGCATCGGCGATTATGTCTGGCTCGATCTGAACCGAAATGGCATCCAGGACGCTGGCGAGAGCGGCGTCCAGGGCGTGACGGTTGAATTGTTCAAGCTGATCGCTGGAACCTGGGTGCCCCAGACAACGCAACTGACTAACGCCAGCGGCTACTATCTCTTTGACAATCTACAGGCTGGTTCCTACTACGTCCGCTTCTCTGCGCCGGCAGGTTACAACTTCACCTTGCGCGACCAGGGCGGCGACGACACGCGCGATAGCGACGCCGACCAAAGCACGGGCGCGACCATCGCCATCACGCTCAATGCCGGCGAGGCTCAGCGGCAGTGGGATGCCGGTCTCTATCAACCGCCCAGCATTGATGTCGAGAAATACGTCTCGGTAGATAATCAAGCGACCTGGCAGGATGCGGATACGCCGCCAGGGCCGCAAGCCACCGCCGGCGCCAACGTGTACTTCCGCTTTGTGGTGGTCAACACCGGCAGCGTGCCTTTGAGCAATGTCACCCTGAGCGACAATGTCTACCCGCTGACCAGCTGCAGCCCGATTCCCAATCCACTGCCGCCCGGCGCCACCTACACCTGTGTGTATGGGCCGGTGGCCGCGCAAGTAGGTCAGCACACCGACCGGGCCACTGTCAACGGTACGTCGGCCGGCACGACGGTCAGTGACACCGATGATGCCAACTACTATGTAACGCCACAGCCCGCCATTGACGTTGAGAAATATGTCTCCGTAGATGGCCAGGCCACCTGGCAGGATGCTGACAGCCCGCCCGGGCCGCAAACGACCGCAGGCAGCGCTATCTACTTCCGCTTTGTCGTCACCAATATCGGCAACGTAACCCTGAGCAATGTGACATTGACCGATAATGTGTACACCTTGAGCGGGTGCTACATCCCCTACCCGCTGCAACCAGGCCAGAGCTACAACTGCGTCTATGGCCCTACGGCGGCCGTTGTGGGTCAACACACCAATACGGCTACGGCCACGGGCAGCTACGGCAACGTCATTGTGCAAGACACTGACGACGCCAACTACATCGTCCCTGCAAGCCCAGCCGTTGATGTCGAGAAATACGTCTCGGTGGATGGCGGGGTCACGTGGCAGGACGCGGATACACCGCCTGGACCGCAAGCAAACGCCGGCGGCTCCGTCTACTTCCGCTTTGTGGTGACGAACGTCGGCAATGTGCCGTTGAGCAATGTGACGCTGAGCGACAACGTCTACACCTTGAACAACTGCACGATCCCGAACCCGCTCCTCCCTGGCCAAAGCCACACCTGCTGGCTAGGGCCGGTGACGGCGCAGGCCGGTCAACACACCAACACCGCAACGGTCGAAGGCGTCTATGGCGGCGTCACCGTGCGCGACACCGACGATGCGAACTACAATGCCCCGACGCCGACGCCAACGCCGACCAACACGCCGACGAAGACGCCGACGCCGACCAACACGCCGACCTCTACACCGACCAACACGCCGACGCCAACCTGGACGCCGTCGCCAACGGCCACGCCGACCAACACCCCAACGAACACGCCGACGCCCATTCCGCCGGCGCCAGCCATTGATGTCGAGAAGTACGTCTCGGTGGATGGTCAGGCGACCTGGCAGGATGCCGATTTGCCGCCCGGCCCGCAAACCACGGAAGGCAGTCAGGTTTACTTCCAGTTCGTGGTGACGAACGTGGGCAACGTGCCTTTGAGTAATGTCACGTTGAGCGACAATGTTTACACCCTTGTGGGTTGCAACACGCCCTCGTTCCTGGCGCCTGGTCAAAGCTACACCTGCTGGCATGGCCCCGTGCCCGCGCAGGTCGGTCAACACACCAACACCGCCACCGCCGCCGGCCTCTACGGCAACACCACGGTGACAGACGCCGACGACGCTAACTACCTCGTCCCAGCCCGGCCAGCCATTGACGTTGAGAAGTATGTCTCGGTGGATGGCCAGGCCACCTGGCAGGATGCTGACAACTCGCCCGGCCCCCAGGCCACCGCCGGCAGCCCGATTTACTTCCGCTTCGTCGTGACCAACATCGGCAACGTACCGTTGAGCAATGTCACGCTGACTGACAATGTCTATCAGCTCAGCAGCTGCAGCCCCATCCCCAACCCGCTCGCCCCAGGCGGCAGCTACACCTGCATCTTCGGTCCCGTCCCGGCCGAGTTGGGTCAACACACCAACACCGCCACCGCCACCGGCGTCTACGCCAACACCACCGTGCGCGATACGGATGATGCAAACTACTATGTCCCATCGCAGCCGGCCATTGATGTCGAGAAGTACGTCTCGGTAGATAATCAAGCGACCTGGCAGGACGCGGACACGCCGCCTGGGCCGCAAGCAACCACCGGCGGCTCCGTCTACTTCCGCTTCGAGGTGACGAACGTCGGCAATGTGCCGTTGAGCAATGTGACGCTGACTGACAACGTCTACACCTTGAACAACTGCTCGATTCCGAACCCGCTCCTGCCTGGTCAAAGCCACACCTGCTTGCTGGGGCCGGTGGCGGCGCAGGCCGGTCAACACACCAACACCGCAACGGTCGAGGGCGTCTATGCCGGCATTACCGTGCGCGACACCGACGATGCGAACTACATTGGAGTAACGCCGACGCCGACAAGTACGCCGACAGACACCCCAACGCCGACGTATACCCCGACGGCCACGCCAACCAACACCCCCACCGCGACCTGGACGCCGTCGCCGACCTTCACGCCGACCACCACGCCGACCGCGACGCCGACCAACACCCCAACGAATACGCCAACACCGATTCCGTTGGCGCCGGCGATTGACGTTGAGAAGTTGGTCTCGGTGGATGGTCAGGCGACCTGGCAGGATGCCGATTTGCCGCCCGGCCCGCAAACCGTGGACGGATTCGGCGTCTACTTCCAGTTCGTGGTGACGAACGTGGGCAATGTGCCCTTGAGCAATGTCACGTTGAGCGACAGCGTTTACACGCTCGTGCACTGCAACGTGCCCTCGTTCCTGGCGCCTGGTCAGAGCTACACCTGCTGGCACGGCCCCGTGGCCGCGCAGGTCGGTCAACACACCAACACCGCCACCGCCACCGGCCTCTACGGCAACACCACCGTGACAGACGCCGACGACGCTAACTACTTCGTCCCCGCGCAACCGGCCATTGACGTTGAGAAATACGTTTCCGTGGATGGCCAGGCCACCTGGCAGGATGCTGACACCCCGCCCGGCCCCCAGGCCACCGCCGGCAGCCCGGTTTACTTCCGCTTTGTCGTGACCAATATCGGCAACGTGGCGTTGAACAACGTCACGCTGACTGACAACGTCTACCCGCTCAACAGCTGCAGCCCCATCGCCAACCCGCTTTCCCCAGGCAGCAGCTACACCTGCACCTTCGGCCCCGTCCCGGCCGAGTTGGGTCAACACACCAACACCGCCACCGCCACGGGTACGAACGGGAATATCCTCGTGCGCGACGCGGACGACGCCAACTACAACTCACTGACCAGACCGGCCATTGATGTGGAAAAACTGGTGTCGGTAGATAACGGGGCGACCTGGCAAGACGCCGACACGCCGCCTGGCCCGGCCACCACGGCCGGTAGTCCGGTTCTTTTCCAGTTTGTAGTCACCAATATCGGCAACGTTGCTCTCAACAATGTGACCTTGAGCGACAATGTCTACTCGTTGAGCGGATGCCCTGCGATCCCGAACCCCCTGCCCGCGGGAGACAGCTATACCTGCACGTATGGGCCAACGCCAGCGCAAGTGGGGCAACATACCAATACAGCCACGGCGGTTGGCGCCTATCTGAACATCGTCGTGCGCGATACCGATGATGCCAACTATGTCGTCCTGCCACAACCGGCAATTGACGTAGAAAAATATGTCTCGGTTGACGGTCAGGTCACCTGGCAAGATGCGGACATCTCCCCAGGGCCGCAGAGTCGCGTCGGGGATACGGTGTACTTCCGCTTCGTCGTGACCAATATCGGCAATGTGCCGTTGAACAACGTCACCTTGAGCGATAGCGTCTATCCCCTCAGCAGCTGCGGCGCTATTCCCAACCCCTTTGGGGTTGGCGCCAGCTTCACCTGTATCTACCAGACGGTCGTGACAGAGCTTGAGGATTGTGTTCACACCAATACAGCGACCACAACCGGGCAGTATGGCAACACTACGGTCCGCGACACGGATGATGCCAATTACTACGTGCCTGTGCGGCCGGGCATTGATGTCGAGAAGCTGGTATCGGTGGATGGCAAGGTCACCTGGCACGACGCCGATGCACCGCCAGGCCCGCAGACCCTGGTCGGCAACGATGTCTACTACCGATTCATTGTCGTGAATGTCGGCAACGTGCCGCTCAGCAACGTCACCTTGACCGACAACCTCTACCCCTTGACCAGCTGCGGCCCCATCCCCAACCCGCTGGCGCTTGGTCAAAGCTATATCTGCACCTTAGGGCCGATCGCCGCCCAGGCCGGTCAGCATGTCAATCAGGCCACCGTCACGGGCGCGCATGGCAATACGGTCGTGCAAGACAGTGACGATGCCAACTACGAAGCGATCGCCGCAAGCTCCTCGATCGGCGACCTGGTCTGGCGTGACCTGGACCTGGACGGAATTTACGATGCTGGCGAGCCAGGCATCAACGGGGTGCTCGTTGAACTTCTCGACGCCAATGACCAGGTGCTCGCAACCGACGTCACCACCGGCGGTGGACTGTACCTGTTCGATCACCTGACGGCAGGCAGCTATCAGGTGCGTATCCCCGCCAGTAACTACGACCCAGGGCGACCACTCGCCGGCTTTGCCTTCACCAGCGGCGCCTACGGGCCAAATCCGTATCCGGTGCAGCTCGGAGCGAACGAGAGCTACCTCTTTGCCGACTTCGGGTTTGCCCGTGTGCGGGTCGCCATTGCCAAGCGCGCCAGCGCCGCCCAGGTGCTGCGCGGCGGCAGCGTTACCTACACCTACGAGGTGAGCAACACGGGCGATACCTGGCTATCAGACATTGTGGTCACCGACGATGTCTTGGGTCAAATCTGTCCTCTGCCTTCGGTCGGCCCGCTTGGGCCTGGGCAGCGGACCACGTGCACCAAGACAGTGGTTCTCAACCAGCGTACCTGTAACGTTGGCATGGTTTCGGTCAATGCCGTGACGCCCAGCGGCGTCCCGTTGCACGCCAGCAGCCATGCGACATCGCAGCAGGTTTGTGTGGATGTGGTGGATGTGCTCCCGCGTGACTACGGCGACGCGCCAGACACCGGCGCCGGGACGGGGGTTGGCAACTATGAAACCACCGCCGCCGACAATGGCCCCAGCCATGTGGTT
>DAISHS010000132.1:0-11289 GCA_036822415.1 Chloroflexota bacterium
ATCGTTGCAGCGACTTGCAGTCGCCCGATCTGCCCCCAGTTTGAAATGCACCCCCTGCTGCATGGGGGTTTACAAGTCAGCCCCGATGGGGTAGAATAGACGCATCTTGTTGCAAAGCGCCCATCGTGAGGCATCATGCCGCTGAACCGCACCGAAATTTTTAGGATTGCGCTGCGGGGTGAAACAGCGGGCTCCCTCGTGCTGATTCCGGCCACCCCCAACCGCCCGTGGCTGCTCACCCGCGCCGATGTGACCATCGTCACTGTTTCCTTGCCGCCTGAGGCAAGTTTCAGCGCGGTCTTCCGTGAATTAGAGGCCGGCCTGGCCGCACAGGGCCTGGAAATGGCCGGCTGCGGGAACTGTGGGCACTGGTTGGCGCCGGCCGCCGACGACGTGGAGGCGGCTGGTCATTGCGCGTGGGCGCGCGCTGAGCGCCCGGCCAGCGCGGTCAGCGCCCAAACTGCGTTAGCCTCGCCTTGTCAGCAGTTTACGCCGGCCAGCCAGGGCGCGCCCGCGTCGGCGGCGGCGACGCCCGCGCCGGCGCTTGCCAGCCGACCGTTCTGGCCGCGCTGGCTGCCCGCGTCACGGCAGCGGCTCACAGCCAACAGCCTGGAAGAGCGGGTCGTTGAGCAGAGCGGCAAACGCCCGGGGACAATTCCCTGTCAGGTGTGCCCAGGGCGCATGGCCAACCTGGGCGCTCAAAAATGCCGCACCGACAGGGGCGACGAGCGCACCTTCTCAGTCTGGCATTGCCGCACCTGCCTGGCTTACTTTCTGAATGATTGGACCGACAAATGGGTGCGCACCGATTCGCTCGAGGTTGTAGACATTTACTATCGTCTGGCGCCGCAAGAAGCACTGGAGTGCCTGGCCCGTATCGAAGCAACGCAGGCTAAACAAACAACGTCACCTGCGATGCAGACCTGGTTCGAGTCCTATCTTGAGCAGCGCCCGCCGGCGCGTCGCGAAGTGCGTCATGCACGCTGACAGATCATGGGAAAACAGTGAGAGAAAGCAGTCAGAGAAAGAAGTGAGGGAAAGCCATGGGGAAAAATGGAATTGACCACGAAGCCAATTATGGGAACGGCGCCGACGAATCGAGCTTCGATGAGGATATCCTCGATGAGGACGAACTGGAAGAGATAGATGACGAGCTCGAAGAACACGAACGCATTGTCGGCTATGAAGAGCTGTGCAGCATGATCGTACAGGCGCTGGGTCGCACTTCGCTAAAATTGTATCATTTCCAAAATCTTCTCAACCTGAACACGCTCGACCGCGAGTTCAAGGTGGTCGTTGGACAGAGCAACGGCAACCTGCTGAACCGGGTGCATAGCGCCGCGGCCGAACTGACCCTCCTGTGGGAGGCGTCGAACTCTTTGCTCAGCATCTATGGCCATGAAGGCCTATGCGCGCCTTATCATGACACCGAAGAATGGTGCAGTCATCAAGAGATGGGCGCCTCGCCCATCGTGGATTTGGCGCTCAAATATCGCGCGCCAGAAGCGGCCATTAAATCAATCCGCGATGATGACGATGTCAGCCGCGTGGCCGAACAATTACGCGGTCTCTTTAGCGGTGACAACGCAGATGGAGAAGTGGATGTGAGCTTCGAGGCGATGTATGCACGCGGGGAACTACAGCTGACCTCGGCGGTCATTCAGTACGATGTGACGCTGGAGGATGAATTGAGCGATGCAGAGCTGTTACAAAACATTCTCAATGACCTTGCCCGCGAGATTGCAGCTAATTTGAAAAAAATGGCCGCCGCCTTCCCCCCTGAAAAAAGCAAATAGAGCCAAAAACGGTATGTCACATAATCAAGGCGTGATTCGGCTGCAAGTCAGTCCAGCGCAAATTTTTGTTGGGCGTTATGAGACCCTGCCCTACCCGCAGCTGACCCCGGCCCAAGAGTTTGTCTTCGAGGCGGCTATTCTGGCCGCTGCGCCGGTGACCGTCACCCGCGTCCTCTTTCAAGTCTACAGCGGCGCTGATCTGCTCAGCGAACGGCGGCGCAGCGGCCGCAGCCTGGCGCGCTTGATCGGCGAAGAAGCGCCGGTGCGCGTCCAGCCCGGTGAAGGGCTGGCCTTGCGTCGCTGCTACTTTTGGGAGCCAGGGCTGGAAAAGCTCACCCAGGTCTTTATCACGGTAACGGCTCAAACCGCCGATGGCGTCGAGCACCAGGCGTCCTGGGGCGCGCCGCTGATGACCTACGAACAAGAGGTGGATCTGCGCCTGCCTTTCGACGGCGCCTGGTGGACGATCATGGGCAATGACTGGACCGATCTGCACAAGGGCGAGCCAATCAGCCAGCCCTTTGCCCTCGATTTTGTGCGCCTGGGATCAGACAACAACACGTTTTGTAACAACGGCCTGGCCCTGGAGGATCACTACAGCTTTGGGCAGCCGGTGCTGGCGCCGGCTGATGGCGAAGTGGTTATCTTGACAGCCGATATGCCGGACAACGCGCCGGGCACGCCCCCGCGGCCGCGCGATCTGCGGGATGATCCACGCCGATCCTTTGGCAATGCCCTCTTCATTGCCCACAACGACACGGAGTTCAGCTTCCTGGCGCACTTGCAGGCAGGTTCGATCAGCGTGCCCACCGGCGCCACGGTGACACGCGGGCAAATGATTGCCCGCTGCGGCAATTCTGGGCTTTCACCCGGCCCCCATCTGCATTATCATCTACAGAACGGTCCTAATTTGTACGTGGATCAGGGCGTTCCCGTACAGTTCAGCCAATTTCGTGTCACCGGCGATCTCGTCGAGCGCAGCGCCATCCCCACGCGGCTGATCGTTACGCCGGCAGACTGAGGCAGGCCCAGCGTCAGGCGCGGCCAGCAAGCAGAGATCGGGACAAACCGACGGATGAGTGAAGGGAGAGTTAACTGATGGCTAATCATGATTCTGAAAATGGGAACGACACTGGCGTAGATAACGAGGAGAGCGGCATTCAAACCCTGGTGACAGAAGGCGCGCTGCAAAGCCTGCGCGCGCTCGAAGGCAAGATGCTGACCAGCCTGACGCTGTGGGAAGATTCGCTGGCCTATGGCGACGAAGAAGAGGCCGTGCCCGAGGGAGAGCGCGTCTTTTTTGATTGTGATCTGTACTTTGCAGATCGCCAATTGCTCGAAGTGTACGGCGCCAGCGCCTACTTCGACGCGGAAGGCGAGCCGATCGAAGGGATCGAAGCGATCACTGAGGCCCTGGGGGAGCTGGCCGAGGGCGGCAATCTCGTGGCCGAGGTTGCCACCGACGCCGAAGATGGACTGGTCCTGGTGTTTGCCGCCGATGACGAGGCCACGATGATCATGGCCGTCAGCGGCTGGGTGCTGAGCACCTGGGACGAACTGCCCGACTACGAGGATTGAACTGACGCGGCGGCCTCTCTTGTCTCCGCCACGCGATAAAAGCCTCTGGGGAGTCAGACGTCGCCGACTGCCCAGAGGCCGCTATCCCCAGATTTACATCACAGCAGTTCAATCGGCTTCGAGCAGCTCGATCAGCACGCCGTGCGCGCCGCGCGGGTGCAAAAACGCGCCGCGGCCTTCGGCTGCCTGAATCGGCGTGCTGTGAATCATCTCCACCCCACGCGCCTGCATCTCCTTGATCGCTTCCTCGATGTTGTCCACTTCCAGGCAGATGTGATGCAGCCCTTCGCCACGCTTGGCCAGGAATTTGGCCACGCCAGAGGTCTCCGTCGTCGGCTTGATCAGCTCGATCATGCTGTCGCCGGTCGGCAGAAAGGCAATTTCAACTTCCTGCTCTGGCATATCCTGACGTTTGGCTAACTCCAGCCCCAGGCCGGCCTGATAGGTCAACAGGGCCTTGTCCAGGTCGCTGACCAAAATGGCAATATGGTTGACTTTCTTAATCATAACGGTGTTTTCCATCCCTGCTTGCAAAGTTCATCGCATTTCCAAGATTCACTGAGCGTTTGTTCACGCGTCAGGCACGACCTGCCACTCCTCGCGCTCAGTGTCGAAGTCGGCAATCTCAGCCAGCGGCAGCTTCCAAAACTTGCCCTTGGCTTCGACAGCCGTCGCGCCATCGGGCAGGAGCAGCTCGCCCGCGCCCTCGAAATAGCTGCCGCGGTCTTTGACGATACGACCCACCGCGGTCAGCTCCACGAACAGGGGCACCGGCTGTTTGTACCGCAGCTCCAGGGCCACGGTCACGCCCCACACCTCGCCGCCGTTGAACATGACTGCGCGGCCGATGGTTTCATCCAGGATGCCGCTGACCACGCCGCCGTGCATGCGCCCCGGATAGCCCTGGTGAATCTCCTGGCCCGTGAAGCGCGCCAGCACCGACCCATCCTCCTGCTCGTAGAAAAAGACCTTCACCCCGGCGACGTTCTTCATCCCGCAAATAAAACACATACGAGAATTTGGCTGTTTACGCACACGCTTCCTTTCTCAACGAGTCACTTGAACAATTCCTTGCCTGCACCCAGCCCAACGGACATCAACCTGCTTGATAACCGATTCTTGAGCTTGCATGATCCATGCGGACGATGCCGGTGGAGCACGCAAGCCCAATTCGAGAAGTACATCGCTTCGTTATTAAACCCAACTCTCCGGCCGATACTCTCCGAAGACGTGGCGCAAGGTACCGCAGATTTCGCCCAGGGTGACGTAGTGTTCGACGCAGGTGACGAAGAGCGGCATCAGCGACGCCTGGGGATCACGCGCGGCCGCATCGAGCTGCGTTAGCAGGGCCTGCACCTGGTTGTTGTCACGCCCGGCGCGCAGCGCGGCCAGGCGTTGGCACTGGTTGACCTGCACCGAGGGGTCGACGCGCAGGAGGTCGGCCGTTGGCGTTTCGTCGGTCACGAACCGGTTGACGCCCACGACCACCTGCTCACCGTTCTCGATGCTGCGCATCGTGCGGTAGGCTGCTTCCTGAATTTCGCGCTGCATGAAGCCCTGTTCGATTGCGCGCAGCGCGCCGCCCATGGCATCAATCTTGTCCAGGTAGGCCCGTGCGCGCTGTTCGATTTCGTTGGTCAACGCTTCGACCAGATAGCTGCCGGCCAGCGGATCAGGCGAATCAGCCACGCCCGATTCATAGGCAATGACCTGCTGCGTGCGCAGCGCAATTTCGACCGCATGCTGCGTGGGCAGGGCCAGCGCCTCATCTTTGGAATTGGTGTGCAGCGACTGCGTGCCGCCCAGGACGGCCGCCAGCGCCTGCATCGTCACGCGGATGATGTTGGCGTCAGGCTGCTGCGCGGTGAGGGTGGAGCCGCCGGTCTGCGTGTGGAAGCGCAGCTGCCACGACTTCGGATCCTTGGCGCCGAAGCGCTCGCGCATGATGGATGCCCACAGGCGGCGCGCGGCGCGGAACTTGGCGACCTCTTCCAGGAAGTTGTTGTGCGCGTTGAAGAAAAAGGAGAGCTGCCCGGCAAATTCATCCACGTCCAGCCCGGCGGCCAGCGCGGCTTTGACGTAATCAATGCCGTCGGCCAGCGTGAACGCCACCTCCTGCACGGCGGTGCTGCCCGCCTCACGAATGTGATAGCCGCTAATGGAAATCGTGTTCCACTTGGGCACTTCCTGGCCGCAATACGCGAACAGATCGGTGATCAGGCGCATCGAAGGCGCAGGCGGGAAGATGTAGGTGCCGCGTGCGGTGTACTCTTTGAGAATGTCGTTTTGCACCGTGCCGCGCAGATCACTGACCGGAATCCCCTGCTTTTTCGCCACCGCGATCACCATCGCCAGCAGAATGGCAGCCGGCGCGTTGATGGTCATGGAGATGCTGACCTTGTCGAGCGGAATCTGGTCAAGCAAGGTTTCCATGTCGGCCAGGGAGGAGATGCTCACGCCCACCTTGCCCACTTCGCCATCGGCCAGGGGGTGATCGGCGTCGTAGCCAATCTGCGTTGGCAGGTCAAAGGCGACAGACAGGCCGGTCTGGCCTTGCTCCAGCAGGTAACGGTAGCGGGCGTTCGATTCCTCGGCCGTGGCAAAGCCGGCATACTGGCGCATGGTCCAGTGGCGGCCGCGATACATGCTGGGATAGATGCCGCGGGTAAAGGGATACTCGCCAGGGAAACCCAGGTCTTTAGCGTAGTCAATCTGCACATCGGCCGGCGTGTAGAGCGGATCCACGACGATCCCGGAGCTGGTGGTCAGTTCCGGCGCTCGTTCCGGTGAACGCGCCACAAACTTCTTACGCGTGGTTTGCAGCCATTTCTGTTTCAAATCAGCAATCATTGCAGCGGACATGATAAACTCCTGTGAAAAATCATCTTTGCCGGGTGAGCGTCAGCGCCTAACCCCGGAGGTATTTACGCGCCCACTCTACGCCTGAACGTTGCCCTTGCCCATGATGTGCGTCAGTCTGCGGGTAAACGTCGCCATTCACCAGCAATCCGCAGTCGGCGCGAAAGTTGCGAAGCAATCTTTCGTGACAACTGCGGATTGTCAGGTGCAATGACTTGTTCTGCTGCTCTGTCCTTGAAGTGTCCTACGAATCTACTTCGAGCATGATTGCTATTACCGATCTATGTAACCAACTTCCACACTGACAGCGCATATTTTGTATCGATAGGCTTATCTGGTTTGTCTGTCCAATCACGCAAGAGACCTCCAATGTAAATCAAGTAATCACTCACTATTACAGCTAAAGGCCAATTGCGATGACGATAGAATATGCCTCCAATGAATCCAACAAAACCACCTCCACGACCTACTTGTTCTCCGTCGACAAAGACCCTATATTCACGATATCCGGTCTGGGGGCCCATCCGAAAAAAGGCCGTGAAATCTACATGAACTACCCGTTGACTGACCACAAAGGTAGTATGCCAATGCTCAAAGTTGAACTCATCGTTTGGTGATTCTGTAATTGCAATCCCAGGTGTCCAAACAATATCTACTTTGATACGCTTCCAAGTTCGATCATCGAATTGTTCAGTTTCAAGATCCGGTTTCAGACGTTTTGCTGGGTTCTTTGCAACTCTTGGCGGGCTGCCACCCTCAGGAAATGTCGGATCATCTTCCAGATAGAAGGGCCGAAAGTGTGCGGTTGTCCACCACTTCGGAGATGCCGAGCAGGGCGAATTCAGTTGGCCATTGTCCATGTCAAGGATTCCCGTTCATATTGGTGTTGCAATGATCAGGCTCTGCCGTGGGATCGTAAGACCTCGAAGCCTTCGTATGTGCGGAGAAATGTTGTTCATGTCTGTATCGCGGGGACGTAGATGCGCAAGTCTTGAAATTGGCAGACAACCTGCTGTTGCGTACCAGCAATGATGCCGACATCCAGACGCGCGCAGGACAGGCGTGGAATCAGGCAGTGCCCAACCAGTGCTTCGTTGACAAAAAACCAGTGATTCTGGTGAATAGCAAGCACCGCGAGATGGTTGGTGTCTTTGGGTCGAATCGCTGACGCGGGCACCTGACGCAAAAAGACAGTATAATTATTGCCGCCATCAAAGGTCTGCACCACAGAAGCCTTGCGTAGTTTCTCGCGGATGCGAAAGACTGCATAACACTCATCGCTGATGTCCTCAAACATCAAGCCATAACCATCGTCTTGCGTATCACCCTGGGACATTCTCGCCTTCACGATGAAACAGTAGATTGCCGGCGCCAGGAAACTGGAATCCCCGCCCATAAAAACGTCTTCATGGAACCGATTCTGTACAGCGAGGATGTAAATCCCATTCTGCATCCGCCGCTCTAACTGGCACATGCCGTTATCCTTAGTACCGATCCCCCAACGATAATGGTTCGATATAAATGTATCATGATGGGCAAGACTCCACTCACGTTCAATCTGAGCTATCGAGATGACGGGCTGCAACTCAACCTGATCAGGCTGCACGTCTACCTCACGATATCGAATCACCTCGGCCAGTTCAAGAGCTTGACGCGGCGTCCCATATTTGATCCACGATGGATTGACCGAATAGAAAAGCAGATCAGCTTCAAACGAAGTAAGGCAGAGGGCGTACGCGAGACGTTCGACCATCTCAGGCGACCGCGGGATATAGATCCCAGCGAACCAGTTAGCCATGGTGCGTCGGCTGACCTGCACGATGTCTGCCAGTTCTGCCTGGGTCTTCTTCTTGGCGCTGTCTTGATGGAGATAGAAGAATATGTTGAGAAGATCGGCAAACGAATAGTTAGGCATAAGAAAATCACCTAATTCGAATTGCACAAAAATGCAGGTGCGTCCGTTGCATTTGTGCTAGATATCATCTGTGCAAGCATAGGCGAAAATGGACAGCGGATTCGCAATTTCAGTTACAATCGCTTGCCAGTGAAAGGAGACATAGCGTTCACAAAACCCATCTCTGATAAAACACCTGAAGATCGCCCCATAGTCCTCTATACCGGATGCATACCGGCAATTCAATCAGTGCAGAGGAGAGAATAATGAAAGCCAACGCCAGAATTAGGAGTCCGTTCGTTTTTCTGTTGATCGTTCTGGTGGTGTGTACACTGCTTACCACATCGGTCAATGCCGCGAGTTACAACCGAACCACGGCTGTCAATTATGCGGACACGTGGGCAAAGGCACGCAATAGTAATTACCCAAACTATGGTACAGGTACGAATTGCACCGACTGCACCAACTACGTGTCCCAGGTGTTAAACCAAGGGGGTGTTCCACAAATATCGGGGAGCGATGATGAGTGGCATTGGTACACCTGGCGAAATATCTTCGGCACATGGTACGGGTCGAAGTCATGGGCAGCCAGCGATTGGTTGAATCGTCATGCCTCTCAATTCCAGTCCACCAGGTATCAGTACTACTCAGGTGGCCCCTCGAGCTTGAGCGGTGGTGACTTCTTCCTGATGGACCTGCCGACTAATCCTTTCCAGGGACCAGATCACGCCCGCGTTATTGTAGGTTGGGGGACTGTCCAGGAAGGTGATCAGATCGGGCAATACCGCCTCTTGGGGAACCAGCATTGCGTTGACCGCAAGCGGACGCGCTGGGACTACAACCTTCCTGCCGGAACCCCTGTCTGGGCCTGGCACGTCATATATTAGTCTACTATCGCCTGAATCGGAGGAATATCTGCCATGTCGAGAAAAAGCTTATCGCTCGCTGTGATCGTGCTGATCATTGCTGCCATTTTCATTGCCGCCTGGTCAGCGCAATCCAACCGCATTAAGGCTGGCTCGGAAGTACCGAATTCGCCAGAGGCCTCCAGTGTGAAAGCCGTGATGGAGCGTGCCTATGACCTGATCGGAACGGCCGCGCAGACCTATGATGTGACCGGTTTTGCAACTGTCTTCGTGGATACGGCCGATTACCGGTTGACACCCAAACAACAGGAAGGTGTAGCTGCGATCCTGGGCGCGGAAGTCGCGCAGAAGGCCGGCTACCTGACCGCCATGCAAGCTCATTACATCTCTTTGGGCCAGGGTTCCCAACTGCTGCAGGCTGCGCTTGTGCAGGCAAAGGCCGAAGGGCGTGAGCTGTCAGCCGAGGAATTCCAGGCTATCATCAAGGCGAATCATGACCAGATTCCCACCCTGCCTAGTCCAGTCGTGGCCAAAACAAATTTGACCTACGAGTCGCTTGAGATTGCTGGGGACCGGGCCACGTTGCGCTATGACGATGGCGCCGCTCTTCAAGATGCCATTCTGGTACGAATCAAAGAGCAGTGGTATATTGCCGGTATCACACCTGTCTGGGTCCATTTCTAAGCGCCGTTTCACTTCCCTGCAACAGAAACGGGTCGCAGTCTGGCTGCGACCCGTTTTTATTTCCTGGCGCGGTCGGGCCGAGCTCAGCTTTCCCCGTGCAGCGTCAGCAGCACCTGTCCCTGGTCAACCCGGTCGCCCGGCTTGACCTTGACATGCCCGATGACCGAGGCGCGCGGCGCCTTGAGGTCATTTTCCATCTTCATCGCTTCCAGAATAATCAGGCTCTGGCCGGCATGCACCGTGTCCTCTTCGGCCACCAGCACTTTGACCACAAGGCCAGGGATGGGCGCTTTGAGCTGCAGCTCCCCGCCCTGCACCGCCAGCAAATCGCGCGCCTGGTTCAGCCGCCGCCAGCGTTCATCTTCCACCCGCACTTCCAGGGCCTCGCCGCCGATGATGACCCGATACGCGTTGCCCCGCAGCTCTTCGGCCACCACTTCGTGCGAGGCCTTGTTCAGCAGCAGCGAGAAAACCGGCAGCGTACCGATGCGCTTGAGGTCCACATCCACCGGCTTGCCATCCACCGTAACGCGGTTATCGAGATCAATCTCAACCACGAAGTCCTTGCCCTCGATAGATGCAATGTACTTCATACGCGTAACCCTCCCCAGCGACTGGCGCGCTTCCAGATCGAGGTGCCGGCGTCGGCCGACTGGCGCACCGTGAGCGCGCGGCGTTCGCTTTCGTGCAAGAGGAGCGTGGCCACAATCGCGGCGATCTCTTTGTTCTCCGGCTTCTCCCTGGCTTGCAGGGCAAAGCGTTGTTCCAGGAACGTGGTGTCGAAGGTGCCCCACATGAAGCGCGTGCTGTCCATGATCTGCTGATGGAACGGGATGCTGGTTTTGATCCCGCCAATCTTGTATTCACGCAGGGCGCGGCGCATGCGCAAAATCGCCTCCGGTCGCGTTTCGCCCCACACGATCAGCTTGGCAATCATGGGATCGTAGTACAGCGACACCTCGAAGCCTTCGTAGATGCCGCTTTCCACGCGCACGCCTGGCCCCGTTGGCTCCGACAGCGTCACCACGCGGCCGCCGGAGGGCATGAAGTTGTTGAATGGATCTTCAGCCGTGATGCGACATTCGATGGCCCAGCCGCGTGGGCGGATATCCTCCTGCTTCCAGCGCAACTTGCGCCCGCTGGCAATCGCAATCATCTCCTTGACGATGTCCACCCCGGTGACCATCTCGGTGACCGGATGTTCCACCTGTAAACGGGTGTTCATCTCCAGGAAGTAAAAATTGCCATCGCGGTCGAGCAAGAACTCGAATGTGCCGGCGTTGACGTATTTGACAGAGAGCGCGGCGCGCACGGCGATCGCGCCCATGCGCGCGCGCAATTCGTCGCTCACGGCGACGGAGGGCGCTTCTTCGATCAGTTTTTGGTGGCGGCGCTGAATAGAGCACTCGCGCTCGCCCAGGTGAATGACGTTGCCATGCTGATCGGCCAGAATCTGAATCTCGATATGGCGGGCATTCTCCACCAGTTTTTCCATGTAAACCGTGTCATCGCCGAACGCGTTCTTGGCTTCACGGCGGGCCGCGTCCAGAGAGCTGAGCAGGTCTTCAGGGCGGCGCACGAAGGAAAGTGCGATCCAGTTGACCGGTTGTGT
>DAISHS010000133.1:0-11264 GCA_036822415.1 Chloroflexota bacterium
ACGATTGCAAAGTCCACCTGCGTGGACTACACCCCGAAACTGAAATGCACCCGCCGTGCCTGCGCATCTTGCCTTCGCTGCCAAACCAGCGTAAAATTCCCCCACGCCCCACGTCGTTTTCATGCCGCGATCTTGACCGAGGAGCGATGCCATGTGTGGACGGTTTACCCTGTTTGCTGCGCCTGAAGCGATTCAGGCTGAATTTGACCTGGCCGATGTTCCCGCCAACCTGGCGCCGCGCTACAACATTGCGCCCACCCAGGCTGTGGCTGTCATCGCCAACAACGTCGAGCGCCGCCTGGACTTTTTTCAATGGGGCCTGATTCCCGCCTGGGCCAAAGACCCCAGCATCGGCAGCCGCATGATCAACGCGCGCGCGGAAACCCTGGCCGACAAACCAGCCTTTCGCGCGGCCTTGCGCAAACGGCGCTGCTTGATCCTGACCAACGGTTTTTTCGAATGGCGTAAGGACAACGGCAGTAAAACGCCTTTTTTCATCTATCTGCGTTCAGGCCGGCCGTTTGCTTTGGCCGGCCTCTGGGAAGTCTGGCAAACGCCGGACGGCGTCGCCCTGCCCACCTGCACGATCATCACCACCGGGCCAAACAGCCTGATGGCGACGTTGCACGACCGCATGCCCGTTATTTTAGCGCCGGAGGCCTATGACCGCTGGCTCGATCCCGCCCCGCAGGCGCCAACCGACCTGACGCCGCTGCTGGTTTCTTATCCGGCCGAGGCGATGGCCCTGCACGCCGTCGCGCGCGTGGTCAATTCGCCGGCTCATGACAGCCCGGCCTGCATCGAGCCTGCGTAAGCAACCGCTGATCTTGTTTTTTGCTTGCTTTTTGGTCTTGGATGACCTATAATACGAACAGGTTGTGCAGGTCATGCCCTGTTCATTCCCGCAAGGTGTGACCACCACAAAAATCATCTTCCCCCAAGGCCCGTCGTCGCGGCGGGGGGCGGCCGCGTTAGCGCCTGACCCTGCGGCAGCAAGCGGGAATGTGCAAAACAAAGGAAGGGAGATCAATGCTATGCCTGACAACAAGAGTCTGCGTGACCAGTTTGGCTCGCGTGAGAAATCGTCGGCTCAATCGGCGGATGACGCCGGCAACCTGAGCGACGCGTTCGACTCACACGCCAAAGAAGAGGTTCAGCCTCAGCAACCGGAGGCCGTTCGCCCGCTGCCGCCGGCAAGTTCGGCGCCTGCGTCTCCGCCGTTAACGACAGAGGCTCCGGCCGACGATCAAGGCCCGAAGAAGCGCTATTACGCCCCGAACGAAGTCATGGCAAAGAAGGGATGTATCGGCTGCGGCGGCATGGTGTTGGCCGTTCCGCTGTTGCTCGGCGTTGTCGGCCTGGTGGCCCGTCTCCGCTAACCCCCGCCAATGGATCTGCGAGAGGAGGAACCTTTATGTTGTGCGGTTGGATTGGTGCGCTACTGATCACTATCGCCATTGTGGCTGTCGTTGAGATGGTTTCCAAGACCAAATTGCCTTACGGTTGGCTGGGCAATATCGTGGTTGGCTTCATCGGCGGTATCATTGGCCAGGTTGTATTAGGCCAGTGGGGGTTGTCCATTTACGGCGTCTACGTCATCCAAACCTTCATTGGGGCGCTCGTCTTTGTCCTGGCGGCCAAGTGGGTCATGGGAATGATGGCCGCCCGCCGTTAAGGCACACCTCTTTGACTAAACGACCACCCGACGTTGGGTTTGACAGCGGCGCCGGGTGATCGTTTGACATCGTGGTTTGTTCCGCAGGTTCACGGGGACTGAAGGTCGCATGCCAGATTTCTCCAATGACATACTGCTTGTCGCCGCTCTGCGCGCCGGCGACGAAGCTGCCTTCAGTTATCTGCTCGATCGCTACCATCACGCGCTGATTCGGACGGCGCTCCTGTACGTTTCCAGCCGCGCCGTGGCCGAGGAAGTGGTGCAGGAAGCCTGGCTCGGCGTGCTGCAAGGCATTCACCGCTTCGAAGGGCGCTCCTCTCTCAAGACCTGGATCTTCCGCATCGTGATGAATCGGGCGCGCACGCGCGGCCAGCGCGAGCACCGCTCCATTCCTTTCTCCGATCTGGCTGCCGATGACAGCGAGGCCAATGATCCGGCCGTCGAGCCGGAGCGCTTTTTGCCTCCTTCTCATGCGCGCTGGCCAGGGCATTGGCAGCAGCCGCCGCGCTCGTGGGAAGATATTCCTGAAGAACGTTTCTTGTCCCAAGAGCTGCGCGCCGTGCTTCAGCAGGCCATCGAGCAGCTGCCCCCGCAGCAGCGTCAGGTGATCTCTCTGCGCGACCTGGAAGGGTGGAGCGCGGACGAGGTTTGTAACACGTTGAACCTCAGCGAGACCAATCAACGCGTTCTACTCCATCGCGCCCGTTCCAAGGCCCGCCGCGCGCTGGAGCATTACCTGGAGAGTGCGAGGGAGGATCGAAGTTGAAAGCCACCACGATGACTGTTCATGAATTGACCTGCCAGGAACTGGTAGAATTGGTCACTGACTACCTGGAAGGCGCGCTGTCACCGTCTGACTATGTGCGCTTCGAAGCTCATCTGGCAATCTGTCGCCACTGCGCCGCCTACCTGGCGCAGATGCGGCGCACCATTCAGGTGTTGGGCAGGCTAACCGAAGAGTCCCTGGAACCCGCGACCCGCCATGATCTTTTGCAGCTTTTTCGCCACTGGAAGCAGCAGCCCCTTGCGCCAGCCAACGACGCGACATCTTGAGTGGGTTCGCCTTTATCTTCTCTACCATCAGGGGAGAGGGCGGTCACAGCCTGCCCATGAACCCGCGGCAAGGGGGCTGTCATGGACGGCTCAACCGCTGGGAAAAGCGCCAACCCGCCGCGCGCCTTGAAATTTTTCTGTTTGCAGACACGAAACGGAGACGCAATCCATGAACAATTCGCTGCCAACGACCATCGTCATTTTTGGCGCTTCTGGCGACTTGACCGAACGCAAGCTGATTCCGGCGCTCTACAGCCAGTTTCGTAAGGCGCGCCTACCGGCTGGTCTGCGCATTGTCGGTTTCGCACGTCGCCCCTGGACCGATGATGATTTTCGCGCGCACCTGCTCGAGGGGATACAGACCTACGAACCGGCCGCGTACGACGAGCCGACCTGGCAGAGCTTTATCGCCATCGCATCCTATTGCCGCGGCGACCTCAACACCGAGGCTGATTACGCAACCCTGAACCAGGTCCTGGCCGATCTCGAAGGCGGTCCGGCCAATCGCCTTTACTACCTGGCTACCGCGCCGGAATACTACATCCCTGCGCTCACCCACTTGGGCGCCAATCGCATGGCGGAGGAAACCGACGCCTGGCGGCGTATTGTCATCGAGAAGCCGTTTGGCCATGATTTGAGCTCGGCCAAACAGCTGAACGACGTGCTGCACTCGGTGTTCCAGGAAGAACAGGTTTACCGCATTGACCATTACCTGGGCAAAGAGACCGCGCAGAATATCCTCTTCTTCCGTTTTGCCAACACCATCTTCGAGCCGATCTGGAATCGCAACTATATTGACAATGTGCAAATCACGGTGGCCGAAACGGTAGACGTGGGCCATCGCGCCGGTTATTACGACGAAGCCGGTGTCTTGCGCGACATGTTCCAGAATCATCTCTTGCAGCTGCTGACCTTGATTGCCATGGAACCGCCGGCTTCGTTCAACGCGGACTCGGTGCGTAATGAAAAGGTCAAGGTGCTGGCAGCCGTGCGGCCCATCACGCCGGAAAATGTGGCCACCCGCACGGTCCGTGGGCAGTACCGCACCTATCGTGATGCGCCCGGCGTAGCCCGCTTCTCGCAAACGGCCACCTACGCGGCGCTGCAATTTTACATTGATAACTGGCGTTGGCAGGGTGTGCCGTTCTACCTGCGCTCCGGCAAGGTGTTACCAGAAAAGGTGTCAGAGATCATCATTCAGTTCCGCCGCCCGCCGCACCTCATGTTCAATTTCCCGCCGGAACACCTGATGCACTCCAATCTGCTCTCCATTAGTTTGCAGCCAAATGAAGGAATGCATCTGCGCTTCGAGGCCAAAATCCCCGACTCGGTGCAGGAGACGCGCTCCGTTGACATGGAGTTCTACTTCCGCTCCTCGTTTGGCGACGGGCCGCTGCCCGATGCTTACGAACGTTTGTTGCTCGATGCCCTGGCCGGCGACGCCTCGCTCTTCACCCGCAGCGACGAGATTGAGCATGCCTGGCGCTTGATTGACCCCATTATCGCGGCCTGGGCTTCACCGCAAGCGCCGCCGCTCTGCTTTTACGAGGCCGCCACCTGGGGGCCGGCCGAATCCGATGTGTTCATGTCGCGTGAAGGGCGCCTCTGGCGCTCCGCCCCGAGAGTCGCCCAGAAATCAACCTGAAGTGAGCGTACGCATGAATATCGCACAACTCAAACAACAGGCAGCCGAAAGGGCTGTAGATTTTGTTGAGCCAGGCATGGTCGTTGGCCTGGGGGTTGGCAGCACAGCCATCTTTGCTGTGCGCCGTCTGGCCGCACGCCTGCGCCAGGGAGAGTTGCACGACATCGTCGGTATTCCCTGCTCCCTGGCGACGGCCGCCGAAGCGCAGCGCCTGGGGATTCCGCTGACTACCCTGGACGAGCGCCCGCTGGTGGACCTGACCATTGACGGAGCCGATGAGGTAGACCCGGCGTTCAATCTCATCAAAGGCGGCGGCGGCGCGCTGCTGCGCGAAAAGATCGTCGCGCAGGCCAGCCGCCGCGAAATCATCGTGGTGGACGCCAGCAAGCTCTCGCCGGCCCTGGGCACGAACTTTGCCCTGCCGGTGGAAATCGTGCCGTTTGGCGCCGGCGCGCAGATACGCTACCTGGAGGCGCTGGGCGCGCAGGTGATCCTGCGCCGTCATCCGCAGGGCGAGCTTTTTTACACGGACCAGGGCAACCTGATCCTCGACTGCGCCTTTGGCCCGATTGACCAGCCCGCCGCGCTGGCCGACCGGCTGGCGGCCCGCGCCGGGATCGTCGAGCACGGGCTGTTCATTGGCCTGGCAACCGACCTGATCGTCGCCAGCGTAGACGGCCTGCATATCAGCGCGCGGCCAGAGACGCGCGCGTCCGCGCAAGGTGCGGCCTGATGAGCGCCGATCAGCCGACGATGCTCGTTTTTCCCACGGTCGAAGACATGAGTACAGCGGCGGCTGCGGCCATGGCCGGTCTGATCAACCGAACCGTGGCCCAAACCGGCCTTTTCACCCTGGTTCTCAGCGGCGGCAGCACGCCCCAGCGGCTTTACCGCTGCCTGGCCGAGACTTACGCCAGCCGTTTGCCGTGGGAACAGATTCATCTTTTCTGGGGTGATGAGCGCGGCGTGCCCCCTAATCACCCTGAGAGCAATTTCCGCCTCGCTTTCGAGTCGCTCATCGCGTCTGTGCGCATTCCCTACCAGAATATCCATCGCATCCGCGGCGAAGACGCCGCGAGCCTGGAGGACGCCGCAGCCGTTGCCGCTGCCTATGACAGAGAGCTGCGCGCTTTTGCGCATGAGATCGAGCACGCGCCATCCCTGGCTTTCAATCTGCTGCTGCTGGGCATGGGCGAGGATGGGCATACTGCGTCGTTATTTCCTGGCTCGACGGCCCTGGCGGAGACGCGGCGTTGGGTGGTCGCCGTGGATGCCCCTGCCGCCTATGCCATTCGCACCCGTGTCAGCATGACGCTGCCGCTCATCAACCAGGCGCAGAACATCTTCGTGCTGGCGGCTGGCGCGGCCAAACGCCCGCTCGTGGAGATGATCCAGCGCGATGCGGTTTGGGCGGCGCAAAATTACCCAATCGCCCGTGTGCAGCCCGTGCATCCGATCACCTGGTTTCTGGACGCGGCCGCCGCGCCCGCGCCCCTCTCTGCTGCTCCCTAATCCGATCTAAAGGCAATCAAGATGACAGAAGAACTGATTTTAACCCGCCAACGCCAGCACATTTTTGAGATCATTCTCAATCGCGCCGATAAACGTAACGCCCTCAACTGGGCGATGCTGAGAGCGCTGCCAGCTGCGGTCGCGCAGGCGCGGCGCGCAGACGGTGTGCGCGTCATTGTTGTGCGCGGCCAGGGCAAAGGCTTTTCGGCCGGCATTGACCTCAACGCTTTCTTCGAACTGGCCGGCGCGTATGGCCCGGACTGGCAGCGCCACATGCGTGAGATTACCGAGGAGTTTCAGGCGCTGTTGAACAGCCTGGCGCAGATCGAGCTGCCCACGATCGCCGTGCTGCACGGGTTCGTTTTGGGTTTGGGGCTGGAGTTGGCCCTGGCCTGCGATCTGCGCATTGCCGCCGCAGGCACGCTGTTGGGCCTGCCGGAGACGCGCCTGGGCATCGTGCCTGACGTGGGCGGCTCGACCCGCCTGGCGCAGGCGGTGGGCCTGGCGCGGGCCAAGGAGTTGATTTTTACCGGCCGTCAGATTGACGCCGCGCAGGCTGAGCAGTGGGGTTTGGTCAATCAGCTGGCGCCCGCTGAACAGCTGGAGGCGGTGGTTGACGGGCTGGCGGCGGAGATTGCCCAGTGCGCGCCGTTGGCCGTGGGCATGGCCAAGCGCGTGTTGAACGGCACGCTGGATACGGCGCGCGGCCTGGCCCTGGAAGGCTGGGCGCAGAGTCAATTGATCGCCACCCAGGACTTTGGCGAAGGCGTGCAAGCGATGCTGCAACGGCGCTCGGCTCAGTTTCGAGGTAAGTAGAAGCAGGCTTTGGGATTTCGCAGGGCGTCGAGACGGGACAGGAACTGGTTCTCAGGCCTCGTTCAAATTGGCGCCGTTCAGGCAATAGCCGCTGCCGCGCACCGTGACCAGCATCCTGGGCGTTCCAGGCGTTTTTTCGATCTTTTCCCGCAGCCAGCGGATGTGAACGTCCAGGGTGCGCGTGTCGCCCAAATAGTCCGTTTGCCAGACCTGTTCCATCAGCTCACGCCGGGTGATCGTCTCATTCGGGCGGCGCATGAACATTTCCAGCAGTAAACACTGTTTGGGGGTGAGCGTATGTTCCGCTTCGCCGATCCACAGGCGGCGCGTGACGATATCGAGTTTGAGCGGGCTGACAATCAGGGTTTGCGTGCTGCGTTTTTGTTTGGCCGAAGGCATACACTGCAAAACGCTGCGCGTGCTGATGGGATCAGTGACCACTTCATCCATCAGCTCGGCTAAGGGCCACGACGGCGTCATGATCCCGATCAAACCGGCTTCGGACGCCAGGGTGCGCACACGCTCCACGAAGCGCCGCGTGACCAGGCGCGTGGCAACGCCATCCAAGAGCAAAAAGTCTGGATGAGAGTCCTGAATCGCGGAATAGGCTTTTAGCTGCGAACTGACGCAAATTACCCTGATCTGGTGTTTGGCGAGGGCGCGCCAGACATCGGCCAGGGCATTGCTGCGTTTCGCAACCACGAGCAGGACAATGGCCATGCTTACCTTTCGTTTGTCGTTGTCCAGCCTGAAACAGCGGCGCGCACGCCCATTATACACGATCCCTCGATGACCCGCAATGTCATCAGCGTGACCAACCCCTTAGAAAATCGGCGTCTCTGACTTGACTTTCTTGGCTTGCGCTCCTATCATGCCCACGGAGGAGAAATGTCAATTCAGTCATCTGTCAAGCGCCTCAGCGCCGCCTTGTTGCTTGCGACGCTGTTATTGTCTGCCTGTAGCGGTGCAGCTCCTACTCTCACGCCGGCCCTGGAGTCGTCCCCCGCGCCGAAACTGACCACGCCCCCTGCCGTCACCCTCGATGTCACGCCAAACGACCGCACTGTCATCATTGGCGTTGCGCAAGAACCACAGCTGCTCAATGTTTATCTGTCAACCCAGCCCATCGCTGACGCCATCGCGCAGTTGGTGGTCGAGGGCCTGATTGCCCAGGATGACAAGGGGCAGTTCATCCCCGTGCTGGCGACCGAAATTCCGAGCGTTGCCAATGGCGGCGTGTCAGCCGATGGCTTGACCGTGACCTACAAGCTGCGCCAGGGCGTTAAATGGTCGAATGGTCAAGATTTTACTTGCGCCGATGTTGTTTTCACCTGGCAGGCCGCGCGCCAGCTCAGCCGCGGCGCCAACATGGCCGGTTACGAGGCGATCGAATCCATCGCCTGCACCGATGTTCACACGGCGGTGCTGACATTCGAACGGCCGTACGCGCCCTATTTGACCCTTTTCCCCGTCATCCTGCCGCAAGGAAGCGGCGCGGCGCAGGATATGAGCGCCTGGGCCTACAACCGCGCCCCGATTGGCACCGGCCCTTTCCTGCTCAAGCAATGGCAAGCCGGTAATCGCCTCACGCTGGTCAAGAACCCAAGCTATCGCGGCCAGGTCGGCGTCGAGCAGATCATCATTCAGATCATCCCCAGCCGCGCCGCGGGCTTGCAGCTCATCAAAACCGGCGCGCTTGACATCTTGTGGGGGCTGACCGAGTCTGATCTGAATGACCTGGACGCGCTGGCGCCGGAGGGCGTGCGCTACACGGCGCAGCCGACGGGCGAAACCGAGTTTTTGCTTTTCAACCTGGCCGATCCTGCCCTGGACGCCCCCGCTGACCCGGCCAAGCATCCACATCCACAGTTGGCTGACTTACGCGTGCGCCAGGCGATTCAACTCGGCATAGACAAGCCGCGTTTGGCCGAGTTGCTGGCTGCTCAAGTGACGCCGGCTACCAGCATCCTCAATCGTGGCTGGGCTGCCTGCGACCAACCGCTGACCGAATTCAACCCGGACAAGGCCCGTCAGCTGTTGGAAGAGGCCGGGTGGCTGCCAGGGCCAGACAATATCCGCATCAAGGAAAGCGTCAAGTTACGCCTCAGATATCAAACCACGACCGATGACCCGCTGCGCCAGCAAGCCCAATCGCTGCTGGTTGACATGATGAAGGAAATCGGGGTTGATCTGCACGTCGAGAACTTACCCGCGGACCTGTTTTTTGCCTCCTGGGGTCGGGACGGCGTGCGCAAGCATGGGCGTTTCGATGTTCTCCAATTCACCAGCGGCCCGTCCCTGGCCGATCCCGCCGATTACCTGACCGCCAATTTCGCCGCGGACGGTATCCCGACGGCGGCCAACAAGGGCGCCGGTTCCAATTACAGCCGTTGGATCAACCGTGATTTCGAGGCGCGGCTGGCCGACGCCGCGGCGACGCTTGACCTGGGCCGGCGCCAGGCGCTCTACTGCCAGGCGCTTGACTCGGTCAGCGCTGAACTGCCGCGCGTCGTTCTCTATAACCGCTTACTCATCCACGCCTATCGCACGCGTCTGCAGAATTTTAGCCCGTCACCAGGCGCCCTCGATTTTGCCTACGGCGCGCAGAACTGGACGCTTCAGTGAACGGGGCGCCAACGCGCTTCGATTGGGCCTGGCCCCGCGGCGCCGGCGCTTTCAAACCACGCGCGGGACGCGGGCCAGGATTTCGCTGACCACTTCGTAGTTGATGGCGCCGAGCGCGGCGGCGACGTCATCCACCGTGACCGCGTGCGCGCCCTGCCGTCCGATCAGCACCACCTCATCACCGGCGCGCACGCCGGGAATGTCGGTGACATCGAGCATGGTTTGATCCATCGTGACGCGGCCGACGATCGGCGCACGCTGGCCGCGTACCAGTACTGGCGGCCAGGTGAAGGGCGCGCGCCGGAACCCATCGGCGTAGCCGACTGGCACTACGGCGATGCTCTGCTCACGGTCGGTCTGGTAGGTGTTGCCGTAACTGACGAAGGCGCCCCGCGGCAGGCGTTTGACCTGGGCGACCGTGCTTTTCCAGCATAGCGCCGGCTTCATTCCCGGCGGCAGAGGAACCTCTGGCCCCGGCTGCAGGCCGTAGAGGGCAATGCCCGTTCGCACCAGGTCAAAATGGCTGGCTGGCAGGGTCAATGTCGCCGCGGAATTGGCCGCATGGGCAAAGGGCGGTCGCCGCCCGTTGGCCGTCAGCTGCTCGAGCACCGCCTGGAAGCGGCCCAGCTGCCAGCGCAGATAGCGCTGATCGGCGCTGTCGGCCGTGGCAAAGTGCGTAAAAATCCCTTCGACGAACAGATCGGGCAGCCCGTGCACCGCTTCGACAAAGGGCATGACGGCCTCGGGCGCCAGGCCCAGGCGCGCCATTCCCGTATCCACCTTGATGTGCAGCGCAAAACCGGGCGCGCCGGCGCTCAAGCTGCTGCCCTGGCGTCCGGCGGCGGCGCGGCCCTGGCCCAGCGCGCTGACCGCGCGCTGCAAAGCCTGGGCAAAATCGAGATCGAAGACAGTCGGCGTTACCTGGTTGAGGACGACGTCACGCGCCTGCCAGGGCGGCGTGTAGCCCAGGATCAGAATGGGGGCGGCGATGCCGGCGCGGCGCAGGGTGATGGCTTCGGCCAGGCAGGCGACCGCTAACAGGCGCGCGCCGTTGTTGAGCACGGTGCGTGCGACGCGCACCGCGCCGTGCCCATAGCCATCCGCCTTGAGGACGGCGCAAATGCCGACCTGTGGCCCGACCACGGCCTGCAAGATGCTGAGGTTGCCTGCAATGGCCTCCAGATCAACTTCCAGCCAGGTAGGACGATCGGGCCGCGCCAGGCGCACCTGACGCCAGCCCGCGTCCTGGCGCACCAGCAGGGAGGCTGCTTGCGCCGCGGCCGTGGGCGCCAGCAGGCTGGCCGTGACTTCCTCCAGACGCAGGGCGCGGCCGCCTTTGATCAGAATGACCGGCGGCGGCGTCCCAGGCTGGGCGCTGCGCGCAGCCAGCAATGCCTGGACATGGCGCGTCGCTTCTGTTTTGCTGTAGGTGTGGAAAATGCGGGCCGCGGGCAGGCCAGCTTCGGCTGCGGCGTCGGCCAGGTGGCGTGCGCGGTCGCCGATGGCAATCAGCTGCTCGACGACACCGGCCGCCTGCGCGCCCAGGCGATGATGCGCCTCGATCTCCCGTTCGCCCAGGTCAACGATGTCACCCAGGATAGCCCAACGCGGCTGGCTGACGCCGGCCAGGGTTTGCAGCGCAGCCTGCATGGAGGCTGGGCTGGCCGTGGCCGAATCATCAAGCAGGGTGGCCCCGGCCAGGCCGGGCAGCGGGCGCAGGCGCCCAGGCAATGGCTCGCTGGCCGCCAGCGCCGCGCGCACCAGGGGGAGAGGCTGCCCGTAGAAAAGCGCAACGCTGAGCGCGGCCAGCAGCAGGGGCAATTGATGGACGCCCAGTAGGCGCACCGATAAACGAATTGCCGCCGGCAGCGGGCCAGGCAGATGGGCGCGTGCCGTCGGGCTAAAGGTGACGCGCACCTCGCCGGCGGGCGCGGCCGC
>DAISHS010000134.1:0-11124 GCA_036822415.1 Chloroflexota bacterium
AGCCCAGAGCGCCCGACCAGACCAGGGCAAAGTCTTGCGGCCCGCGCGCGACGTTGTAGGCTCGCACCGTGAGGGCATAGCGGCCAGGCGCAGGCTCATTGATCAGCACCATCTCCACGTTGTTCGTGCGGTCAAAGCTGCGGTTGAAGGGGGCCGTAAACTGATTACCATGATAATTTTGACCCGACGGCGTTGTGACAATCAAGTCCAGGTCGTTGACCAGGTTGGGGTTCTGACTGGCCGAGCTGGGGTAGTCGCTCCACACCAGCGTCACTTTCAGAGGCAGGCTGCTGTCGGCCACCGTTGAGTTCAAGCGCACCGAACGCCCCGTCGTCAACCCGCGGGCGCGTTCATACATGTTGATGACGCGCTGCGTGCTCGGCCGTACACAGTTCAGCACGTTGACGTGTCCCCAACCCTGCTCGAAATCATAGGGCGCGCCTTGTTGGGCCACGCCGTAGCGATAAGGGCGATATTCGGCGCCGTGGAGCAGCAGGGCTTTGAGCAGGGCCGCGCTGGGGTTGCGGCGGCCTTGTTGGCGCAGGAATTGACGCAGCAGGGCCATCGCGCCGGTGGTGAGCGGCGTCGCCATACTGGTGCCGCCGTCCACCATGTAATCCTGGGGCAGGGGGGGATAATCGCCCCAGCCGTGGGCGCCCGGCTCCAGCTGGTGTGAACGGGTAGAGACGATGTTGGTGCCAGGCGCCACCACGTCAGGCTTGATGCGGCCATCGCGGGTCGGGCCGCGGCTGCTGAACGCGGCGATGTCATCGGCCTGATCGCTCGTCCGATCGCCGCGAATGGGGTCACGCGGATAGAAGCCAGGCCAGAGCTGGCCCCAGCCCGCCTGGTAGCCTAAGCCGCTGCGTTCGCTTTCGGACGCTCCCACGGTGATGCAGTTCTTGGCGGTGGCCGGCGGGGTGATGCTGCCCGGGTCAATTTTGCCATCGCGATCCTGATCGGCCCCATCATTTCCGGCCGCCACCAGCACCACGAAGTCTTTGTGATCCCACACGAAACGGTCGAGCGATTCCGAGAAGTTGTCATAGGCCCCGTAAGCGCCGCCGCCCCAGCTGTTGTTATGAATTCGGACGCCGGCCTCGTAGGCTTTGTTGAAGAAGGCGTAAAGATCAGCCGGCAGCCCAGCCAGTCCAAAAGGGGCGGGGGCACGCCCGTAGCGCCGCTGAAAGGCCTGGCGGTAGGCGGGCGTCCATTCCAGCTTCTGCTCGATCGCCTGAAAAACCAGGGTCGCTTCGGGCGCCATCCCGCGAATGACTTCGTTCTGTTGGGCTGATGCTGCGCCAGAACCGAGGATGGAGCCGGTCACATGGGTGCCGTGCCCCGAATCGAGGTCCGCCGGGCCATCGTTGCCGCCTTTGTTGAGAACCACGCTGTTGTAGTCCGCAGAGATAGGCCAGCTTTGAATGGCAGCTACGCGCCCGGCGAAGTCAGGGTGGATGTTGTTTGTTTCCCCGGAATCGAGGCCGGTGTCAGCGACGCCGACGATCTCCCCTTTGCCGGTCAACCCAGGCTCTTGCGGCGGCATTGTCTCAAGGACATGCATGAGGCGCGCGGCCACATTGTTGCGCACCTGCCGCAGGACAAACTGATCCACCGATTTGACGCCGTGGATCTGGGCCAGCGCCATGACTTTTTCGGGTAAGTCGGGCCTGTCGGGGTCGAACGAAACACTGATAACCAGCGCGTCCGCCTCAGGCGTTTCATCCAGGTCGCCGCCGAGCGCTTTGATGACCGGGATGGCCGCCTGTAACAACTCGTGGGTAAAGAAATGAACCGTGAAGGTGCTGAGGAGCGGTTCTGGCGGCAGCGGCTCGGCCACGGCGCTTGCCGCCGCCGATTTGGCGACCTGCGGCCCCACCCCGCGACTCGCGGGTTCCTCAAGACTCTGGCGCAGGTCTGGCGATACACGCAGATTGGGTTCAAAGTAGCCAACCCAACGCACAAAATCGAGATTCCTCACCGTTGCGTACGCGGCATCGGACAGTTCAACGACATAGGCAAACGAAGGTAAGGGTTCACGCAGGATGCCGCCTGCTTTTTCTACCGCTTGCAGCCACTCAGGCTTGATGGGGCCGATGAACTGCACCAGGTAATGATGCGGAAGGTCGTCCGCACGCAGCACGCCGCGCACGCCAGACGCCGCTTTGTCCACGGCGAGGGGCGCGATCGAGGTATCCACCAATTCGCCCCCCACGTTGATTTCATTGATGTTCTCCAAGACCTCCAGCGAATATCCCTCGCTGGTCAGCTGGTCGAGCTGTTGGGTGGTAACTTCAACCAGCGCCGAATCAGCATAGGTGGTCAAAATCGCTGACACCTGGGTTTTGAGCGTGCGCAGCTGACGCTTGCTGGCGTAAATAATGACTGTATGCTGCATGGGCAACCTCCTGTGGTTCGTTCAGATACAACGTGCACCGCATGGCACGTCGGCGATCGGGCGGCCATTCCGGGTCGCTCTCACGGTGCTTTACACGCTGTAGTGTAGCACCGGATGCACCGGCCGGCAAGGCTTCACAGCGAATTTCAACGAAACCTGCCTTTCGCATGATTGGATAGGCTGGATGGGGTCAGGCGTGGTATAATGTCGGTATCAGTCTTGGCCTGCAGCGTAGGAGAACCGGTATGCAAATCATGGAAATTGACACGGACAGCCGCTACTGGCGCCAGCAATTCTTGAACCTGCCCTTTCGTCTCTATCGCGACGTGCCGCAGTGGGTGCCGCCGCTGGCGCCCGACGCGGCGTTGATGCTGGATCGCGAGCGCCATCCTTTCTTTCGCCATTCGGACGCCATCTTTTTGCTGGCGCTCCAGAACGATGAGGTGGTCGGCCGCCTGGCCGTGTTGGACAACGCCAACTACAACGCGTACAACCATGAGCGCACGGCCTTTTTCTACCTGTTCGAGTGCATTGACGACCGGGAGACGACCCTGGCGCTTTTTGCGCGCGGGTTCGACTGGGCGCGGGCGCGCGGCTTGAACCGCATCGTAGGGCCGCGGGGACTGAGCGCGCTGGACGGCCTGGGGCTGCTGGTCAAAGGCTTCGAGCACCGCCCCGCGCTTGGCATTCCCTACAATCTCTCCACCTATCCAGCGCTGATCGAAGCGGCCGGATTCGAGCGTCTCGATGATTCGGTCTCTGGCTACCTCAGCGCGGCCATGCCGTTCCCGAAGAAGATTCACGAGGTGTCCGCGCTGGTGCAGAAGCGGCGCGGCCTGCGCGTGGTGCGATTTCAAACGCGGCGTGATCTGCTGCGTCTGGTCCCTCAGCTGGGCGATTTGTACAACGCCGCGCTCGGCGGCACGAGCGGCGGGGTGCCTCTGACCGCGGAGGAGATGCAGACCATCGCCAACCAAATCCTTTTGTACGCAGATCCGCGCCTGCTCAAAATTGTGATGCGAGAGGATGAACCGGTCGGCTTCCTGCTGGCCTATCCAGACGTTTCAGCCGCCGTGCAGCGCACGCGCGGCCGCCTGTGGCCTGTGGGCTGGATAGATTTGCTGCGTGAGCTCAAGCGCACCAAATGGGTCAATATCAACGGCGCGGGGATCGTGGAGAAGTACCGGGGTCTCGGCGGTATGGCGATTCTGTTCAGTGAGCTGCAAAAAAGCATTACCGAGGGCGGCTTCGATCATGCCGACCTGGTGCAAATCAGCGTGTCCAACGACAACATGCAGCGTGAGCTGCGCGACCTGGGCGTGGATTTCTATAAAATGCACCGCCAGTACGCGCGCGCCCTCTAGCCAGGCCCGCGCTCGCTCTTGTCCCTATCGGCGCCGGCCAGGCCCATGCTTTGCGCGATGACCTGCCGCGTGTCCGCGAGCATGGGCAGGTCGGCTATCTCCGCCAGTGTAAACCAGCCGATGGCGGCGGCGTCGTCGCCCGCACGGGCCGCGCCGCCCTGGTAATAAGCCAGGTAATCCAAAACCACATAATGAAAACGCACGCGCCCCGCTTCGTCGCGCACGATTGGCTCGAAACTGGCGACGAACGGGCCTGGCCGCACCGTCAGCCCGGTCTCCTCCAGCACCTCACGCGCAACGGCCGCGGCCAGCGTCTCGCCGACCTCCACCAGACCGCCGGGCAGCGACCAAAGCCCCTTGTTTGGTTCACGTCCGCGCTGAATGAGCAGCACCTGCCCGGTCTCCGGCCGCCAGATCAACGCGCCGACGCCAACCAGCGGCGCGGCCGGATATTCACGCGGCACGGCGGTTTGCACAGGCTTCATGCTTCACCTGGCCTAGTCGGATCGAAATCAGGCGCGACCGCCGGCGGCGCTTCAGGGATCTGGCCGCTCCAGAAGTCATCAGCGTCGTTTTCACCTTCGGCCTGCCAGCGCGCCAGCAGCGGCAAAAGCTCAGGCCAGGCGCTCAGGCTGGCATCCGGCGTCACCTGGCGCGCGGCCAGGCGGTTGGTAGGATGGGGCAGCACGCTCAACAGCACCCCGCGCAGCCCCAATTCCTGCGCCGGCGCCACATCCTCATCCAGGCGGTCGCCGAGCGCCACAGCCTGGTAAGGCTCTACATCCCAATAAGCGAGCGCCACCTCGAAGAGCTTGGGCTTGGGCTTGCGCTGCTCCACCGTCTGCGATGTCACGACCACATCCACCAGGTCGTGCAGGCCCAGTTTGCGCACGCTGCGTTGCAGCGCCCGATCGCAGTTGTGATTGGCGACGATGCCCAGGCGATAGCCCGCGGCGTGAAGGGCCGTTAGCGTCTCGTGCGCGCCGGGCAGCAGCGCGCTGGCTGTGATGAAGGGCGCGAAATAGGCGTCTACGGCCTGGCGCACGAGCTTGCGCTCCAACGATACATAGCCGTAGAACTGGACCAGGAAGGCCAGGGTGTCATCGGCCGTGTGTTCGTCCTGTTCCTGCACCGATTTGCTGGCCGCAAACTCCAGCGCCTTGAGCCACTGCATTTCGAAGTCATCCGGCAAGTCCAGCCCGGCCGCGCGCAGCACGGCGGCGGTTGCCGCCGCCCCGGCCGCGGCCAGCTCGGCTTCGGGCTGCGCCAGCGTGGCCACGGTCTGATCGAAATCGAAAAGAACGGCCTGCACCGCGCGTTCGCGCTGTGGAAGTTGGGTCATTGTTTATACCCGATGGCGATGAAATCGCGCGCAAAAAGCGACGGCCAGTGTCGCGCCAGCCAGGTGTAGGCCTGACGAAGTCCGGGCCAACGGAAGAAGAAGGGGTACAGGCCCGGCACCCACAGGCTGGCGCTGCCATCGGTGCGAACGATGCGCACCCCACGCGCCTGGAGCAGGGCGCGGGCTTCAGCCAGGGTAAAGAAACGCAGGTGCGTCAGATCGGTGGGGGTGTTGCGCACGTAAGGAAAGCGGCCGGTCAACAGCCACCAGCGGCAGCGCCAGTGCGCGATGTTGGGCAGCAGCAGCACCAGCTTGCCGCCCGGCCGGAGCACACGCACACATTCATCGAACGCCTTGCCGAAGTCGTAGCGATGTTCCAGGCCCGAATCGGAGACGACGGTGTCGAAGCTGCCGTCAGCAAAGGGCAGCGGCGTGGTGTCCAGGTCAACCTGAAACGCAGCCAGGCCGCGGTCACGCGCCCGGCCCACCGCAACATGCGACATGTCCGCGCCGGTGACCTGGTTGCCCTTGTCGGCCAGCTGACGCGCGAGCACGCCGGGGCCGCAGTCTACCGCCAGCACGTTTTCGCCCGTGCCCACATAGCTGGCGACGATGTCCAGCCTGACTTGATCGTAGATGTCAGGCTTGTTGCGCCAGTAGTCATCGTAAAACGTGACGAGATCCATGCAATTTTGCTCTCATTCAGTGCGCAAGGCGTTGAAAATAGAAGGTGAAGATGGGGAAGCCGTTTTCATAGCACCAGGCTTCGCGGGTGGTGGGGATGGTGTCGGCGAAGAGCGGGGCCAGGCTGGCATCGTGGGGAGTGAAGAGCTGGCTGGCCGCGATCGCGGCTTCGATGACCTCGGCGTAACCTTCGACGTCGGTGCGCACGTGCAGGATGCCGTTGGGGGCCAGGCCGCGCGCCAACAGGATTATGCTGTAGTCGGTGAACATGCGCTTGTGCTGATGACGCCGCTTCCACCACGGGTCGGGCAGGAGGACGTGCATGACCGTGGCGCAGGCCGGCGGCAGCGTGCGCGCCAGCGCATAGCGGGCATCGTCGGCCGAAACCCACAGGTTGGGCAGCGGCGTATTTTCAGCGACCTTCAGCACCTGGCGCAAGAGGTGCCAGCGCAGCTCGAAGCCGATGAACTGACGCTCTGGGTGGCTGTGCGCCCGCTGCAGCAGGAAATTGCCGTCGCCAAAACCAATCTCGATTTCGAGCGGCCCGCGGGCCAGGAAATCGGCCAGGCGCTGGCGATAACGCTCATGCAGGCCATCGCCGTTCTCCTCCAGGTCGGCGATCTGAAAAAGCGGCTTGTTCAGCGGCGCGCGCAGGTAGCCGGTATGCTGCACGCGCTGAAAGGGATTGCCGCCGGCCAGTCCTTTGCCGGTTTCCAGGTTTTCTGGGCCAAAGGTCGGCGCTGCGGGGTCAACGGTGAACTTCTCTGGGATGCCGCGTCGGGTCATAAAATTAAGAATCTACCTAACAGCAAGGTTGCCAACTTTGCAAAAAGTTGGCAACCCTGCTTAGCGCAGCGCCATCACCATCACGAAGGCGCCGAAGAAGCTCAGCGTCAGGGCATTGAGTAAATGCCAGACGCTGATTTTGGCGTACAACCACTCTTTCCAGCGCACGAGCGCCTGGATGGGCTGCTGGCGCAGGGCGCCGTTGAAGACCGGCGTCACTCGCGCCAGGCCGTAGAGCAATCCCAGCAGCGCGCCATACCACGGCAGGCCTCGCGCCAGGTTCCAGAGCAGCATGGCGTGATAGGAGGCAAAGGGCAGGTAGGTGATGAAGCCGGCCCCACCCAACGCCGCGCCATAAATGGCGGCGCCGCGATAAAGCCCATAGGTGGCCCATTGGCGCGGCACCTGAATGGCAAGCGCGGGCAGCGGCAAGCTCAGCAGGCCGATTTCATTGGCGCTGTAGAGGAGAGCCAGCGCGCCAACCAGCACAAAGGCCCCGCTCCATCCGCTCGGCGGCGCGCCCAGGGTCATCTGCACGCGCTGCGCGGCCAGGGCCAACAGGGTATTGAACAGGATAACGGTCGTGACCAGCGCGACCGCGTAAATGACGGCGCGGATGAGCCATTGGCGAGCTGTCTGACGCTCCTGCACGAGGGGCGCGATCACGAAGATCATGTTGACCCCTCAAGGGGTGCAGGTTTTGGACAGCCCCGCGCTGATGGCCAGCACACAGCCCAGGCCCAACGCCACGGCTGGCGCCGACAGCCCGCTTGCCCACGCCGTCAGGGCGCCCAACACGGCCGCGATCACCACCAGGTGACTGCTGCGCAGAGCAGGAGTAGAGATCGTCATAGGCCCCTCTCTCAACAGTTGGCGTTCACCGTGCGCGGATGACGATTGTAGGTGTCAGGCGCATTGCTCGAAACACAACCGCACTGCCGATCGCTGGGGCAGCCAGTTTTGCGGCACCAGCAGTCACAACAGTTGATGGGGTTGACGCTGCCGCCGCAGGTCCAACAGCCGCCCTGGTTGGGGTAGTAGATCAAGTTGATCCAGCAGGGCGACTTGCAGGTGCCATCTTCGTTGCACTGAAAACCATAGTCCATGCAGTAGGGACCGGGCGGTACGCAGCAATCTTGCACACCGAATTTGGCGCGTGCGCTGGCGGTGGGAGCCGAGTTCATGGCGACCGCGGCCAAAAAGGTGAAGGTGCCCTGGGCCACCCGCCCCAGGAAGCTGCGGCGGGTAACGGTGCGGCGGGCCAGAGCCTCGCTCATCAGCTGGGCTCGCGTTTCTTGCTCTACGTTCATGGTACCTCCGTGGCAGATGGATTGTTGTGCAGTGGATCGCCCACCGGGCGCTCGAAGAGAACTTCCAGGTGAATGCGTGAATTGACCAGGCCCTTGCCCAGAACTTTGCCTTCCTCATCTATAGAAAAGCCAAAGGGCGTGACACGAGTCAAGTAGCGACTTTGCAGCGATTCATCAACGGGAATGGTCAGGATGGGCACGCGGATATCGTACAACGAGGCAAAGCGCGCATTTTCTTCACGCGACGCGCCGCTGAGGAAGAACGAGCGTACGTCGCCCTGGTGCGCGGCGCTGAACTCGTTGAGATCAGGAATCAGCTGCTGGCAGGGGCGGCAGTTGGGCGAGCCAAAGATCAGGAGCAACCGCTGGCCACGATAATCGGCCAGGCGGTGCGGCACGCCGTTGAGGTCAGGCGCCGTAAAATCGGGCGCCTGGCTGCCCTCGGCGATGCCGTCGCGGGAGACGCCTTGCGAACGTCCCAGGTAGATCAAGCCTACCTGGCGATAAAGCACGAAAACCAGGAAGGCGAGGGCCAGGAGAAAAATCCAGAGCACGACTGTGCTGATGATCCAGAGTGAAGACATGGGCATCTACCGTCGGCGGCTCGAACGGCGCCGGAGTGAAGGATTGGGGGTGAATGAGGGCCAGGGGCTTTCGACCCAGGGGCTGCGACTGATCGTGGCGCTGACCTGGCCGGCCAGGAGTACGATCGCCACGCCGGTGACGGCCAGGAGCAAGCAAGGAATGGCGTCGAGCCAGGGTAGGGCGGCCGCGGTCGGCGCCAGGCCCAGGGCGGGGTCAAGCGCCAGGAAAACGCTCGGGGTGAAAACGGCCAGGCTGACGAGCGCCATCAAGGCGACATTGCGGATGACCAGCATGCTCGACAGTTCCTCGGAAAAAAGGTTGCCGAAGCAATGACAGTCCGGGTGCTGGCCGCGGGTCAGATTCCAGCCGATGGCGAGCGTGAAGCTGAGCAGGGTGAGAAAGGCCACGGCCGCTGCAATCTGGGTCAACAGCCCCAGCAGCAGCAGCGCGCCGGTGACCATCTCCACGTAGGGGATCAGCGCGGCATAAAGATCGGCCAAAGGCGCGGGCAGTACGCGAAAATTGTACACCGCCATCGTGAATCCCTTGGGATCACGCAGTTTGGTGATACTTGACAGCAAGAAAATCAGGCCGATCAGCCAGCGCACCGTGGTGATGGCGTAGGGATCGGTCAACAGGGTTGTTGACGACAAATGGGCGACCTCGATGTAAATCGTTGTAACAGGGTGTTCGTCATTACAGAACCAACCTTCCGCAGGTTGAGCGCCTGCGGAAGGTTTAAGGCGGGCGTAGTTTAGCACAGGTTCTACAGGGGCGCAAGCAATCCATCTTCCCGTTCTGCCATTTCTATGCATCACCAAATCAGCGATTTTTGCAGAATTTGCCTTGTTTGGTACAATCAGCCCGACTGGGTTCGAGCAGAAGGTAGCTCACCCAGTCTGCGCGTAAGACGGCCTTTGCTAGGCGCGAGATTCACAGCATGTAGTTTTAAGAAGGAGAACAGAATGTTGACCAAGCAGTACGCTAAGAATAATAAGACGTGCAAAGTCACGTTTGAATTGCCCGCCGAGGCGGGTTTGACCAAGGGCACCCTGGTCGGTGATTTCAATAATTGGGACGTGGCGGCGACGCCGCTTAAATTGCGCAAGGATGGCGCTTTGTACGTCACAGTGAGCCTGTCGGCGAACAATAGTTATCGTTTTCGTTACCGCAGCGAAGATGGCGCCTGGTACAACGATTGGGCCGCCGATTCCTACGCCGCCAATGAATTCGGCACCGAAGATTCGGTTGTAACGGTTTAAGCAAGCGCTTCCCAGGCGGGCGGCCGGCCCACTCGACCGCCCGCGCAACAGACGATCATCTTTCGGCGGCGACTTTCAGCCGATCTCCCCACGCCTGGTCTGCCCGCTCAGGCGCTCGATTCGTCTGTAGTTCTAAATCCCTCGCGACTCTCAAACAGGCTGTACGTGCTACGCGACGGAGGCTGGATCACTCCAGCCTCCGTTTTTTTGATCGCCGCTCATGACCGCGGCCAGGGCGCCGCGTGGGCAGCGGCGCGCTCTATCCGCGCCATGCCTCCACGCGTTCGCTGCGAATCTGCCCGGCCAGGTCGGTGTAGGTGATCTCCCACACCGGCAGCCAGGCCAGGGCAACCAGGCGCACGGCCACATCGGTCTTGCGCGGGGTCACTTTGACCTCCTGGATGTCATTCAGGGTCGCGGTCCAGTGACTGGTGATCGCTTCGGCCGCGCGCTGGCCCTGCGCTTGCAAATCATTGATCTGCTTGCGCAGACTTTCGACGGTTTGGCGGCCTTCCACCACGTCCAATTTGGCCTGATCGGCCAGGCGTTGCTTGGTCATGGTGGTGGAAATCACGCGCGTGCGCCGGCTGCCCAGCAGCGCGCCGACGACCGTTTCGCCGATGGTGACCCATTTTTCACGGTTGAGAGCGGAGGCCTCGGTTTCGTTTTCGATCAAGTCACGCTGTTGTTTATACAGTTTCGTTTGATAGCGCGTAATCTGGGCGTTGTACTTCTGGGCCAACGCATCAACCTCTGCATCGCGTGCTTCACGCGCGGCCTGTTGGCAGCGAATGATGAAATCACGCTGCCGTTCGGTCGGTTTGGAATAGAGCTTGAGCGCAGGGTTGTACCACAGGCTAAATCCTTGCGTGCGGTAAAGGTGATCCCCAAAGCTGCTTTCCAGGGTCTTGAGCGCGCGGGGGGTACTGACGATGGGCGGCACATCGGCAAACAGGGCGCCTGGCTCCGGCCGATTCAGGAGCGCAGTCTGCGCGGTCTCCAGCGCTTCCGCCTCACGCCACTGCAGGAGGCGGTCGCCGTCACGCACCAGCAGGAGAAGGCCCACATCCCTGACTTGATCCACGCCGCGCTTGAAATCTATGAAATGGACAGCGCCCAGGCCAAGCACCGCCGGTTTGTAGATCAGGTCAATCGCCTCGGCTTCCAGGTGAAAGCCGGCCAGTTGCGTCAAGCGGCGCAGGGCCGAACCTTCCCCGGCGCGAAGTGGGAAATAAGTCTGCGCCACTTCCGCCGGCAGCACCGGCGCATTGGCCAGAGCCGCGCGGGTCACGTTGACGGCAGGACGCGGCGCGGGCGCGTTGATGGGGGGACGCGCCGCGGGTGGGTTGACGCTGCGGGGCGGCGAAGAGGGCGCGGCCGGCGGCGCGGCGGC
>DAISHS010000135.1:0-11066 GCA_036822415.1 Chloroflexota bacterium
AGATCGGGCGACTGCAAGTCGCTGCAACGATTGCAAAGTCCACCTGCGTGGACTGCACCCCGAAACTGAAATGCACCAGCGTGAAAGCGTCAGGATGGTTTCGGCGCAAAAGCGGGTGCTTTGCCCATCGCGTCAGGCGATGGGCAGCGCGCCCAGGCTGAAACCGCCATCCACCACCAGCACGCTGCCCGTGGTAAAGCTCGAGGCGTCCGAGGCCAGATAGAGGGCGGCTCCGGTCAGCTCCTGCGCGGGCGCCATGCGATGCTGCGGCGTGGCCCGTTCCAGCATCTCGCTCAACTGCGGATTGCCCCACAACGCCGCCGAAAACTTGGTGCGGATGAAGCCAGGCGCCAGCGCGTTGACCTGGATATTCTCCGGGCCAAGCTCGGCCGCCAGGGCCTTGGTCAACATGATGACCGCAGCCTTGCTGGTGCTGTAAACTCCCATCAGCGGCCCTGGGTTGATGCCGGCGATCGAGGCAATGTTGATGATCTTGCCGCTGCCCTGCTTGCGCATGACAGGCACGGCCGCTTTGGCCAGGAAAAAATAGCCCTTGACGTTGACCTCGAAAATCTTGTCCCAATGACTGCCTTCGGCCGTCAACAGCGGGCCAAAGTGCGGGTTGGTCCCGGCGTTGTTGACGACAATGTCCACGCGGCCAAAGGTCGCCACGGCCTGCGCCACCACCGCTTCGCTGTCGGCCTGTTGACCCGCGTGCGCGGCCAGGGCCAGCGCCTGCCCGCCGGCCGCTTTGATCTTGTCGGCCACCGGGCCGACGTTTTCGAGCTTGCGGCTGGTCAACACCAGGGCCGCGCCGGCCTGCGCGTAGGCCATGGCGATCGCTTCGCCAATGCCGCGCGACGCGCCGCTAATAATGGCTACCTTGCCCGTTAGATCGAACTGATTCACCTGTCGTCTCTCCTGAAAAGATACCAGGCCGAGGCATGGGGGCCTTCCTGGCCATGTTGCGCCCACAATAAATGCCATGTTGGCGTCAAGAGCGATTCGATCTGCGCTTGCTCCAGGCCAAAGGAGGCCGACTGCCCGTCTAGGCGTTGGCCGCCCCGTGCGTAGAGCAAAAAATGAGCGCCCGGCGTCGTGTGCTGGCTCAAGTGCGCAGCGTAGCGCTGTTGTTCGAGCGGCGCCAGGCTGTGCAGGCAGCCGATGTCCAGGGCCAGGTCAAACGACGCGGGACCGGCCCAGCGCCAATCGGCGACGTCGCCCACCATGAAGCAGACCTGTTGACGCAGCGCAGCCGCCTCGCGTGCGGTGCGCTGCTTGGCTCGCCGGATCGCGGAGGCGGCCCCATCCACCCCCACGACCTGCCAGCCATGACGCACCAGGTAGATGGCGTTCAGGCCTGTGCCGCAGCCCAGGTCAACGGCGCGGCCAGGCATCAGCTCACCCGACTGCACCAGGCGCACCACCTCCGGCGGGGTGATGCCTGTGTCCCAGGGCGTCTTGCCGGTCAGGTAGGCCAGGCCAAATAGAATCTTGCGTTGCCATCCCATGCGCGTCCCACCTCTGTGATGAATTGAATGAAGCGAAGCAAGGCGCCGCGCCCGTCGCCGCAGGCCAGACTGGCCGTTTTACGCGCGTTTTTGCATCTGCACGACTTCCCAGATGCCCTCGCTCAGGGTGATGACGGACAAGCAGGAATTGCAGTTTGCCACATCGTCCGCGGCTTTGCGCGCCAAATGACCGCACGTCGGGCAAACAACGGCCTTACGCTGCGCCTCTTGACGCACCAACAGCCGAATGACATCATCGGCGGATGGCAGGTGCATTTCCTCTTTGAGCATATCAACCACTTCTTGCTCTTGCGTGTTCAGTTGCATACTGACATGAAATTCGTTGGTCATGGTATTCCTCATAATCCACAAAGGTTCTGGCTGTCTATCGTCGGCGCCTTACGCTGACTATAGCCGAAAAGTAGGCCGTTGTCAATCATGCAATCAATTTGCCCGGGTTCAGCAGGCCCTCAGGGTCGAAGCGCCGGCACAAGTCGCCCAGCACAGCCATGCCCAGAGCGCCCTTTTCTTGCGCCAGGTAAGGCCTGTGGTCCAGTCCCACGCCGTGCTGATGACTAATGGTGCCGCCGTGCGCCAGGATGACCCGGCTGGCGGCCTCTTTCAGCACCTGCCAGCGGCGCAGGGTTTCATCCGGATCGGGCGCGAGGCGGTACAGGTACGTTGTGTAGACACTGGCGCCGCTCGGGTAGGTGTGCGAAAGATGGGTAAAGACATGCGTCCGTTCGCCGATGTCCAGCAGGCTGTCACGCAGGGTCGCGCCCAGGGTCGTAATCAGCGCAGGAACCGTGGCCCAATCGGTCACCGTCTCCACCGTGTCAACGGCATAGCCCATTTCCCAAAGCGTGTTGCGTAGATAGGGCGCGCGGAAGCGGTTTTTGTGCCACTGCTGGCCAAACGTGCGTCCCACGTGCACGCCGCCGTGCTGGCGCGCAAGGCCCAGGGCCACATGCCGTGACAGCTTGACCTGCGCTTCGGCGCCGTTCATGCCCAGGATCAACATGCACTTGTCAGCGCCGGCGCCGCGCGCCGCCAGAAAATGCTCTACGGCGGCCATCAAGCGCCGATGCCCGGCCAGGGCCAGGTTGGTTTGTGTTTCCACGGCCGTGCTGAGGCGCAGCATGGAGAGAGGCAGCCCGGCCTGCACGATGGCGCGCACGGCCGCCGCCCCTGACTCGAAGTCAGGGAAGAAGACGGCGCGGAAGTCGTCGTGCGCGGCGATGGGGGTGATGCGCACGGTGGCCGTGGTCAGGATGCCCAGGCGGCCTTCGGAGCCAAGCACGATCTCGCGCAAATCGGGGCCGGCGGCCGAAGCGGGAAAGGCCGGCAAGTCCAACGCGCCGGCCGGCGCTTCCAGGTGTCCACCCGCAAACAGGCGCTCGATGCGGCCAAAGCCGAGGGATTGCTGCCCGCTGGAACGGGTGACGATCCAGCCGCCCAGGGTGGAATACTCGAACGACTGCGGGAAATGCCCCAGGGTGAAGCCCTGCGCCTGCAGCTGCGCTTCCAGGTCTGGCCCCGTGACCCCGGCGCCAAAGGTCGCCAGATGATTGACCTCATCCAGCTTGAGCAGCCCGTTCAAGCGGCGCATGTCCACCGTCACCACCGGCGCGGCGTCCGCCGGCGGGTTGATGTGACCGACCACGCTGGTGCCGCCGCCGTAGGGAATCAGGCGTGTTGCGGTGGCCTGCGCGTACGCCAGCAGCGCGCGCACGTCGGCCGCGCTGGTGGGATAGGCGACGCCGTCAGGCAGCGCGCCCAGACGACCGCTGCGCAGGGCGATCCAATCGGGCAGGCTTTGGCCGCGCGCATGGCGGATGCGATCGGCCGGGTCAGCGAAGACGAGCGGGTGCGGCAGCAGGCGCGTGGGCGGCGCCGCAGCCACCACGTCTTGCCAGCTGGCGTCGTGCGGCGGCGTCCCTGGCCCCATCAAGGCTTCCAGAAAGCTGCCGGCAGCTTTGGGCAGCGGATAGATAACCGCCTCATCGCCCCAACCATTCCAACGTCGCATCATCACACCTCCCTGAGTCCACCTGCATAGACTCTGCAAGCCGGCCCGCTCTCCACCCCAACGACTGCGCCGGGTCTGCGTTCACGCCCAGCGCGCAAGCAGGAAAGCCGCCAGCACCCGCAGCCCCGCGCCCAGAAGCAGCGCCGAGCGCAGCCCCATCCAATCGCCGATCAATGGGCCGGTCAGTGAACCGACCAGGATCGCCAGATTCAGCACCACATTGTGCAGCGCCATGTGCGCCGGGCGATCATCCTCCGGCACACGTTCCATCAGCCGATTGACCAGGCCGCCGCTGGTAAAACCCCAAACGCCGCCGCCCAGCAGCGAGGCCACCCAGATCAAGCTGACATCCCAGGCCAGGCCGGTGAGCAGCGGGTAGATGCCGTAGAAGAAGGCGCCGACCACCAGGACCCAACGATGCCCATAGCGATTGCTGACCCGCACCAGGTACAGGGAGCTAATGAGCGTCGCCGCGTTGACCAGGGCCGCGGCCAGGCTGATCTGTCCATCGGACAGGTGCAAGTTGCGCACCCAAAAGAGCGGGAACAAAGGCACCGGCATGGCCTGGCAAAAATAGAAAAAGAGGTAGGCGGCCAACAACGGCCCAAATGAGCCGCGTAACAAATCGAGACGCAGCAGCGGCTTGCCGTGGGCGCGGGTCAAAAAGCGCAGCCCCAGGGCGGTGCGCAGGGTGTCGAAAAAGCGCAGGCTGCCTGGCTGGGCCGCATCGAGGATGGGGCGTCCCACGCGCGCCGGCGGCGCCAGGGCGGGTCGTAAAAACCAGAGGTGATAGCTGCTCAAAGCCGCGCCCGCCGTGCCGATGAGGAAAATCAGCTGGTAGTTCAGCGGAAAGGGCAGGCGGTCGAGCAGCAGACCGCTGATGAGCGAGGCCGCGGTCATGCTGATGGCCAGCACCGCGCTGCGCCGTCCAACGACCAGGGCGCGCCATTCCGGCGGCACAATGTCAGCAAACATCGCATTGAACGCAATGGAGAGCAGCGTGCCGGGCAGCGACATCAGCATGATGACGACAGGAATCGCCCAAATCTGCGCGGAGGGGGGAAGCAGCCAGGGCAGGATGACGAGCGCCGCATAGCCCGCGCGATTCCACAGCGACGTGAGAAAGACGGTGCGGGTCAACACCTGCCCTTCCAACCAGCGCCCGGTTGGCAGTGAGAGGAACAGGCTGACAATCGCAGGGCCGGCGCTCAGCAAACCGACCTGCAGCCCGGTCGCGCCCAGGCGGGTGGCAAAGACAGAGAGAAAGGCCATGGCGCTGCCGGCCAGGATGCCAAAACCGGCGATGTCGAAGTACAGATGGCCGAAATTCCACTTCAACGCTGGCGACAGGTGGGGGTTATCAAGGGCCATCAGGCGACGCCAGGCCCGAAGAGCGACAGAATACATAGAGTTCCTTCGAAGTTCCGAGTCAAACAGCCGACCCAGGGCAAAGCGCTACGGCTTGCCCATCGGCTCCTGCGCGGCGCTTGGGCGCGGCCGCGCCCGCTGGTTGATGACAACGCGCACCTCGCCGTTCGGCACTACGCACATCACGTCACTGCCATCCTTGCGCAGGTGCGTGGTGCGCAGGGTCACATGCTCCACACGACCGCTAACGCCGCCAATCTCGACGGAATCGCCCACGCGATAGAGATCATCGAGCAGGATCAACGCGCCGGCGATGTAATCCTTGATGAGCGTCTGCGCGCCCAATGACACGGCCAGTCCGGCGACGCTGGCGCCGGCTAACAGCGGCACGACGTTGATGCCCAGGGCGTAGAGAATCATGAAAACAGCCAGGAGAATAATCACGGCGTCAATGCCGCTGCGCGCCGTTTGCAACAGGGTGCGAATGCGCAGCACCTGCTGTTGGTCAACCTCGCTGGCCGCTAAACGGCGCTGCACCCGTCGCGCCAGCAGGTGCACGATGCGCAGGAGGCCCAGGGTTAGCAGGATGATGATCGTGATGCGAATGAGCGCATCGCTCCATAAAAAGACCGCAGCAGCCGCCGCATCTGAGGTTGGTAAACTGGTTGGCATGGTCCACCTCACAGGGTCAGCGGGCGATTCGTGCGCGCCGAGGCCAACAAGGCGCTGATGGCGGCGACGTTACCCTGGCTTTCGGCCAGGCTGACGCGCGGCGGTTTGCCCAGCAGCACGGCATCGGCCATATCTTCGATTTCGCCCAGGTACAACGACTCGCCGGCAATTTTGATCACTTCGACCTGATCGTTATTGTCCCGCAGCAGCACTTCGACGTCGGTCTGCGGCCTGAACGGCGTCGGCACGGTCAACGTGCGCTCGCTGCCTGTAATCTCCATGAAGGCGCGGAACGGCAGGCGGAAGGCCGAATCGAACTGCGCCAGGATGTCGTTGGCAAAGCGCATCTGGCCTGTGAACAGCTCATCCACGCCGCTGGGGCCGCTGACCTGCCAGCCAAAGACCTCGATCGGCTCCGCGCCGACCAGAAAACGGGTGTAACTGATCGGATAGCAGCCGACATCCCAAATGGAACCGCCGCCCAGCCCTGGCTGCAGGCGCACATCGTCACGGCGCGTCAACAGGAAGCTGAACGCGCCCCGAATCAGGCGCACCTCGCCGACCGCGCCTTGCTCAAGCAGTTCCTTGACGCGTAGCGTTTGCGGATGATGGCGATACATGAAGGCTTCAGCGACGACCACCCCGGCCTGCGCGGCCGCAGCCGCAATCGCCTGCACATCGGCCACCGTCAACGCCAGCGGTTTCTCGCACAGCACGTGCTTGCCGGCCCGCACCGCGTTGAGCGTCCATTCGGTGTGCAGGGCGTTGGGCAAGGGATTATAGATGATGTCCACGTCGGGATCGGCCAGCAACGCTTCGTAACTGCCGAAGGTGCGTGGAATGTTCCACTGCGCGGCAAAGGCCGCGGCCTGCGCGGGCGTGCGGCTCGCCACCGCGGTCACGACGTTGCGCGACGACAAAGGCATGGCGGTCAAAATGGCCCGGTTGATACGCGCCGTGCTCAATAAGCCCCAGCGTAGAATTTTCGGCATACGGTTTCTCCCTTTTTGCAGTTGCTTTTCGCTCAATAGGGCGGCCGTCCCATCTCGTGCAGCGCGCGAATGACTTTCAGGTCGGTCACAGGGAAGGCGTAGCGGTTCAACTCATCGGGCCGCGCCCATGCCCAGGCGGCCACGCCCAGCGCTCTCGGTTCTCCGTGCAGCCAGCGGCAGTGAAAGGCATGGAGGGTAATGCGCAGATGGGTGTAAGTATGCTCAACCGCGATCAGTTTGGCGCCGACTTCGACGACCATGCCCAACTCTTCCATAATTTCACGCTGCAGACATTCGGCCAGGCTCTCCCCCGGCTCTTGTTTGCCGCCCGGAAACTCCCACAGCCCCCCCAACATCCCGGTGGGCGGACGCTGGGCAATCAGAACGCGGCCATCGGCCTGCCAGATCAAAGCGCAGGTGACATCGAAATAGGGCAACGCCTTGCGCGGCGCCCGCACGGGCCGCGCCTCCTGCACACCACGGATTCGCGCCTGACACAGCCCCAGCAGAGGGCAGGTCAGGCAGGTCGGGTTGTGCGGCAGGCACACCGTGGCCCCCAGGTCCATGAGCGCCTCGTTCAGAGGCCCGGCCTGATCCGCGCGGGGCAGGGCGGCTACCAGTTCTTCGCTCAAATGCCACAGGCGGGTCTCGGTGGCAGCCTGCCCCAGGGGCGTGCTGACGTCGAAAACGCGGCTCAACACCCGTTTGAGGTTGCCATCGAGCGCAGGGGCGCGCTGGCCAAAGGCCATGCTCAAGATGGCGCCCAGGGTGTAACGCCCGATGCCAGGCAGCGCGGCCAGCATGGCCCGGTCGCTGGGCACCTGGCCGCCGTGCTGTGCAAGGACGATCTGCGCGGCGCGGTGCAGATTGCGCGCACGGGCGTAATAGCCCAACCCTTCCCAGCACTTCAGGACATCGTCCAGGGGAGCCGCGGCCAACGCCGCCAGGGTGGGAAAGCGCGCCAGCCAGCGTTCGTAATAAGGGATCACCGTACTCACCTGGGTTTGTTGCAGCATGATTTCGCTGACCCAAACCAGGTAGGGGTCACGGTGACCGGCCGCGGCGGGCGTGCGCCAGGGGAGTGAGCGGCCTTGCTCGCGGCCCCAAGTCAACAAGCGGGCCGCAAGCGCCGCTGACGAGGGTGGTTCAGGCCCAGGGGCAGCGGGCAGGGGAGAAAGGGGGAGATCGTCACGTCCAGGACCGTTCGGCTGCGTCATGCCGGCGCCCTAGCGGCCAAAAGGATTCATGATGAAGAGCTGAAAAAACAGCCAGGCAATCAAGAAGAGAGCGACAATCAGCCATATCATCATCGTACTGGACATCTTGCGCTTGCGCTCGGGCGGTTTTGGTTTGGGCAGCGGCGTCTGACAGCGCCAGCACACCATCTTATCATCAGGATTCCAGGTCTTGCAGTTGATACATTCAGCCATATTTTTTTTCACCTCGTGTAAAGTAGGATATACGACAAAGACGCAAGATGCAAATAAGTGGTTGCCACAGCGCAGAGCAAAAGAAGACCGGGCTTGAGAGCCAAGCCCGGTCCAACGGTTACACGTCAATAATCAGGCGCGCAGGCGCTTACCTCTTCACGCCGTCTCAGGCGCCAGCGCCCAATGCTCCGGCGACCGCCACAGGGCAGAGAGGATCAGCTCACGCAGGAAGATCATTTCCTTGGGCAGGCGGTCATACAGTTTGATGAAAAGCTCATCGTGTGACAGAATTTCCTGCTTCCACAGCTCACGATCCACCGTCATCAGTTCCATGAACTGCTCGCGCGAGAAGTCGTCCAGCCCGGTCCAATCCAGGTCTTCGTAGCGCGGCATCCAGCCCAGCGGGCTTTCCACGCTGACGGCGCGGCCGTTGGCGCGTTCCACGATCCACTTCAGGATGCGCATATTCTCGCCAAAGCCCGGCCACAAGAATTTGCCGTCCTTATCGGTGCGGAACCAGTTCACGCCAAAGATGCGCGGCGGGTTGGGAATGGTGCGGCCGAACTGCAGCCAGTGATTGAAGTAATCGGCCATGTGGTAGCCGCAGAAAGGCAGCATGGCGAACGGATCGCGCCGCACCTGACCGACTTGCCCGGCGGCCGCGGCGGTCGTTTCCGAACCCATCGTCGCAGCCAGGTAAACTCCGTAGTTCCAGTTGAAGGCCTGGAAAATCAGCGGGACCACGTTGCTGCGGCGACCGCCGAAAATGAACGCCTTGATCGGGACGCCGTCCGGGTTTTCCCACTCAGGATCAATCACTGGATTCTGGTAGGCTGGGGCGGTGAAACGGGCGTTGGGATGGGAGGCCTTACGGCCCGAATCGGGCGTCCAGGGCTTGCCTTGCCAGTCAATCAAGCCGGCAGGCGGCACTTTCGTCATCCCTTCCCACCACACATCATTATCTGGCGTGCGCGCCACATTGGTAAAGATGGTGTTGGCGGTGATGCTGGCCATGGCGTTGGGGTTCGTCTTGGTGGAGGTGCCAGGCGCGACGCCGAAGTAACCGGCCTCTGGATTGATGGCGAAAAGCTGACCATCGGGGCCAGGCTTGATCCAGGCAATGTCATCGCCCACCGTGGTGATCTTCCAGCCATCGAAAGCCTTGGGCGGGATAAGCATGGCAAAGTTGGTCTTGCCGCAGGCGCTGGGGAAGGCAGCCGCCACATAGGTCTTCTCACCGCTTGGCGATTCGACGCCGAGGATCAGCATGTGCTCGGCCAGCCAGCCCTCATCACGGGCCATGGCCGAGGCGATGCGCAGCGCCAGGCATTTCTTGCCCAAGAGGGCGTTGCCGCCGTAACCACTTCCAAACGACCAGATGGCGTGCTCTTCAGGGAAATGCACAATGTACTTCTGATCCTTATTGCACGGCCAGGCCACATCCTGCTGACCAGGCGCCAGCGGCGCGCCGACAGAGTGCATACACGGCACATACTCGCCGTCAGCGCCCAGAACATCCCACACCTTGGCGCCCATGCGCGTCATGATGCGCATGTTGGCGACGACATAGGGAGAGTCGGTCAGTTCAATGCCAATATGCGCGATGTAGGAACCAAGCGGGCCCATGCTGAAGGGGATAACGTACATGGTGCGCCCACGCATGCACCCATCGAAAAGCTGCTGGAGGGTTGCTTTCATTTCCTTCGGGTCAACCCAATTGTTGGTAGGGCCAGCGTCCTGTTTTCTGACGCTGCAAATGAAGGTGCGATCTTCTACCCGCGCCACGTCGCTGGGGTCAGACAAAGCCAGGAAGCTGTTGGGGCGTTTCTCTTCGTTCAAACGGACAAAGGTGCCCGCTTTGACCAGAAGAGAACACATTTCGTCGTACTCGGCCTGGGAGCCGTCACACCAGTAGACCTCGTCTGGCTTGCACAAGGCGGCCATTTCGTCAACCCAGGCGCGAATTTTCTCGTGCTTCAGGTTCGATGGATAGTTGAGCATGATTCCTCTATTCTGGATTTCCCCTATCATTCAGCGTGTGGTGTAGAAGTCCACATCGGTTTTCTATCCCACACGCGACTGGTCATCAACGCGTGCGTATTTTACTCGATCAATCCCTAAGCAGGTATGATACGCATCATTACCTGCTCAGCTTCGGTCTGCGTTTCCCTCGCCGCGCCAGGGACTAACGCCCTGGCTCATCCCACGGCGGCGACATCCAACGGCGTCGGGACACAAACGCCGATGATTTTCTTCTCAGGGGTTGCGGGAGTGATCAGAGAGGTGGTAAAGGCCGCCCAAATAGGCATGCTGCACGGTCTCATTGGCCGCCACGGCAGCGGGTGTGCCGTCGGCCAGAATGGCGCCCTGATGCATCACCGTGATGCGATCTGACGCCCGCATCACCACGTCCATGCGGTGCTCTACCAGCAGGATGGTCTTGTTGCCCTGCGCACGAATGGCGTCAATGACCTCCATCAACTGGGGCACCTGTTCTGAGGCCATGCCGGCCGTGGGTTCATCCAGCAGCAGCACCGCGGGGTCAGGCGCCAGCAGAATAGCCAGTTCTAGTTTGCGTTTGTCGCCGTGCGCCAATGTGCGCGCCAGCGCGTTTTCCTTGCCGTCCAACCCCACCTGCCGAATGGCGGTTAATGCCTGCGCGGCGTACTGCGGAAAATGCCGCGAGTCACGCCATAAGGCGAAGTTATCTGGCCCCAACGCCTGCACAGCCAGGCGTACATTTTCCAGCACGCTCAGATTCGGGAAAATGTTCGTAATCTGAAAAGAACGCCCCAGCCCCAGGTGAGCCATCCGATGCACCGGGACGTGCGTGATGTCCTGCCCTTTGTAAAAAACCTGGCCGCTCGTCGGCTTGAGCGCGCCGCTCAGTAGATTGAAAAAGGTGGTCTTGCCCGCGCCATTCGGGCCAATGATGGAATGGAGCGTCCCCGCCTGCACCTGCAGACTGACGCCGTCCACGGCTTTGAGGCCACCGAAATGCTTGCTGACGTTGCGCGTCTCCAGGATGATGTTTTCTGACATGGCGACCCCTGCGGCGAATGAG
>DAISHS010000136.1:0-11034 GCA_036822415.1 Chloroflexota bacterium
TCGGCGCAAACCGACTATCGTTTCGCCCGCTAACGCGCCGCTCGCTCAAGCGTTGGGCCAGCGCGCCGCGGCTGCGCGCACAAAATCCCACGCCGCGGCTTCGGTCGCAATGACGCCAGCCGCCTGTTCTTCGCGCAGCAAGGCCAAAAGCTCGCCAATCTGCGGCCCCGGCTTGAGGCTCAGCTCAGCCATCAGCCTGCGGCCATCCAACAGCGGCTCGGGCCGCACCTGTTCGGCATGATGCTGAAAAAAGGCGGTCAATAAGGTCTGCACCAGGGCCAAACGCGCCTGCCAACGTTCGGCGCGCAGAGCCGTTCCCCAGGCGCCCAGGTGATCGGCCAGGGAAAGCAGGGCGACTTCCACGCCAACGGGATGCGCGGCCTGGAAATAATGATAGACCTGGCGGCGATCGGGCTGTCCGGCGGTCGAAGCGGCGAGCGCGCCCGCGCGCCGATGTTCCGTACAAGCGCGCGCCGTGATCTGGTTCGCCTCGCTGCTGAAGGCCAGGCGCTTCAAGACCGCCGCCGCCAAGCGGCCGCTCAGCGCCTCGTGGCCGCTGAAGGTGATAGCGCCCGCTGCATCCACCTGGCGCGTCGCAGGTTTGCCAATGTCGTGTAGTAAAGCCGCCCAGACGAGCAGCCCAGCCCGGCTATGGCCCTGATCTACCGTCACCGCCAGGTACGCGCTCAACGTCGAGTCAAAAGGCGTCAGCAGGGCTGCGATCTGTTGTAGTTCAGGCGCGGGCGTCGGCCCCACATCGCGCCAGCGCAGAAGCGCCTGCGTCCAACGCACAACCGCCAGGGTGTGCGCATAGACGTCCAATGTGTGCGGCGGGTTTTGCGTCACCCCCTGCAGCGCCTTGATTTCGGGTAGTACAACCGCCAGCGCGCCGAGGTCATCGAGCTGCGCCAGCGCTAGATCGGCTCTCGAATACACGAAAGCGCGATTCAACTCCTCGCGCACGCGCTCGGCCGCAACCTGACCGATAGCCGATGCGGAGAGGCGCGCCAGGGCAAGGCTGTCTGCATCCCAGACCAGGCCGAAAGCCAGGGCCTGGCGCACGCCGCGTAAGATGCGCAGCGGATCATCTCGAAACGAACGCTCACTGGCTACACGAAGGAGACGACGCGACAGGTCTTCGAGGCCGCCGGTCACGTCAATGACGCCAGCCGCGAGCGCGTTGAGGTCGAGGGCCAGGGCGTTGAAGGTGAAATCACGCAAGCGCAGATCGTCTGCCAGCGAAGGCCCACGCAGCGCCGCCACGTCCACAAAGGTCTGACTGCCGTCCGGTTCCAACAGAACGACGCGCCCCACGTCACGCGCCGCATCGAGGGGAAAAAACGGGACGCCCAGAGCATCCGCCAGGCGCTGGGCCAGGCGCAGGCCGTGGCCGGGCGCCGCCAGGTCCAGATCATGGACCGGTCGCTGCAGAAGGAGGTCGCGCACGCTGCCGCCCACCAGCCAGGCCTGGACGCGCTGCGCCTGCAGCCAGGCGATGGCCTGCTGGGCTACGGGGCTGAGAGACAAATTGAAGTCAATGGCTGTGGACACAAGCAAACCTGGTTCAATAAAGAACCCGGCTTCTGTTGAAACCGGGTTCGCAGGGGCCGTTCGCGCTAGTGGCTGAGTTGGTCGGCCACCAGCTCGGCAATCTTGACCGGCGTTGGCGCCACCTGCACACCGGCGTTGCGCAGAGCGGCCATCTTTTCCTGGGCCGTCCCGGTGCCGCCAGAGATAATGGCGCCGGCGTGGCCCATCCGTTTACCGGGCGGCGCAGTTTGCCCGGCGATGAAGCCCACCACCGGCTTGCTCATGCGCTGCGCAATGAACTCGGCCGCGCGCTCCTCGTCCGTGCCGCCGATCTCGCCGATCATGACCACCATCTCGGTTTGATCGTCTTCCTCGAACATGCGCAGCACGTCAATGAAGGTGGTGCCGATGATGGGGTCGCCGCCGATGCCGACGGCGGTAGATTGCCCGATGCCGCGCTCGGTCAGCGCGTAGACCACCTCATAGGTCAGGGTGCCGCTGCGCGACACCAGGCCCACCGGCCCAGGCGTGTGAATGTGGCCGGGCATGATGCCAACCTTGGCTTCGCCAGGCGTGATGACGCCAGGGCAGTTGGGGCCAATCAGGCGCACATTGGTTTGATCCAGGAACGCGCGCACCTTGACCATGTCCAGGGTGGCCAGGCCTTCGGTGATGCAAACGATGAGGCTGATATCGCTGTCCGCGGCTTCCAGGATGGCATCGGGAGCAAAGCGGGCCGGGACATAGATGATAGAGGCATTCGCGCCTGTGGCGTCAACGGCTTCACGCACCGTGTCGAAGACCGGCACACCCAAGACCCATTCGCCGCCTTTGCCGGGCGTGATGCCGCCGACTATTTTAGTGCCGTATTCCAGCATCTGCTTGGTGTGAAACATCCCTTCACGCCCAGTAATCCCCTGGACGATCAAGCGGGTATCTTTATTGACCAAAATACTCATCGAAAAGAGTCCTCCCTGACTCAACAATCAAGGCCAGATTAAGCAATCAAGCGCTGGCGCACGTCAGTCGCCAGGCCGTTCAGTTCGGCGGGTGCGGCCCGGCGGCGATTGCCAGGGACATGCAAGCCATCGCCCGCGTAGCGCGGCAGCAGGTGCATGTGAAAATGGAAAACGACCTGACCCGCCACCTGCTCGCTCGATTGCCAGAGATTCATGCCGTCAGCATGGGTAACATCGCGCAGCGCCGGCGCCAGGTGCACCGCGGCGGCCATCACCGCGGCCGCCAGGTCAGGCGTGGCATCGTATAGATTGCGCACATGCTGCCTGGGTACAATCAGGCAGTGACCGCGCGTCGCCGGGTAGATGTCCATGAAGGCAACCACGGCGTCGTCCTCGTAAACGAACGCGGCCGGCGCTTCATGCGCGATGATCTGACAAAAAATGCAGTCTTCCATTTATTGCGCTTCCATTCAGTTACGCATCCATTGCTGGCGCATTGCCATTGCATTACGCTTCGATTTGCTTACGCTTACGCCCGTTTTTCAGTCCGTTCAGGTTCAGAACGTCAGCTCACCCCTGGATGCCTTTACGGCTTTGTCCGCGGCCTCATCCAACGTCGAGGCGGTCCCCATGTGCGCATCGGCCAAAATGGCGCGCCCCTCGGCTTCGTTGGTGCCCACCAAACGGGCCACCATCGGCACCGAGGTCGGCACTTCCTTGAGCGCCGTCAGAATGCCCCGGGCAACCTCGTCGCAGCGGGTGATGCCGCCGAAGATGTTGAACAGGACCGCCTTGACGTTCTTGTCCGACAGGATGATGCGCAGCGCGGCCGCGACCTTGTCAGCCTGCGCGCCGCCGCCCACATCGAGGAAATTCGCCGGCGAGCCGCCGTAGAACTTGATGATGTCCATCGTAGCCATGGCCAGGCCCGCGCCGTTGACCATGCAGCCAATCTCGCCATCGAGCTTGACGTAGCTCAGGCCAAAGCGGCGAGCTTCGGCCTCGTAGGGGTCTTCTTCATCCACATCGCGCATCTCATCCAGGTCGTGATGGCGGAAAAGGGCGTTGTCGTCCACCGCCATCTTGCCATCCAAGCCCACCAGCTTGCCTTCGCCCACGATCGCCAGCGGGTTGATTTCGGCCAGGGAGGCGTCGCTCTGCATGAACGCAGTATAAAGCGCCTGCGCAATGCGAATAAAATCGCCGACCAGCTCGCGGTTGACCCCCATGGTCATCGCCATCTCGCGCGCCTGGTAATCCTTCAAGCCCAGGAAGGGATCAATGGCGATCTTGCTGATCTTTTCGGGCGTGTGCGCGGCCACCTCTTCGATGTCCACGCCGCCTTCGCTGGAGCCCATCATGACGACGCGGCGCTGGGCGCGGTCAATCACCAGGCCGAGGTACAGCTCTTTTTTGATGTCGGCCGCTTCGTCCACCAGCACCTTGCGTACTTTAAGGCCCTTGATGTCCATGCCCAAAATTTTGTCGGCGACCATTTCGGCTTCATCCGGCGTGTTCGCCAGCTTGATGCCGCCAGCTTTGCCGCGCCCGCCGACCAGCACTTGCGACTTGATCACCACACGGGCGCCCAAGCGCCGGGCAATGTCCCGCGCGGCCGTGGCAGTCGTGGCAACTTCACCGCGTGGAATGGGAACGCCATACTTGGCAAAGATCCGTTTCGATTGATACTCTTGCAGGTTCAATGTTTTCTCCTTCTGTCAACTAAAACCGGACTCCAGTTGCAGTCGGTCTGCTGTCGTCTTTGACCGACGAAGGACGCCTGACGCACAACCCCGCAATCAGGTTGTCAGGGGCCTGGTGGCGTCAAACACGAGGTTTACTTGCGCAATCTTGAACAACCTGCTGTCATTTTACCATGCCTGCAAAGAAAGGGCAAAGCCTCCCGCAAGCCAGGTCACTTGCCGAATTCGCAGGCTGAGCGTAGGGTGCATTTCAAACTGGGGGCAGATCGGGCGACTGCAAGTCGCTGCAACGATTGCAAAGTCCACCTGCGTGGACTACACCCCGAAACTGAAATGCACCCCTGAGCGCAGGCATCCGCTGGGCGGGCCACGCCCGCGTAGACTGGCGCAGGCAGGCAACTTCATCTATAATAGCGCCGTTGTCCATACCGCAACCATCACTGCCAGGAGATTTATCATGAACAACGCTCTGCTCCACGCCGCGCCATCGTTGAAACGATGGGTCGTTCCCTGCCTTGTCATTTGCTCACTCTTGCTGGGCGCAGTCGCCAGCGCCCAGCCCGCGCAACCCACCGCCGGGTCCGACTTGTGGCTAGACACCGATGAAGCCAGGCTGCCCGCCGGCGGTGAACGCCTGATCGTTCCGCAGGCCTATCGTACATTGACAGTCAACCAGGACGCGCTGCTGGCCCTCCTGCGCCAGGCGCCGCCCGAAGCAACCACCGCGGTGGGCGACAGCGCCGCCGTCATCACCCTGCCGCTGCCGGATGGCGCCTGGGGGCGCTTTAGCCTGGTCGAGTCGCCTGTCATGGCGCCTGAGCTGGCTGCCCGCTTCCCTGAAATCAAGACCTACGCCGGTCAGGGCCTGGACGATCGCACCGCCAGCGCCCGGCTCGATTGGACGCCGTTCGGCTTTCACGCCATCATCCTCTCCAGCCGCGGCACGGTCTACATTGATCCTTACCGGCGCGCCGATACGGCCCATTACATCAGTTACGACACGCGTGATTTCCAGGCGCCGGCCGACAAGCGTTTCATCGAGTCGCCTCCGCTTGACGACGGCATGAGCGCCACGATCGCCGCGCTGATGGCCGCGCACCCGCAAGCGGCCTCGGGATCGCAGCTGCGCACCTACCGCCTGGCCGTGGCCGCCACCGGCGAATATACCCAATTTTTCGGCGGCACCGTCGCCCTGGGCCTGGCCGCGGTCGTCGTCTCGGTCAATCGCGTCGATGGCGTGTATGAGCGCGAAGTGGCCGTGCGCATGGTCCTGGTTGCCAACAACAACCTGATCATCTACACCAACGCCGCCACCGATCCTTACACCAACGACGACGGCGGTACCATGCTCGGTCAAAATCAAACGAACCTGGATGCGGTCATCGGCTCGGCCAACTACGATGTCGGCCATGTCTTCAGCACCGGCGGCGGCGGCGTGGCCTACCTCGGCGTCCCCTGTCGCGCGGGCTGGAAGGCGCAAGGCGTCACCGGCAGCAGCAGCCCCGTGGGAGACCCCTTCGACATTGACTACGTAGCGCACGAGATGGGGCATCAGTTTGGCGCCAACCACAGCTTCAATGGCAACGCGGGTTCCTGCGGCGGCGGCAACCGCAATGGCGCCACCGCGTACGAGCCGGGCAGCGGCTCCACGATCATGTCCTACGCCGGCATCTGCGGCGCTCAGGACCTGCAGCCGCACAGCGATGACTATTTCCACGTCATCAGCTTCGATGAAATCATCGCTTACACCGTCAGCGGCCAGGGCAACACCTGTCCGGTCACCACCAACACCGGCAACAGCCCGCCCGTCCCCAACGCAGGCGTTGGCGGCTTCACCATTCCGCGCCAGACGCCCTTCACCCTGACCGGCTCCGGCACCGACGCGAATAACGACCCGTTGACCTTCAACTGGGAGGAGTTCGACCTGGGAGCGGCCGGCGCGCCCAACAACGCCACCAACCCGCCCTTCTTCCGCTCCTGGCTGGCCACCGCCAGCCCGGCGCGCACCTTCCCCCGCCTGTCGGACCTGGTCAACAACACCACCGTCATTGGCGAAGTGCTGCCCAACACGACGCGCGCGCTGAACTTCCGCCTGACCGCCCGCGACAACCGCGCCGGCGGCGGCGGCGTCAACTACGCATCGCTCAGCTTCAACGTCACCACCGCGGCCGGGCCTTTCCAGGTCACCGCGCCGAACACGGCGGTCACCATCCAGGGCGGCACGCCCATGAACGTGACGTGGAACGTAGCCAGCACCACCGCGGCGCCCGTCAGCTGCCCCCTGGTCAACATCCTCCTGTCTACCGATGGCGGGTTGACCTATCCCGTGACCCTGGCCAGCGCTGTGGCGAACGATGGCGCGGAAACCGTGACGACGCCGAACGCCAACAGCAGCAGCGCCCGCGTCAAAGTAGCCTGCGCCAACAACATCTTCTTCGACATCTCGAACGTCAATTTCACCGTGCCGGCCTGCTTCTGGGCCGACGTGGACTGCTCATGCAACGCGGGCAGCACGCAGATCGAGACCAACGACCTGACCCTGACCGCGAACGCGTGGAACGCTTTCAGCAACAGCGGTGTGTACAACCGCGCCGCCGACATCAACTGCCGCGCAAGCGGCGGCTGTGACGGCAGCAATGACATCAAGGATGTGCAGGCCGCGGCTTCCGCCTGGAATACGGCCTGCCCGTCAGCGCCTGGCAATTGAAAAGCCCTGGTTTCTGTTAGAAGCCGGGGCTTGTGCCCAAGACCGCGGAAGATTTATCATGCCAACCGACGCACCTGATCCCAACCCGGCCGCGCAGCCCTTTCCAGGCGAACTGGAGGAGGACGCTGCGGTCGCGGACGATGAGGCGACGGCGGAGCTTGCCGACGCGGAAGCCCTGCCGCGGCCGCCCATTCCACGGGCGGCCGCGCGCGGGCTGGTCGTTGTCGCCAGTCTGATTCTGTGCCTCGTGCTGACGGTGGCCGCCGCGCTGGGCTGGACGCGCGGCACCTGGACCTACGGCGTCACCACGGTGGATCGCGCCACCTCGCAGCGCCTGGCGCGCCTGGCCGATAAGCTCACGCAGGCCGGCGCGCCGCGCGCCGCCATCGTTCATGTCAAGGCAGCCGCGCGGCCAGGCACCAACATCGGCGATGCGATCGAAGCCCTGGCAACGGCGCAGCAAATCCTGCAGGATAGCCCTGAAACGCGCGCCCTGCTGCAGGCACGCGCCGAGTTGAACCTCATCTACCGCGATCTGACGATGCGTCAATACGGTCATCCCCCTGAAACCCCATTCAGGCCCATACCCCGGCCCTACTTGACCCCGCAACAGTCACTCTGAGCCGCACGTCGGGAGGATACCATGCTGCGTCGTCACTGGTTGTTGAGCCTTGCTGTCTTGTTTTTGCTGCTGCTGGCGCTGTATGCGGCGCTGCCTGGCGCGCCGACGCCTGTCGCCGCCGCCGCCCTGCCCGCCGGCGGAACCCCCGCGCCAGGACTGGCCGTGCGCCTCCCCGGTCAAGCGCACGCTGGCCCGCTGCCGCCCCCCACGCGGCCCCCCTTCTATTGGGTAGACGCGGAGGCGCCCAAAGCCTTCACCCCCGCCAGCCGCGCGCCCAACCTGCCCGATCTCAGCGTCAACTGGATCGAGCGCACGCCGCGCTATCAGCGCTACTGCCTCGATTACAGCAGCGGGCTGCCCGACCTGTGCCCGGGCACGGAGGGCGTGCGCCGCTTTCCCCTGGCGGGTGAAATCGTCACCTTTACGGCGCGCATCGCCAACCAGGGCGCGATGACCAGTCCGGCCACCAGCGCGGTTTGGACCTTGCTGCCGGCCGCGGCCGCGTCAGACCGACAGCCTCAAATCACCCTGGTCGCGCTGCCGCCGCTGGCCCCAGGGGTCACAACGACCCTCATGCTGACCTGGCCCTGGCAGACCGATCGCTTCACGGTGTCGCTGGCGCTCGATCCGGCCGCGACCATCACCGAAATTACACGCAACAACAACCAGCGCAGCGACGCCACCGACGCGCTTTACATGGATGTCCTGGTTCACCCGCTGATTGCGCAGGCCTTTGCCACGCGGGCCAACCTGGTCGGTTCGTGGAGCTTCAATGACTGGATTCAAGCCCAGTTCGACCGCATGAACGTCAACCTGGCGGCGGCCACCTATGCGGCCGCGCCCAACGGCATCCTCGATCGTGTGCGCATTGATGTCATCACCGCGACGGAGGAGGTGGGCGGCGACCTGGTCAGCGGCAGCATCTGGTTCGATGGCCGCTGGACCTTCCGCGTCGAGCCGGACGATCCCGACACGCCGGAGAACGAGTCGCAGCTGTCGGCTGAGAATTACGCACAAACCTTCGCCAGCACGATTGATTGGGGGCTGATTCACGAGTTGACCCATCAGCTGGGTGTGATTGATGAGTACAATCTGAACGTGGCCGCCAGTTACCAAAACGCGGTGAGCGATAGCGACAGCCGGCCGCTGCTGCTTGGCTTCGAATGGCTGCGGCCCGGGCTGATGGGCGGCGGCGATGTGGGGCCGCACACCCCCTGGCGTGATTACAGCGACCACAGCGCGCTGGCGCTCAACAGCCACCAGGGCCGGCGCCGCGGCTATTTTGGCGAATATCTTTTCGATGTGCCGGCCAGCAACACCCTGCGCGTGCTGGACAATAGCGGCCAGCCGCTGGCCGGCGCGGCCATTGCCGTCTTCCAGACCACGGGCGGCGTCGTACAGGTCGCGCCCATTGCCAGCGGCGTGACCGGCGCGGATGGGCGCTTCGCCTTGCCCAACCGCAGCCTGCCCCTGGGCGGCATCACCACGGCCACCGGGCATACGCTGGCGCCCAATCCCTTTGCCCAAATTGACGTGGTCGGTTACAACGCGCAGCTGTTGGTGCGGGTGAGCCAGGGCGGGCAGTTTTTCTACGCCTGGTGGACGCTGACCGATTTCAACCTGGCCTTCTGGCAAACCGGCGCCGGCGCCTACGAGCGCGTGTTGACCACCCACCTGCCCGCGGCCAACGCCCCCGCGCCGCCGCCCGCGCTCGATGGCCGCGTGGATGGCCCCACCGTCAGCCTGAGCTGGACGCCCAGCCCCGCGACAGGCATCACCGCCTACCGCGTCTATCGCGGCCAGGAACCAAACTTTTATCCTTTCAGCCTGGTGGGAAGCACCAGCAATCTCACCCTGGTGGACACCTCGAACCGCACGGCCCGTTACGCCGTGACCGCCGTGGACAACCAGGGCCGCGAGAGCGGCTTCAGCCCGGTCTTCCGTGCGCAGCGCACCATTCTGCCGATCGCGGTCACCGTCAACCCCGCGACCGGCGAGCGCGTGATCCTGGATACGCACGACGGCGCGCTGGCGACGCAGGGGGCGGATGACCGCTGGATCGGACGCCAGGGATCGGTGCACCTGGGGCTGGCCGGCGGCCGCGGCCTGGTGCGCACCAGCGACGGGCAGTGGTTGGTCGCGGTGACAGGCGATAACCGCCTGAAGGTGCTGGACGCGCAGCGTCAATTGGTCAACTGGTTTGGGCAGGAAAGCTTTGTGGGCGGGCCGCTGCAAGGCCCCGTCGGTGTGGCGCGGGCCAGCGCGCCCTTCACCGTGACCGTGCGGCCGGCGGCCGATGGGCAAACGCTGGGCCTGGCGCCGTTCGAGGGCAGCCTGAAATTGAGCGGCAGCCAGCCGGTCACCGCGACCGGCCTGACGTTCGCGCCGGGCCGTTTCGACAGCGGTGTGCTGGTGGATGGAGACGATCAGCTGGCCTACGCGGCCAGCGGCCATTTCGACCCCGCGCAGGGCAGCGTGCAGTTCTGGGTCAAGCCGGACTGGATCGGCGCGGACAACCAGGAACACGCCTTGTTCGAGGCCCTGCAGGCCGGCGATGACGGCTATCGCCTGCGGCTGGCCAAGGCCGACTGGAACTGGCTCTATGCCTGGTTCACGGACGGCAGCCTGGGACAGCACGACTTTGCCCTTTACGCCGACGTCAGCAACTGGCAGCCGGGCGTGTGGCATCACCTGGCCCTGGCCTGGCAGCCGGTGCAGACCGGCACGACCTATCGCCGCTTCACCTTCTGGGTGGATGGGCAGCTCATGGATTCGCACGTGCAGCGCGTGCCCCTGGCCGGCATGCCGACCTGGTTCAGCGTGGGCGCGGGCGTGGACGGCCGCGATCAGGCCGACGCCACGCTGGATGAGCTTTTCATCAGCGGCGTCGCGCGCGTGGGCAACAGCCAGCAAACGCGGCTGGTCGTCAGTCAGAGCAACGTCCATCGGGTGGATGTGTTGGATTGGCTGGGCAACACCCTGAGTCAGCTGGGCGGCCTGGGCAGCGGCGCCGGCCAGTTCAACAGCCCGCAGGGGCTGCTGAGCGTGGGGCCGGCCGGGCAGACCATTCTGGTGGCGGACAGCGGCAATGGGCGCATCGAGGCGCTGAACGACAACGGCGTAAGCCTGACCTGGCAGGCGCACTGGGCCACCGGTTTGGGGCAGCCGCAGGGCCTGGCGCGTCTGCCGGGCGATGCGCTGGCCGTCAGCGACTTGAATGACAGCCGCATCAAGCTGCTCAGTCCCAGCGGCGCGCTCGTCCGCAGCTGGAGCGCGCCCAACGATGGGCACAGCGGCAACTTTTGGCGGCCGTTTGGGCTGGCGCTGCTGGCCAGCGGCGATCTGCTGGTGGCCGATACGAACAACGGGCGCGTCGTGCGCATCAACGGCGTCGTCAGCCTCTGCTATGACTTCGACCACAGCGGGCTGGTGGATGTCAACGACATTCAGGCCGTGGCCCAACGCTGGTACAACGTGGGCCAGTACGACCCGCGCTACGACGTCATCCCCGAC